>CAJOFT010000062.1 GCA_905234025.1 Paludibacteraceae bacterium
GTGTACGTAGGAAGCACGTTGCGTGTTCACTATTACCGAATAAAGTGTGTGGCTTGGCGAGGTTCGTATTCGGGTTGGGGCTTGCCTTGCGTGGCATTCAACAGGAATGCCATATTCTTTGCCAGCGACCGCATCGTCTGCATGCCTTCGGCATCAAGCGCCGCTTCGCCTTCCATGCGACCATAGACGATGTTCCAGTACTGGCTTGTCACTATCGGCATGTTCAGCAACTGAAACGGCATGTTCAAGGTCTGGAGTGCCGCCGTAGCACCTCCGCGACGGCAGACAGCAACACCTGCAACCGGCTTGCCATTGAAGGCTGCACCGTTCGAATAGAGCATGCGCTGAACGAGTGCCAGCACCGTGCCGTTCGGTTGACCGTAATAGACCGGTGAACCCACAATCAGTCCGTCGCATTGCGCCATTTTAGCCGACACTTCATTACAAATATCGTCATTGAACACACATCTGTTATTGCCTTTTGTCTTACAGGTTGAGCATGCAATACAGCCTCGTACCGGCTTAGTGCCGATACCTACAATCTCTGTTCCGATGCCGTTTTTCTCTAATTCCTGCGCCGCTTCTTTCAGCGCCAGGAACGTATTCCCGCTTTTTCGCGGAGAACCGTTAATCAGTAGTACTTTCATTTCTCTCATGTTCTTGTCGGGTTAATCACATACGCTTGGCTGCGTCATGGATGGTACATCAAAGAATCCAAGTGTTATACATCAAAGAAGCCTAATTGTGAGATGGCAGTGAGCATGCGGCCGATGTAGTCAAAATCATTTACGATTTGGTCATTGACGATTTGGTCATTTGGTGTTCCCTCAACGAGTTGCGTCAAATCACGTGGTGTAGGATGGGCAAAGAGGTCAGCGTATGCGATATGCTTGCCTGCTTTGTCGGCTTCGATGATGACGCGGGTCACCATGAGCGACGTACCACCTAATTCAAAGAAGTTATCCGTAGCGCCGACTTTGTCCAGCGAGAGCACGGATGCAAAGATATCTGCAAAGAGTTTCTCGGTGTCGTTGGCAGGTGCTACGTAGTCGTGGTCGTCCGCCTGAATCTTCGGTGCAGGCAACGCGCGTTTGTTCACTTTCTGGTTTCTTTTTCATATTCACGCGGCAAAAGTACAACAAATTTTGCATCTATGCAAAAAAAAGTGCACTTTCCAGTACTTTTTTTTATTTGAATGGTACACAGGTGTCCTTTCTCTGGGTACGCGGATTCCCGTCTCGGTCATTGCCCGCGCCGCCTTTTTTCCTTATCTTTCACCTAACATTGCACGAATGATATACGAATGATAAACGAAGGATAAACGAACCGTAAACAACGCATAAGTATAAGAGCACCGTAAGAACACCGTAAGAGAAGCGTAAGCAAAACACAATCAAAACGCAATTTTTTCCAAAAAACACCACTTTTATTTGCACGTATGCGGAAAAAGCAGTACCTTTGTGGCGGAATTGGAATAATCTATTTTGCAACCAATTTGCAACCAACTAAAAACTCAACACTAATGAAAAACAAAGTTAATCGTGCCCTTGTGGCAAAGAAAAAGCATTTCTTGTTATGGGCATTATGCCTGATGACGGTCTTTGCAGGAAAGAGCCAAGCGGAAGAGGTTTACACCTCGTTCAAAGAATCAACCGGTACACTGACCTATTACTTCGACGACCAGCGTGCGGATCGTGAGGCAGCAGGAGAATTCACTGAAGTGTATGACCCTGATGCAACGCGTTTTATAGCGTATCACAACAAAGTGACAAAGTGCGTGATTGATGCGTCGATGAAGAATGCGGGTTTGAAGTCAACGGCTTACATGTTCTTCGGTGGATGGGGTGAAACAGATTATGTGCTGTCTGCTATGACGGAGATCGAAGGCATATCGAATCTCGTTACAACCAACGTGACAGACATGCGCGGCATGTTTGATTATTGTTCGGCGCTGGAGTCGTTGGATTTGCGTTCGTTCAATACTGCCAAAGTGATGAATATGAGCAATATGTTCTACGGCTGTAGTGCGTTGGCTTCGCTGAATGTGAGTTCGTTCATTACTGCCAACGTGACGACCATGAGCAATATGTTCTGCGACTGTTCTGCCCTTGTATCGCTGAATCTGGGTTCGTTCAATACGGAGCGTGTGACGAACATGAGCAGTATGTTCTCTGGCTGTTCGTCGCTGGAGTCGTTGGATTTGAGTTCGTTCGTTACCACCAACGTGACAACGATGAGCGGCATGTTCTACGGTTGCCGGAAGTTGGCGACGCTGAATGTAAGTTCGTTCAGTACTGCGAAGGTGAAGAGCATGCGGTATATGTTCCTCCAATGTCCGTTCACGACGATAGACGTGAGTGGGTTCAATACCGCCGCCGTGACGGACATGAAAGGTATGTTCAGCCAGTGTTTGTACCTGCGTTCGGTGGACGTGAGCAAGTTCAGCACCGCGAATGTGACGGACATGAGCGGCATGTTCGAGAACTGCTACTACCTTACGTCGCTGGATTTGCGTTCGTTCAACATAAGCAAGGTGACAAACATGAGCAGTATGTTCAGCAACTGCCAGCGTCTGACGACGATCTGGTGTGCGGGCAACTGGAGCAGCAGTTCGGCACTGACCAGTTCATCGAACATGTTCAAGGCTTGCACATCGTTGGAAGGCGATAATGGTACGCTGTGTGACGGAGAGAACAATATTGACAAGTCTTATGCGCGTCCTGACGAGGCAGGTGCGCCGGGTTATTTCACACCGGAGAAGACATTGGGCGATCCCGAGGTTTATACCGCGTACAAAGATGGCGTACTGACGTATTACTTTGACAACCGCCGCAGCAAACGCTCCGGAATAACGGAGCCGTATGATCCGGTGAAAAACGTTGCGACAGTACGTTTCAGGGAGTATCACGACCAGATAACAAAGGTGAAGATTGACGCATCGATGCAGGATGCGGGGCTGACATCGACCTGCCGGATGTTCTTCGGCGGACTGGCGGTGATTGATGAAGTGGATCATTACTATACTTTGACGGCTTTGACGGAGATTGAGGGCATGGAGAACCTGGTTACGGACGAAGTGACGGACATGAGTTGGATGTTCTACGGCTGTTCGTTGCTCGGTTCGCTGGATGCCACGCATATGAAGACAGGAAACGTGGTTAATTTCGGAAGGATGTTCAACGGCTGTGCCAAACTGACAGAATTGAACCTCAATTCGTTCGATATCTCGAAAGCCTCGTATTTGTACAGTATGTTTGAGGGCTGTTCGTCCTTGCGCAAGATCCGCTGCAACGGCAACTGGAGCAAGAGTACAGCCAGTGCTTCGGGTTTGTTCAAAGGTTGTACGTCTCTTGCCGGCGATATGGGAACTGTTTGTGACGGTGTCAATACGATAGACCAAAGCTATGCCCGACCGGATTACGGAGAGGAACAGCCGGGTTACTTCTCGGGCAGTTACTCCAAAGAAGTCTATACGTCCTACGACGCTTCGACACAGACGCTGACCTGTTACTACGACAACAAACGCTCCTTCCGCGCAGGTGTCAATGAACCCTATGATCCGGTAAATGAGCCGGAAGCATTGCGCTTCAAGGCGTATCACGACCAAGTCAAAAAGGTGAAGATTGACGTGTCCATGTTAGGCGTAAATCTTACGTCGATGCGTAGCATGTTCTATGGCGGCGCAGAAAACGGGAACGTCTATCGGTTGACGAACGTGGATAGCATTTCGGACATCGACAACCTTCTTACCGACAAAGTGACGGACATGCGTGAGATGTTCAAGGGTTGCACCAAGTTGGGCAAGATTGACTTCAGTGAATTTGAGACGCCCAAAGTGACGAACATGAATAGCATGTTCGCTGACTGTAGTTCTCTGAACCTGCTGAACCTCAATCTGCTTGATATTTCCAACGTAACGGATATGCGCAATATGTTCAGCGGTTGTACCAATTTGAAGACGATTCTGTGTAACAACAACTGGAGTGAAAGTCCGGCATTGGCGGAAACGGAAAATATGTTCTATGGTTGCACGTCTCTTGTCGGCGGGAAAGGCACTGCGTATAATATTGCCAAGCTCGACAAGGAGTACGCCCGTCCCGACCAAGGTAGCAGCGAAAACGGTTACTTTACGAAACAGGAACCGGAGGTTTATACCTCGTTCAATGAGACGAAAGGCACACTGACCTATTTCTACGATGACCAGCGCTTCTACCGCGAAGGCATCAACGAACTCTATGATCCGGACGCATCATCTCCGTTCTCCGGCTATGCGAAAAAAGTGACCAAGGCAGTAATTGATAAGTCTATGAAGGATGTCAAACTCACTTCGATGCGCAGAATGTTCTACGGCTTGTCTGCCATGACGGAGATAACAGGCTTTTGGGATCTCGCTACCGGCGAAGAGATGGATACGCGGGAAATGTTCTACGACTGTTCTTCACTTACTGCGGTTGACTTCACCTTCTTCAAGACCTCCAAGGTGAAGACGATGTATAATATGTTCAAAGGTTGTAGCAAACTTACCTCTCTTAACTTGCGGTCGTTCGATACCCGCAATGTGACGGATATGCGGCAAATGTTTGTCGACTGTCAGGCACTTACTTCGCTTGATATCAGCTCGTTCAATACGGCAAACGTAACCGCTATGAATGGTATGTTCATGTTTTGTAAGTCGCTTGCTTCGATTGATGTAAGTAAATTCAACACTGCTAATGTGACGAGCATGGGTAGTATGTTCGCCGATTGTTTTGCACTTACTTCGCTTGATTTAAGTTCGTTCAATACGGCAAAGGTAAGTGATGTGGCGGCAATGTTCTATCATTGTGAGGCTTTGCAGACCATCTGGTGTAATGAAGACTGGAGCAAAAATCCCTTATTGGCTAATCCGGGTGCTGTGGATGGATTGTTCGAAGGTTGTACAGCGTTGGTCGGTGACAAAGGATCGAAATGCGACGGAGAGACCAATATAGGTCTTGCGTACGCCCATATAGACGGTGGCGAGACCAAGCCGGGGTACTTCACGGAAAAGAAAGTGGTGTATAGTTCCATTAACAGATCGACCGGTGTGCTGACCTATTACTACAACGGTTTTCGTATGGAACATGAGGCGGCAGGAGAGTCAACCGAAGTGTATGCCCCAGATGAAATGCATACTCATTACCTTGTTGGGGGAGACGATGTTAAAAAAGGCGTAATTGATGCGTCCATGAAGGAGGCGGGTCTGACTACGACCTGTCAGATGTTCGCCTATTTGATAGAGCTGACGGAGATAGAAGGAATGGAAAATCTCGTTACGGACGAAGTAACATCTATGAAGGACATGTTCGATGATTGTGCCAAACTTGCCTCGATTGATGTAAGCGGGTTCAACATCGCCAAAGTGACCAACATGAGTGGAATGTTCCGTGACTGTTCACTTCTTACGACGATTCTGTGCAGTGAGAATTGGAGCCGGAGTAATGTGCTGACAAGTTCGGACGAAATGTTCAACGGCTGTGTATCGCTCGTCGGCGGAAGCGGGACGAAATACGATGCGAGCCATATTGACAAGGCATACGCTCATCTGGATGAAGGCAACAGCAATCCGGGATACTTCACCCTAAAAGACCTGAATCCGCTGCCGAACAATCAGGAGACAACCTTCGACTTCTCGCTCTATGATCCTGCAGGCTCGGAGATTTTAGGAGTAAGTCTTGGCGCCAAAGACCAATACAACGCTCAAGACGGACGTATTGAAATAGCAACCACCAACACCGCCGCAGAGATAGACGCGAAACTGAATGCCGCCTTTGCAGGCGCCGCGTCACTGAAGTCACTCCTGCCGGGAACAATCACGTTCGAGTTGAACAAAGGAAACGGAAAGATTGAGATCGACTGCCAGACCTTGCCGGGCTATACGCTCAAAGTGAAGATTGCCGAATATGGTGAAGCGTATATCACTGCCAGCGTTGAACAGTCATTGCGTGGCAAAGCAACCGTCAATTATTCCGTGAGCCAGAAGACCTACGTTGTCATCTATTTGGAGGGTGCACCCGGAAGTTCCGCACCAGGTCGTCTTGCACGCTCCGCGAATGAGGAAAATGCCGGTGCCTATATCTATGCCATCAAGGTAATGCCCGAAAATGCCGGTGCAGGCGTTGAGCAAGTCAATAGCCAAGAGTTAGGAGCCGGGAGCCGGAAACTGCTCATGGACGGGGTGCTGTATATCGAGCACAACGGACGAGTTTACGACGCTACCGGAAGGGTAGTAAAGTGATGGTGTAAGGTGTATAGTGTACAGTGTACAGTGTAAGGTGTATAGTGTACAGTGTACAGAGTAAGAAAGAGGGTGTGTCAATCAGTTTTGGCGCACCCTCTGGTTTTTGTCTGCTTGTTGATATATTCCACTTTGTTGCCGACGCCGGTGAGGAACTGCTGAAAGGCGGATTGGGTGATGACAACCGTTCCGCGGCAGTCGTTCGGGTGGAAAGACAAAGACGGTGCTTCTTTGAGGCGGCTGTCAAGAAAGAGAATGACATGGTGCTCCGTGTCGTTAATCAATCCGAAAGGACTGACGCTTCCGGGTTCGAGTCCGAGGTATCGCATCATGCGTTCCGGCGAAGCGAAAGACAGTTTGCCGGGGGCTTTGAGTCCCTGTGAGACAAGGACGTCTTTGAGCCAGTGTTCGATGTCGTGTATAGCCAGATCATCATCGCAGGGAAAGCAGATGAGGTAATGTTGGTCGCCTTTGTGGTTGCGCATGAAGATGTTCTTGCAATGGACGCTGCCGTCATTGTGCCACCAGCGTTTGGCTTCCTCGATTGTCTTGCCTTCGGGATGGTTGTAGGTGGAGAAGGGGATGTTGTGCTGCTCCAGATACTGCAAGACCTTCTGCTGTCTGTCCGATATGATTTCGTACGGTTCCATGACTGTGATGACAGGTTAATAGCTCTCTTCGGCAGATGGGAAAGAGTTGTCTTTTACGGCGGTGATGTAGTTCTCCACCGCGTTGGTTACGTCGCCTGCCAGTTCGGCGAAATAGCGGAGGAACTTCGGTTTGAAGCCGGTGTTAAGTCCCAGCATGTCGTGCAAGACGAGTACTTGTCCGTCTGTGCCGTTTCCGGCTCCGATGCCGATGGTCGGGCAGGAGACTGCTTTGGTGACCTCGGCAGCCAGTGCTGCGGGAATCTTTTCGAGCACGATGCAGAAACAGCCTGCTTCGTCCAGCAGTTTGGCATCATGCATGAGCTTTTCCGCCTCGGCTTTTTCCTTTGCGCGCAAGCCGTATCCGCCGAACTGGTTGACGGACTGCGGCGTCAAACCCAAGTGTCCGCAGACAGGAATGCCGGCTGCGATGAGATGACGGATGACAGGCAGGATGTCTTCGCCGCCTTCGAGTTTGACGGCATCTGCGCCGGATTCCTTCATGATGCGTACGGCGTTGCGGACTGCATCGTCTTCGTTGATCTGGTAGCTGCCGAAAGGCATGTCACAGATGACGAGTGCATGCTGTGCGGCACGTACGACGCCTTTGGTGAGGAAAATCATCTCATCAACCGTGATTGGCAGGGTGTATTGGTTGCCGCAAACGATGTTGGAGGCGCTGTCGCCCACAAGAAGCATGTCGATTCCCGCCTGGTCAACGAGTCTTGCCAGCGTGAAATCGTAGGCGGTGAGCATGGTGAGTTTGTCACCAGATTGTTTGGCTTGACGAATTTTAGCCGTCGTCATGCGGCTTGTCTGAGTATGTACTGACATGGGATTTACGATTTTATCATTTACGATTTGGCGATTTACGATTTTATCATTTTATGTTGCGTGCATCCAGTTCTTTTTGGTACTCCTTGGCTGCGGCTGCGTGTTTGCCATAGGTGGATGAGAAGAGGTGCGTGCCCGACCAGTCGGGATTGGCGCACATGTACAGATAATCCGTCTTCGGCGCGTCCAGCACGGCATCAATGGTTGTTCCCATAGCACAGCGGATCGGTCCGGGCGGGAGACCTCTGTTGATGTAGGTGTTGTAGGGCGAATCAATCTTCAGGTGGCGTTTGAGCACGCGGCGCATTTTGAAGTCCCCGTTGGCATAGATGACCGTCGGACACGCCTGCAAAGGCATGCCTAACCGCAGGCGGTTCAGATAGAGTGAGGCGATGATCGGATACTCTTTCTGATTGCGTGTCTCGGATTCCACGATGGACGCGAGGATAGCCACTTCGGTCGGTTTGAGACCCAGTGAATCCGCTTTGTGGCGGCGTTTCTCGTTCCAGAAGCGCTGGTATTCGCTGTACATGCGGTCGAAGAGCTTGTCAGCCGTTGTGGTCCAATAGACCTCGTAGGTGTCCGGCAGAAACATGCAGACGGCAGTTTCGCGGTTGAGTTCGTAATGCGACATGTATTCGTTGCTGTCGAGACGGGTGATTATCTCCGTGGAGTCCAGCAGCAGCTGCTTTGCAAGGCGTGCTGCCAGTTGTTCGCGTGTGCGGATCTGGTTATTGAAGGTGATGCGTACAGGCGACTGCTGTCCGAGCTGGAGGCGGACGATGAAATGTTTGTCACCCAAGCGCGGCGGGAACTTGTAGTAGCCGGGTTTGACGGATGTGAAATAGAGTCTGCGGCTGTGGAACTTGAAGTCTGTCTCGGCGGCGATTTTGTAATCCTGACGGACGAGCGCCATGACGCTGTCTATGGTTGCGTCGGGGTAGATGTAGTAGCCGTGGCTTTCGCCGTCCAGAGAGGAGAGGTTGCAGACTTCCGAGCGGTAATACTGCTCAAAGGCAAAGGTTCCGCCAATCAGACCTGCGAGCACGAGACAGATGCCGATAATCCATATGATTTTCCGTTTGTTCTTGTCCATAAGGTGCTTACATGTTTGCGTTGTAGTATTCCGGCTGTCCGGTGACTTCTTCGCCGATGAACGGCGGTATGTCGAAGGACCGGTTTTCGTGGTCCAGTTCGATTTCCGCGAGTGTCCGTCCTTCCAGACGACCGTGGAACTCGTCGATTTCCCAGAAGAGGTCTCCGCTTGCGGGTACGATCCAGCGGGTCTTTTCAATCAGTCCGGGTAGCGCGAGTTGCAGGAGTTCCCTGGCATCGGCAACGCTGATTTCCTTTTCCCATTCGAAGCGAGCCAGACGCTGCCCTTCCAGAAGACCGCCTTTGATGGTGAGAAAGGCTTGGTTGTCGTTCTGCCGTTTCCTTTGGCGATGTAGCCTTGTACGATGCTGTAATGGCGTGTTGCCAAAGCCTTGTAGGCGTCTGATGTGACGAGGAACTTCCGTTCGATTTCGATATGTTGCGATTGGTTTGCCATCATGAACAGGGTTCGTGGTTTGGGTCAAAAAAACATGCAAAGGTACGGCATTTTTGTGAATTATGCAACTAAAGCAGAAAAAAATATACTTTTTTTGCAGAAAAATGCAGAAAAATTTGTGGGAATAAAAAAAAAACAGTACTTTTGCAGCCGCTTTTGAAAAAGAGCATGAATTTCGGTTAAACACTAGAAATGAAATCGCGCTGGTCGCGAGGGAGAGATGGGTGAGTGGCTGAAACCAACAGTTTGCTAAACTGTCGTACGGGTAACTGTACCGGGGGTTCGAATCCCCCTTTCTCCGCCAAGACTTCGA
>CAJOFT010000063.1:0-8216 GCA_905234025.1 Paludibacteraceae bacterium
AGTTGCACGGCACGTGTCTTTCTGCCTGCTTGCATCAGTCTCGGAGCGGCTTCTCCGAGGATGATTTTGCGCATCATGTCATTGTAATAATAAAAGGAGTAACAATACCACATCTTGTGCCAGTGATACATGTCCGCTTCCTCTTCCAAGAGCATGGAACACACCTCATCGGAGATGTTGTTTTTAATCAGCGTGTCCAGCCAGCAGAGGTCGGTGTACAGTTTGCGCTCATAGTTGTCGTTTACGGGCAGCGTTTTTGCATCGATGTACATACGGAAGAGGCGTATGTTCCGGTGCAGGAATTCGGTGGTTTTGCAGCGTTCCGCGGCAGCAATGGAAGCCGCAGCCGCATTGAGATTTCCAAGTTTTTCCTCAACGTAGGCTTTGGTGTAGTACCATAGTGCCATGTCTTTGCTGCGGTGCGTGCGGGTGATGTATGTCATTACGTCGCGGTATTTCTGCAACTTTTTGACATTCAGGTTGTAACCGGCATAGAAATACTCCAGTTCCACCTGCATATTGTACGCGACCATGTCATTGCAGTCAGGGTCAATGTTATACACCGCTTTGATGACATCCGCCCAACAGGTATTGTGCGCATGTGAGAGGCGTGCCGCTTCCCAATAGTTGCCCTGCTCAATATACATTTTTTTGGCAGTGGCCGTATCTCCGAGGTGGCAGTAAGCGCCTGCGATGTAGTCTTTTATCATGGATTTCATGAGGTTGTTGTCCGGGAGTTGGCGGACATGATTGTTCCAGAGATTCACGCACTCGTTATACCTGCCCAGAGAAAACAGCAGACGTGTGCGTTGCAGATTGTACCGGTCTTTCAGGTTTGTTCCGACGTCATTGATACGGTCAAGCAAGGCATCCAAAGTCGTAAAACCATGCTGTCTGTCCGCAGGATAATACCACAGATCCGTTTGCTCGGCGCGCGCGATTTCACACTGTTTGGCGATAACCAGATACGCCGAATAGGGATTATGCGTTCCTGCACAAGCTGTCCATTCGTTGTCTCTATCCCATTTCGGGAATGTTCCGTTCTCATGCAAGTCAACCAACTCATCCAGAGAATACATGTACACGACTCTCTCAATGTCATGCAAGTCTCCGTTAAAGCCGGTTTCCGCAGCCCATGCTTCCAGATTCCGTTGCTGATAATCAGGCATATAGGAAAATACCGCACCATCGTCCGTAGGCTTGTTGCACACGCGGTAAACAATGTATTCCCGCGGGCTTTCTCCGTATGACATACAGCTGAACACCACCCTACTTGCTGCCATCATGGCGATACAAATCATCAATCTCTTCGTTTTCATATGCGTTCAATTTATTAGCGTCCAAATGATACAATATAACGGACTGCAGGCGTGCAGGTGCGTGAGTGGTGAAAGGCAACAGTGACTTGACCTGCAGAACCGTTTGGTAAGCGGATTTCTCCAAGCGGATCATATCGCCTTTTTGCAGCGAGCGTTCCTCCAACACATGCGGATGCAACACGCGGTAATGCGTACTGTCAATTTTCGCGTAGTGATGCGGATTGTCAAAGTCATCGCAATGCAGAATGCCCATATACTGTTCGCCGCGGAACCATACGCCCCAAGAGAATGTCGGCAGCGCATAATCCAGCAGCAAACGGTATTTTTCCACGGCTGAATGCGTCAGGTATTGCGCCGCGTCACCAAGTGACAAGATAGAGTTTTGCGTGTGCGGATTCTTTATCGAACCTGTGTTATAGACCATCAGCACGCCTCTGTCCACAGGCGGAGCAGCAGTTCGCAACTGGTGCAACCGGACAGTGACGCTCAATAACAGTTTTTCGGCGGCAAGCAGGGACTTTATTTCGTTGAGCAGCGCGAAATACAGTTCTTCCGTCTGACCCGTCCAGTCGCAATCAATCTGAATCTCCGTGACCTTATTGCGAAAACCGTGGTAACTGCTCATATTGAGCATACGTTTTACAATCTTCTCCGCGAACTCTGCTTCCCGGTCTTGCATCATCTTCAGCGCCGGTAAGGTGATGAAGCAGACTGGCACGATGTCGCGCAGCAGAGACATGGTCTGAGCTGTTGCCGCTGAGTCCGGAAAGATGAGTGTGGCAACCGGCAAAGGTTCTTCATTTGACCACAGGTTTTGCTTCACCACATCCACATCGAACATCCGCAGATAAAGACGGTCGATTTGGTGTTCCTGAAGAAAGACTCTTTCCGCATCGTTCACAGCAAACGTCGTGCGCCAAAAGTAAATGCCGTTGAATGGTTCGCCGTTCCACTGGTTTCGGGTTTGGTCCTGAACGTCTGAACCCGAAGAGCTGCATGCAGACAGACTTGCCAGAACAAGCAGCCAGACGAAAGATTTGTACATAGCGTTTTGCATATCCGTTTCGATTTTTGGTGCAAAATTACTATGGAAAATCCATCCGTACAAGCACGCTGTACGAGATACACAAAAAAATGTATGAAACGGATTTGCACACTCCATTTCATACATTTTTTCTGCTTTTGCAGCAGGTTTTTACGTCCCTGTCTCCGGGGGTTATCGGATATTTACACCGGTGGCATTGTATAAAAAGTTACAAAAACGCACATTTATTTGCACGAATGGGAAAAAAGCAGTACTTTTGCGGGCTGAATATAAAAAAGACTATCACAACAACAACATATTTCGTCTGAGCAGGCGGTTGTGAGCCTGCGGACATAAACATTTGTAGGTTTATAACAATATGATTAAAATTACTTTTCCCGACGGCAGCGTGCGGGAGTATGAAAACGGCGTCACCCCGTTACAGGTGGCAGAAAGTATCTCCAGCCGGCTCGCGCAAGACATTCTTGTGGCAAGCGTAAAATCCGGCGAAGAATGGGAAATTGCAGAACTGAACCAGCCGTTGGAGGCGGACTGCGCCATCAAGTTGCACAAATGGGATGACGCGGAAGCCAAACACGCGTTCTGGCACACCTCGTCCCACCTTATGGCAGAGGCTTTGCAGGAACTCTATCCGGGCATTCAGTTCGGCATAGGTCCGGCAATTGAAAACGGATTCTATTACGACGTTTATCCTGCAGAAGGGCAAGTCATCAAAGACAGTGACTTTGCCGCCATCGAAAACAAGATGATGGAACTGCGCGCAAAGAAAGAGCAGTTGGTTAAAAAGTCCATCGCGAAAGCCGATGCACTGAAATGGTTCGGCGACAAAGGACAGAGTTACAAGTGCGAATTGATCAGCGAGTTGGAGGACGGTCACATCACGACCTATACGCAAGGCAACTTCACGGATTTGTGTCGTGGACCGCATTTGTTGAGCACGGAGCCCATCAAAGCAGTGAAAGTGCTGAGTTGCGCGGCTGCTTACTGGCGCGGCGATGAGAAACGTCCGATGATGACGCGTATCTATGGTATCTCGTTCCCGAAGAAAGCACAGTTGGATGAGTATCTGACGCTGCTCGAAGAAGCCAAGAAACGCGACCACCGCAAAATTGGCAAGGAGTTGGATCTGTTCATGTTCAGCGACATGGTCGGCAAAGGTCTGCCAATTTGGCTGCCAAAAGGAACGGCATTGCGTCTGCGCCTGGAGGATTTCCTCAAGAAGATTCAGAAACGCTACGGTTACCAGCAGGTTATTACGCCGCATATCGGTTCAAAGACGCTGTATGAGACCTCGGGTCACTGGGATCACTACGGAAAAGATTCGTTCCAGCCGATCACCACGCCGGAAGAGGGCGAGATGTACCTGCTTAAGCCGATGAACTGTCCGCATCACTGCGCGATATTCAAGAACAGTCCGCGTTCGTACAAAGACCTGCCTTTCCGCTGCGCGGAGTTCGGAACGGTTTACCGCTATGAGCAATCGGGCGAATTGCACGGACTGACACGTGTACGTTCTTTCACGCAGGACGATGCGCATATATTCTGCCGTCAGGACCAGGTAAAACAAGAGTTTATCCGCGTGATGGAGATTATCAACATCATCTTCAAGGCGCTGAACTTCGAGAACTACGAAGCACAAATCTCGCTGCGCGATCCGAACAACCATGAGAAATATGTCGGCTCGGACGAAGTCTGGGAGCACGCCGAGAACGCTATCCGCGAAGCCTGTGCGGAAATGAATCTGCCTGCACGCGAAGAAACCGGTGAGGCGGCGTTCTACGGTCCGAAGTTGGATTTCATGGTAAAAGACGCACTCGGAAGACGATGGCAGTTAGGTACGATTCAGGTCGATTACAACCTGCCGGAACGTTTTGAGTTGGAGTATGTGGGCGAAGACAACCAGAAGCACCGTCCGGTAATGATTCACCGTGCGCCGTTCGGCAGCATGGAGCGCTTCGTGGCTGTGCTCATTGAGCATACGGCGGGCAAGTTCCCGTTGTGGCTGACGCCTGACCAAGCCGTTGTACTGCCGATTTCGGAGAAGAGCAACGAATATGCGTGGAAAGTGAAAGAGATTTTGGAGCAACAGGACGTACGCGTCATCGTGGATGACCGTAATGAGAAACTTGGTCGCAAAATCCGTGACAACGAACTCAAACGTATTCCATACATGCTGATCGTCGGCGAGAAAGAAGCGGAACAGGGACTCGTCTCCGTCCGTCAGCAAGGCGCTGAGGAAAAAGGACAAATGACGATTCAGGAGTTTGCGGACTTCGTGAACCGTACGGTCAAAGAACAGACGGAGAAGTATTGATGCTTCTGCCCTATTATATAGCAGGCGTTTTGGAAGCCGGCTGCGATGAAGCAGGCCGCGGACCACTGGCAGGCAGTGTGTTCGCGGCTGCTGTTATCCTTGACCCGAAACACTTGGATGAACCGGAATGGAACGTGCTGAACGACAGCAAACAACTGACGGAGAAACAGCGGACAGAACTGCGTCCGTTCATAGAGCAGCATGCGTTGGCATGGGCTGTAGCGGAAGTGACCGCAGAAGAAATCGACAAGATTAACATACTGAATGCCAGCATTTTAGGTATGCAGCGGGCATTGGGCATATTGTCCGTGCAGCCGCAACATATCATTGTAGATGGCAATAAATGGAAGCCGTATGTGCCGGATGGCGGACTGATGGAAATACCTGCCCGAACAGTTGTCAAAGGAGACGGGAAATACCTGTCTATTGCCGCTGCAAGCGTGCTCGCCAAGACCTATCGCGACGAATATATGCTGCGGTTGCATGAGGAATACCCGATGTACCACTGGGACAATAACAAGGGCTACCCTACGGCAGCCCATTATGCAGCCATCAAGGAATACGGCATTTCGCCGTACCACAGGAAGAGTTTCCGATTAGTTGACAATTGACAATTGTCATTTCAAATTTCAAGTTTCAAATTTTATATTTTCCGGCGGAATTCGGCGAGCACAACCGCTGTGGCAATAGCCACATTCAGGCTTTCGGACGTTTCTGCACCATCCGGATAAGACGGAATACGAAGCGGATGCGTAATATATTTGCGCACTTCTTCGGAAATACCATTGCCCTCGTTCCCCATAACAATCAGACCTTTCATGCGGTTAGCGGCAATCACTCCCTTCTCGTACATATTCTTGCCGTCCAATAGCGTGCCATAAATAGGAACAGGTGATTTCTGCATAAACAGGCGGTTCATTTCAGACACGGATTTCAGCAGTTCCGGCAAGTTCACATAACTTATCTCCACGCGCGTCAAGGCGCCCATTGTTGCCTGCACAACCTTCGGATTATAACAATCCGCCGTGTCCTGCGAACAGATAACATGTTTCACGCCGAACCAGTCGGCAGTACGGATAATCGTACCCAAGTTTCCGGGATTCTGAACACCGTCCAGCACCAATGTCAGGATATCTTTCTGCGCCTCCAGTTGCGCCAAGTCAGGCATTTTTTGCAGGTCTTGCACATGCTTTTTGAACACCGCTATCACTCCTTGCGGCGTCTCCAAAACCGACATCTGTTCAATCTCCGAACGCGAGGCAATGAGATGTGGGACCACTCCGCTATGAGAAATGAGACCGTCTTCGACGATGAGATGAACGAGTTCAAAACCTTTGCGGAGTTCCTCTACGCATTTGTCTCCTTCCGCCACAAAAAGACCAAGTTCGTCACGGAATTTCTTGTGCTGCAAACTGCGCACTAACTTGATTTGTGCCTTGCTGATATGTTCCATAATCCGACATTTTGAGCGCAAAGGTACAACTTTTTCTTTATATCCGCAAGAAAATGCCCTGCAAATTTGCATAATTCAATAAAAAGCAGTACTTTTGCCGCCGAAAACGAATATTCACCTTAAATATATTATAATGCATGAGAAAATTTATGCTGATGGCAATTGCCACTATTTTGCCGGTCTTGCAGTTATCCTCACAGACAGGATTCAAAACCATCGCGGAAGCCGTGCAGGCTCTTCCGTCCATGCCACAGGTAGAACAAGTATTGACTTCCGAAGCTCAAAACGAAGTAAACGCCGCGATTTGTGCACCTTACCGCCAAGCCCTCCAGATTACGAACGAGGAACTGCGCGAAGAAAGCAAACTCATTGACGAACGCCTTGACAAGATTCGCGAACTGCAAGCCGCAGGTACGCTGCCACAAAGCCCGAATGAAAAACGTCTCAGCGACATATATGCCACGCTGCATTCCTTGTTCCAGCAGATCAGCAAAGAAAACGTTGCCTATCACAACCTCGTCGCCGTTGCCGAAGATTACGGGAAACTCAACGAGCAAACCACCGAAAATGAAGCTAATGACATTCTGCGGGGCTCTACGATGAACGGCTACGACATGCGTATGCTCCAGAAACAGTTGCACAACGAATGGATCGCTTCGGAGGATTATGCCACCATCAACGCCATCGAAGCCGATTTGCAGGAACGTGTCAAGCAATGGAGAGACTCGCTGAAAGCCCTCGGCAAAAAGAAATGCCCGAAAGAACTGCCCTACCCCGCGTGGTGGACGGAAGGACGTGAAAAGGAAAACGTCCTCATCGAACGATGGAACAGGGCTTCCGCCGCACGATGGATAAGCACCGCAACTGCATCGCAGGAGAAATTCAAATCCTGCTTCCTCCAAGCCATCCCCCTCGAAGCCGAAATCAGGCAAATGGACGAACAAGCCTGTCAGGAAGATTTGATGTACTGGACATGCCGGCACTCGCTCCTTATGATACATGAGCAGGCGGAGGTGCTGGGTTTTCCGCTTCAGGACGCAGTAGCCTTTCCCTATCTTATAAAAGTTACCACGACCGGCACAGTGAAAATCCGGCTTACCATAGCGGATGGTTTATGATGAAAATGCGGCGAAAAGCCGCTTTTTTATTGAATAAATGCGGAATTTTGTATTTTTTTTAAGAAAAATTTGCAGGTTCCACAAAAATGTTGTACTTTTGCCGCCGAAATGAGGAGATGACTTAATTATTTTCTCGTTTTTTCATTTGCCATTTATTGGTTTTCCCTGTAAATACTTGAATACATATGCAATACGACATGCAAAAACTTGAGCGTATGACGCTCGAAGAGTTACAAGCCGCAGCAAAGGAATTGGGCATTAGTGTAAGACGCAGCCACACCGCCAAGATGATTGCTTATCTCATTTTGGACGCGCAAGCCGACAAACGTGCGGCAGAAGTGGAAGCAAAAGCAGCCGCAGCAGCCAATGCTGAGGGTAATTCCGCCAAACGTGGCAGCGAACGCAAACGTACCCGCATGAAAACGACGGTACAACGTGTGAACACGGACAATCTGCCTGGTAATACCGTGCTGGCAACTGTCGGCAACGCCAGAGAGGAAATGAACCAGTTGCAGGAGCAACTGAAGCAGAACCCGCACAAGGCGAACAAAACCGTACAAGCCGTGCAGGCACGTCAGCCGTTGAATGAAGTTGCCGAGAACCGCTTGGCAGAGAAGAAGAACGAGCCTGCCAAACCGGCGGAAACCGCACCTGTACAAGCACAGGAGATACCGGCACAGCCGCAGGAAGCACAGGCACAGCCGGAACAGCCGCAACCAAAGAAACGCGGCAGGAAAAAGAAGAGCGAAACTGTAGAGCAACAGGAACTGCCATTGGAGCCCAAAGCGGAAGTGGTAGAGAAACCCGAAGCAGCCAAACCCGAAACGCCGGAAGCAGAACGTCCTGCAGATCCGGTTGTTGAACCCTTGGAGCAGCAGCCTATCAGTCTCGGCGAACACGTGATTGCCATGGGCACTTTAGAGTGCGCTCCGGACGGCTACGGATTCCTGCGCTCCGCAGACTACAA
>CAJOFT010000063.1:8343-17486 GCA_905234025.1 Paludibacteraceae bacterium
TGGACAAGATTATCCGTATCAATGGTCTGCCACCCGAGCAGGTGAAAAAACGCATTGCCTTCGAAAACCTGACGCCGCTGTTCCCCGATGAGAAATTCACACTCTGCCGCGGAAAGAACGACCCGTTGAGCGTACGCATTATTGACCTCTTCTGCCCGATCGGCAAAGGACAACGCGGACTGATTGTAGCGCAGCCGAAAACCGGTAAAACCGTGCTGCTCAAGGAAATAGCAAACGCTATCGCCGCCAATCACCCCGAAGTATATATGATTGTGCTGCTCATTGACGAGCGTCCCGAAGAAGTGACTGACATGGCGCGCAGCGTGAATGCGGAAGTCATTGCTTCCACCTTTGACGAACCGGCGGAAAACCATGTGAAAGTGGCGAACATCGTACACGAGAAAGCCAAACGGCTTGTGGAGTGCGGACACGACGTGGTGATTCTGCTTGATTCCATCACGCGCCTCGCGCGTGCATATAATACGGTGGCTCCGTCCAGCGGCAAAGTGCTGTCCGGCGGTGTGGAAGCACAGGCGTTGCATAAACCAAAACGTTTCTTCGGTGCCGCGCGAAACATCGAGAACGGCGGCAGCCTGACCATCATCGCAACGGCACTTACCGAAACAGGCAGTAAAATGGACGACCTCATCTTCGAGGAGTTCAAAGGCACCGGTAACATGGAATTGCAACTCGACCGCAAACTCAGCAACAAACGCATATTCCCTGCCGTGGACATTCCGGCTTCCAGCACACGCCGCGACGATCTGCTGCTTCCGCCGACCGTTTTGAGCCGTATGTGGCAGATTCGCAAGCAGTTAGCCGACATGAACGGCGTCGAAGCAATGGAGAAACTGAAAAGTTACATGGAGCGTACGGACGACAATGACGAGTTCCTTTTGGTAGTCAACGGAGCAAGATAAAATTGTTGAAGATTGCGATTATTAACGGACCTAACCTGAACTTGCTGGGCAAACGAAACCCGCAGGTTTACGGCACAAAGACGATGGAAGAAACCATGGTCGGAATCCAGCGTGAATGGCTTGGCACACAATTTGTATATATCCAGTCAAACCACGAAGGCGAACTGATAGACCGCATACAAGCCATTGCCGAATCGGGTGACTACAACGGTCTTGTCATCAATGCCGGAGGTTATGCGCATACAAGTGTCGCGTTGCGTGACGCAGTCGAATACGCGGCAGAACAAAAATTAACCGTGGTCAATGTACACCTTTCCAATATACGCGTGCGCGAGGAATTCCGCCAGCGCGATTTGTTGGAAGACGTATGCAGCCATACCATAATCGGACACGGAACAAATGGGTACAAAGAAGCTGTGGAGTATATTACTCGTCTTACTCGTTAGTCTGCCCTCTCATGCAGCAGACATTGTGGGCAAAGTGCTGGACGCAGGAACGCGTCAGGCGTTGGATTTTGTCAATGTAAGTCTTTCCAAAGAAGGCGAAACGACACCTGTAAGTGGCGTTGTAACCGATGCTGACGGCGTGTTTGCCCTGCCAAATGTGAAGGACGGCAAGTACATTGTTACCATCAGTTTCATGGGTTACACGGCGCAGAACAAGCCGGTGGAGATCAAAGGCAAAGACGTTGACCTCGGCAAAGTCTATCTCAAGGAAGACACCCAGAACCTGCAAGAGGTCGAAGTGGTCGGGCAAGGCAGTTCGATGCGCTTTGAGTTGGACAAGAAAGTGTTTACCGTTGACCAGAACATCGCCTCGGCAGGTGCAAGCGTGACCGACGTGCTGGAGAATATTCCTTCTGTGGATGTCGATCAGGAAGGCAATGTCTCGTTGCGTAACAGCGAAGACGTAGAGATATGGATTAACGGCAAACCCGCAGGACTGAACTCTGAGAACCGTGCCCAGGTGCTGCAGCAAATGCCTGCAGGTACCGTGGAAAAAATCGAACTCATCACCAACCCGTCCGCGAAATTCTCTCCCGAAGGTACTGCCGGTATTATCAATCTTGTGATGAAGAAAGACCGCCAGGCAGGCTACTACGGCTCTGTACAGGCGGGCATTGAATATGCTTTGGCAAAACCCTGGAACGTTCCTCCGGGCGGAAACCTCAGCTTCAACATCAACTTCAACTCCGGCATCGTGGACGGTTATTTCAATGTCGGCTACCGCTATCACATCAGCAATGGCGGCAGCAAAACTGACCGTTACAACCTGCACGGAACAGGCAGCGAGAAACTGGACTCGACCCTCATTGACAGTCACCTTCTCCAAGACGGTGAGCAGACCCATCGAGGCGGAGGAATATTCACCCGTGCAGGACTGAACTTCCGTATTACCGAACGCTCTACCATCGGTGTCTCTGGCTTCGGAATGGTCAGCGATCCCAAAGTGTTCAAAATGTCCAACCAAAACACCCGCACCTATTTGCTGACTGACGCAGCCGGCAACCATTTGCGTGAATACCAGCGTATTCAGGACGGAACAGGCTCACACCCGGGAGGAAATGCCACGCTGGATTATACCTTCAAACTCCGGAGTCACCAACTCATGTTGAGCGGCACGTATAACTACCACTCCTTCAACCAGTTAACCGACTACACGCAAATCGAAAACGACACCACATTCCAAAACCAGAACAACAAAAGCAACAACCAGGGCATTGAGATTAAGGCCGATTACGAATGGAAACCTACGCAGCAAAGCCGGCTCGAAGCGGGCTATTGCTACACCCGTGGATGGAGCAGCACGTTCTCTGACGCACACAATATTTTCGGAGACAAGCAGGAGGAACTCTATGCCTACTACTCCGATTTCAAAGGTTTGACCCAGAACCACGCCTTGTACATCACATACGGCAACCGCTTCTGGAACAAACTTTCCTTGCAGGTCGGGTTGCGCGGCGAATACTATATGCGCCATCTGGAGTACTATTACAAGGACGGCAACGGCACGGAGCAGGACGCTTATGCCGCTATTCCGAACAAACGTGACACCGCCTATTTCCAACTCTTCCCGAGCGCGTACATCAGTTACGACTTCGGTCACGGACACGAACTGCAACTCAATTACACACGCCGTGTAAGACGTCCGTGGGGACACCAGATGAGTCCGCGAATTGACTTCTCCGATAGCACGAACATCAGTTACGGTAACGTCGATCTGCTGCCTGCGTACTTCAACAATCTGGAGCTCAATTACCTCAAGTCTTGGGAGCGTCACACACTCTCTGCGGGTGTGTTCTGGAAGTACGGCGAAGGTGCTGTACAGAACATCAAGTATATGGACGGAAATATTATGAAGAACACCTACCTCAATGTCGGCACACGACAGGAGTTAGGTGTTGAAATCGTTGCCAAGAACCGTCTCTTCGGTGACCTGCTGCAACTGACCACCAGCGCAAACTTCTACTGGAACAACATTTCCGCCATTGACGAAATCATCATGCACCAGGGCACGGAAATTCCCGTGAAACTTGCTGCACAGAACATATTTGCAGGTTCAGTGCGCATTAACGCACAGTTCATGTTCACCAAGAACTTCTCCGGACAAATCTCCGGTCGCTACCGCAGTCCGCGCGTCGTTGCACAAGGTACCACAACCCACAGTTATGCCATCGACATCGGTTTGCGGCACACCTTCCTCAACAAACAGTTGGCATTGGCGCTCAACGTCCGCGACCTGCTGGATAGCCGTTCACGCAGCAACACCACTTGGGGCGAAGGGTTCTGGCAGTTCTCCGAGAACCGCTGGCACTCGCGAACTATCAGCCTGACGCTGACATACAACTTCGGTAACAACCAGAAACGCCGCTTCGAAAAAACCGACGGAGCAGGAGAAGACGACTTTGACGATGCCGGAAACATCAGCAGCGATTACTAATTGACAATTGACATCACATCGCAGACACATATTGATTTTTGTTCTTTGCTCCTTGTTCCTGACATCTGTCAAGGCGCAAAACAACCCGTACGTGGATGACAAACTCCTCCACTTCGGCTTCTCATTGGGCATGAACTTCATGACTTTCGGCGTCACGGACTCCGAAGAGCCGCTATACAGCGTTGCGTCCGGTCAAAACGAAGTCTATCACGCACGTGTCAGCGGACTGATGCCGGGATTTACTGTCGGCTTTGTGTCCGACTTGCGCATGACGCGGCATCTCAACTTGCGTTTCTGTCCGGCGTTGAGTTTCTCGCAACGAACCATCACCTATAAGTCCGAATCCGGTCATCAGGTGCGGAATCAGAGCGGTGACCAGAAAGACAAAGTCGATGTGCTCAGTATTCCTATTGCTATCCCGCTGTACGTCAAATGGTCGGCGGAGCGCGAGAAGAACTTCCGTCCTTACCTCATCGGCGGAGGAGGCGTGGAATTCAACGTCTATCGCGATGCGGAACAGCCGGTGATGCTCAAAAGCTTTGACTACTTTGTCGAAGTCGGCGTAGGCTGCGACTTGTATTTCGAGTGGTTCAAATTCTGCCCGCAAATAACTTACAAAATCGGCTTTGCAGACGTCCTGACGCATGTGGACGAAAACATTTATCTTCAGCCGGACGAAACCTTTTACACCGCAGCACTGCGCAAACTGACCTCACGAATGTTATGCATCACCTTCAACTTCGAATAATACTCCTGTGCGCAATCATCGTTGCTTTCTGCGCCTGCAAGGAAGACAAGGTCAGCAGCAATCCTGCCATGCAACTCACTTTCTCCAAAGATGTTGTGAGTTTTGACACCGTGTTCACAAGTCTGGGTAGCGCGACCTTGCAGTTCGTGGTGTATAACAAAAACGCCAACGCGCTCATTATCAGCCGGATATGGCAGGATGTCGGAGCGGATTTCAAGGTCAACATTGATGGCGAAGCAGACCTCTCCAAAGCCACGGACTGGCAGTTGCGCGGTGGAGACAGTCTCATCGTTTTTGTCAAAGTCAACATTGACCCGACTTCGCAGAATAATCCGCTGTTCATCAGGGACAACTTGAATTTTGCCGTCAACGGAAACGTCCAGAGCGTAGAACTGCAAGCCTACGGACAAAACGTTCACCTCATCAAGACACCGAAACGGCTGACTGTCCGCGACAATTACATTTTCACCGCTGACCGTCCGTACCTTATTTATGACACGTTTGCCGTCAGCAGTTATCTGGCATTTGACGCAGGCGCAAGGCTGTATTTCCACAATGAAGCCGTGATTCTTGCTTATGGCGACGTGCAAGCAAAAGGAACGCTTGAACAGCCCGTCATTTTGCAAGGCGACCGCATTGACAACCTCTACGACTCTGTCCCTTATGCTTTTGTAGCCGGAATGTGGGGAGGCTTTTATTGCATCGATGCGGAATCCTCTGCCGCCAAAACGTATGCACTTGATTACATCAACATTCTGTCCGCAAACGTCGGACTTTTCTGCGTCAGCGACAAGAAAGACAATCTCCCGCAACTGACCCTCACCAACTGCCGCATCCACAACCACGCGGTCTATGGGCTTGTGCTCCAGAATGTCAATGCCTACGTCGCCAACTGCGAACTTTCCAACGCAGCGGCATACTGTCTTTATCTCTCCGGAGGAAAGCACAACTTCGTGCACAACACCATCGCTTCCTACTTCAATGCCACGGACGTCCGGATTCAATCGACTCCGAGACAGGATGTTGCAGCTGTTTATATCAATAACGTCAGCAAGAACAATATTCCGACCAACACCTCTTTCCGCAACTGTATTGTCTCCGGCGTGCGGCGCAATAATCTGCTTGTCGCCACGCCTTTGCCGCAGTATTATGAGGACACAATTGCGAACAACTTCCTCAAAGCCGACTCGCTGCACGTCTCCAACGCCATAAACAACATCTACTGGCAGGAAAAGGACACCGCTGTTTTCTGCAACACGTACTATAAATATAAGGAATACGTTTACTACGATTTCCAACTGGATTCACTATCTCCCGCACGCGGAATAGGCGACTCGCTCACTGCCCTTTCCGTTCCGCTTGACAGGCTCGGAAAACCGCGTATCCGCTTCAATAACGGAGACACAATTCGCCCTGATGCAGGGTGTTATCAGTACCAATAATCAAAAAAGTGCAGCAAATTGCACTTTTTTTTTGCGCATTCGGGAAAAAAGTTGTAATTTTGCAGGCAGAAAAGGAAAACACCATGAAACAGACCCCAAAGAACACCCTTATTTCCAAGCCGAATACGCTTCGCAAGTATATTATTTTCTCCCTGTTCCTGCTGCTTATGGCAGCAACGGCAACGGGCTGTGACAAGGAAAAACCGCTGGAAGCCACCGGTGGACGCGGCAATATTCTCAAAGTCGAAGAACTCAAAACCCTGCCCCTTTCCGACGTCAAGAAGTACGCAGGTGACACCTTGGACAAAGACAACAAGTTTCTGCTATACGGCATCAAGTGTTACCGCCTCACCTACACCACCATCTACGAGAACGAACCCATTGCCACAACAGCCCTGATGCTGTTGCCGGACAATGACACCGTCAAGCAGCGTCTTTGCGTCTATATGCACGGCACAAATGTTCCTGTAGAGCCGGTCAGCGCGGCGCAGAAAATGCCGTCCAACTACTTCAAGCACAACCAGAAAGGCGGCGAAGTAGCTGTCTGCGCCATTCCGCTTGCCTCCAACGGATTCAGCGTGGTCATGCCCGATTATATCGGCTATGGCGACACCAAGGACAAGGAGCATCCGTTCGTTTATTATCCCGAACTGCATTTTGCGAACATCGACGCCTTGCGCGCCATGTGCCACCACCTGCAACTCTCCGGCAAACAGGACGTGTGGCTGGGAGGCTACAGTCAGGGCGGCGGCGCAGCGCTCAGTCTGCACTATTACATCCAGACGGACTACAGTTCCGAGTTCAACGTCATCAGCAGCAGTTGTCTCTCCGGTCCATACAACTACGTCGGACAGATTGAAGGCGTCCTCCGTGAGAACATCAACATTCCGGCAGCACTTGTTTCGTGGTCTGCCTACGTGCTTAACCGCTTTGCCGTACACCGCAATCCCGACCAGATCTATTCCTTCACCGTCACCGACCAGACTTCCGCCATCATGAACTTCCAGGGTGGCATTTGGGACCTCTTCCGTCCGTATTTCGTGGAAGGAATCCTGAGCGGCGAAGACACCGAATGGATTGCTGCCAGCGAGAAAAACTCCTTCCACAAAGGCTGGAAACCGACCGGCAAAGTCTTCCTCCATCACGGTACGGCTGACACTGTCGTGCCCTATTTCAATACTACAGACGCCTACAACGGACTGACACAAGCAGGCGGCGATATAACCGTCTTTACATACGAAGGAAAAGAACACACCAACGTGACTGTTCCGTATATACGGAACACGCTGGACGTGTGGAACAAATAATTTAACCGTTTGGCAGTGAAAACGCACAGGCACATAGTATTCTTGTTTCTATCCTTGCTGCTTGTCCCGTTCAGGGCAGCAGCACAGGATCAGATCATGTACGACCAGTACCGTGACCTGTCGTTCTACAACCCGTCCGTAAGCAATGTCGATGGCAACTACCATCATTACGTACAGGTCTGGTCACATGCCGCCATTGAGCCGAAAGGCTTTGTCCGGCGTTATGACTCCGATATTTACGAGAACATCAACGTCGGCGCACGCTATCAGGGAAGGCTGGACAAGCACATCTTCTCCGTAAGTTACCATTACGACGGCTATTCCTTCTTCCACCAGCACACAATCGGACTCGGTTACGGCTACGAGTTTGTCATCAAGGACATCCACAAACTGTCCCTCGGCGGACGGCTGCAAGTGAACTTCTGCGACATCATGCCAAGCAAACTGGCGGTGCAAACCGAGTGGCTCAAGAGTTTCCAGATGACGCCTGACGTGGATCTGGGCATCCAGTACCGCCTGCGCGGACTCAATGTCGGCGTGTCGGTGGTGAATCTTGCAGGCAACTCCGCAGCAAACAACACCGCGCTCATCATGTACGAACGACGCGGGTACTGCAATCTCAGTTACGACTTCCTGCTGGACAAGGCAAAGAACATCATGCTCTCACCGCATGCACTATTCTACCTCGGGCAGCATACGGCGGGGGTGGACTTCGGCGCGGACATCAACCTTTGGAAGTACGCGCACGCAGGTTACACGTTCCGCCTGCTGGAGATGCGGCATATTGTCACGGCTGGAATGGAATACAAGGGCTTTGTCCTTGACCTTGCTTACGAAGGGGCGGCACAAACACGCCAGCAACGGCTGCAACTCTCCGCCGGATATAAATTTTGATAAACAACAACTGATATATGAAAAACATCTACAATTTGTTCATCGGGCTCTGCGCCCTGACTCTTACCGCCTGCCAAACGGCAGAACAGAAACCTGTCGTCATCCTCTTTGAGAACGACGTGCACTGCGCCATTGACGAGTATGCCAAGTTAAGCGCACTCCGCAATCAGATCAAACACGAAACGCCATATGTGGCTATTGTCAGTGCAGGCGACTTTGCACAGGGCGCAGCCATCGGCAGCATCAGCAAAGGCGAAAGCATCATCAAGGTCATGAACGCGGTCAAGTACGACGCCACTACCATCGGTAACCATGAGTTTGACTATGGCATTCCGCAGCAGCAGCATCTCATGAGCGAACTCAATGCCGACGTCGTATGCTGCAACTTCACCACGATTAACGAAGCACAGCTATACAAACCGTATTGTCTCCGCACGTACGGCAACATCACCGTGGCTTTTGTCGGAGCAGCTACGCCGCTGACGTTCAGCAGTTCCACGCCAACGTTCTTCGAGGACGAAAACGGCAACTGCATCTATTCCTTCCACTCGGAGGATTCATTCGAACTCATTCAGGGGGCGGCTGACAATGCCCGCAGACAGGGTGCTGACTACGTCATTGTACTCTCGCACCTCGGCGATGATTCCGCACTGGACAGCAGCGTCGAAATGATCCGGAACACCACCGGCATTGACGCCGTCTTGGACGGACACCAGCACCATATTCTCAACCTCAAGATTCCTAATCTGACCGGTGACTCGGTTATTCTCGCGTCCACCGGCACACAGTTCCAACGCTTCGGCAAACTGACCATTGACACGACCGGAGTCATGTCCGTCGAACTCATAAAGAACACGCCTGACATGGCAAAAGACCCGCGCATTGAGCGTGT
>CAJOFT010000063.1:17519-20429 GCA_905234025.1 Paludibacteraceae bacterium
GTCGGACACACGGACATTGACCTGACCATGCTCAAAGACGGCGAACGCGAAGTACGCCGCGGCGAAACCAATCTCAGTGACTTCCTCACCGATGCTTTCCGTGCGGCAACTGGTGCTGACATCGGTATCATGAACGGCGGCGGTATTCGCAACCAGATTGACGCAGGCAACATCACCTTCGGAGACGTCTATTCAGTCATTCCGTTCAACAACACTGTCCGCATGCTCCGTTGCACGGGACAGCAGTTGCTTGATGCACTGGAAGTGAGTGTCGCATTGGCACCCGAAGAGAACGGCGATTTCCTGCAGGTCAGCGGTATGCGTTACACTTACACCACCAAAGTCAAGAGTTCTGTCATGTTGGACCATAACCAGCTCTTTGTCGGAATCGGTGACACGCGCCGTATTATCTCTGCCGAGGTGGAGCGCAACGGCGAATGGCAGCCAATTCATCCGGACTCAACCTATACGCTGGGCGGACAAAGTTACATCCTTGTCAGCAAGGGTGCTTCCGGAGCATTGCAATACATGCAGGAGATTGAATGTGAGCACATCGGAGACGTGCAGGCTGTTCTCAATTATCTCGACCAATTGGGTAATGTCACCGCCGAAGACTACGGCACCACCCAGCAGCGCATCCTCTGCATAGACTAATCGCTAAACGTTAAACGTTAAACCCTAAACGTTAAACGCTAAACCCTAAACGCTAAACCCTAAACGTTAAACCCTAAACGCTAAACCCTAAACGCTAAACGTTAAACATCCGTTGCCACCGGCAACGGATGTTTCGCACTCACCCGCACACCGAGTTTCTTCATGTCCCGTGCTGCCACGATGATGCTCTGTCCGTGGTCTTCTAACTTGTCCGCACAGCCTTTGTACGCGGTCTGTGCCTTCGTCAGTGCTACGCCGACGCCCTGAAAACGCTCATAGAACTCGCCGACACGGTCAACGATCACTTCCGCTTTCTTGAACACCTCTTGGTACTGTTCCAACTGCGTGTACGTCGTCCAAGTCATCTTCACGATGCTCAACGCCGCAAACAGCGTCTGCTCGTCTGCTATATACACGTGCTTGTCCATCGCTTTGCGCCATAAATCCGGCTGCTGCTGCAACGCCGTCCATAGCGCACCCGTTATCGGCACGAACATAATCACGAAGTTTATCGTCTGACCCGCACGCACATACGACGCATAATCTTTCTCCGACAACTCCTTCACATGGGCTTCCATGCTTGCCACATGGCGTTTCAGACACGCCACTCGTTCCGCTTCATCCGCTGCGTTGCAGTAATCCTTGAACGCCGTCAGACTCACTTTCGCGTCAATGATCACATCCCGCTTCGCATCCAAATGCAGAATGAAGTCCGGACGGAAATCACGCGTCTTGCCGTCTTCGTCACGGTACTTGATATCTACTTGCGTGTCATACTCCACACCTTTCCGCAAACCCTGGTGTTCCAACAGCTCCTCACACTCACGCTCTCCCCAGTTGCCCTGATACTTCGGATCATGTGTCAGCGCACGCGCCAACTCGTCCGCAGACTTCGCCGTCAGTGTCGTCTGTTGCAGCAGATGCTCGATTTGTTTCTCCATCGACGTCTTCAGTTCCGCTTGCGAAACGCGACCGTCGGACATCGTCTTCTGCATATGCGCCAAGTCTGTCTTCAGCGGCTGCAATAACAGATCCAAGGACTTACGGCTCGACTCCGAAAACTCCTCCTGACGCTGTTTCAGCAACTCTGCCGTTGCCGCCTTCAATGATGCCTGCAGCTCCGCTATCGTCCCGTCAAAACGTTCTTTCAGCAGCTTCACCGACGCCTCATTATGCGCTTCCTGTTGCTTCACCAACGCATCATAACGCTCCTGTTGCTGTTTGAGCAGCATTTCATTCCGTTCCTGCTGTTGTTTGAGGAGTTCGTCATTCCGCTCTTGCTGTTGTTGCAATAAGGTTTCATTCCGTTCCTGTTCTTGCTGAAGCAATGCGTTATAGCGTGCTTCTTCCTGTTTGAGCAGCGCATTTTGTCCCTGTGCTTTCATTACGACATAAACCACAACGCCCACCAGCGCCACCACCACTACCGATACTATCACCAATGCTATTTCCATAATCCTTACACTTTACACATTAAACTTTAAACGTTAAACGCTAAACCTTAAACATTAAACGCTAAACCTTAAACCGTTAAACATTTCGCTTGCAAAATTACTGCTTTATTCTGATATACACAAATAAAAGTGCCATTTCCCGCGCTTTTTTTCTCCAAATTTGCAATAATCGTTCCCTTTGGATAAGAAATCTTAAATTTGAAATAATCGTTCCCATGGGATAAGAAATTTGAAACTTGAAATCTTAAATTAAAATCCATCTTTCCACAAAGGTCACCCAAAGGTCGCCCAAAGGTCACACAAAGGTCGACCATAAGTCAGCCAAACAAACACCAAAGGTAACACAGAGGTAAAATGAGACGAGATAGGGCTTTGCAAGGGCTTTACTTTTCAGATTACAAATATCCATTTTTGATCTTACACACAAATAACCACAAATATACAAAAAATGCTAAAAAAATCATTTTTATTTGCACATATGAAAAAATTGTAGTACCTTTGCGCGATATTTGTGAATTATGCTTCAAAGTCTCCTCACATACAATATTTCCGAGTGCGCGGCGCGCAATGTATGTATGTATGTATGTATGTATGTATGTATGTATGTATGTATGTATGTATGTATGTATGTGCGGCGGATGAGGAGCAGGTAACAGACAAAACATATACTCGGCTTTCAGGCGGCAGGTGCAATGTGCACTTGTCGCTTTTCCGTTGTTTATGCGGAAGCAAACAACTATAATACAAGGCTCCAATATGTTGACAAACAACATAAACTAACTCAATGTTTAACTAAATTCAA
>CAJOFT010000064.1 GCA_905234025.1 Paludibacteraceae bacterium
CGTGACTCGTAAATTGCGTCTCGCGCAATAATCGACAGAGCGAAGCGGCGGAGAACACCGCGTGTTGGAGTCTGTCTACTCAAAAGGACAGCCATCGGCTGTCCTTTTGTCGAGAAGACGTGACTCGAACACGCGACCCCTACGTCCCGAACGTAGTGCGCTACCAACTGCGCCACTTCTCGATTGCTTTTGCTTTAAAACAGATGCTTTTCCACAAAAGCGGCTGCAAAAGTACTGCTTTTTTTTTATTCCTGCAAATATTTTTGCACTTTTGCGCAATTATTTGCGATTTTTGCCCCTAAATGGTGCTTTTTTCTGTATGGTTGCCGTATTTGCACCCTTTTCAATAATGTCTTTTGCCATTTCCACGGTCAGCTTTTCCGCATCGGTATTTTTCGGAAGACGGAAGTTCCCTTCCGGCGTTTTGATGTAGGCACCATATCGACCGTTCAGCACTTGTATGTCGCCCCACACATGTATCGGCTCGCTCTTTTGCGCTTTCTCCGTAATCAGCTGCAACGCCTCTTCTTCTGTAATCGCTAACGGGTCAATCGCTTTCGGAATACTGATAAATTCTCCGTTATAACGTAGATATGGACCGTATTTTCCTTCTCCGACAACAATCGGTTCTCCGTTATGTTCGCACAGTGTATAAGGTAATGATGTCTGGAACAACTCCAATGCTTCCTCCAATGTGATGGTGAACAGAGACTGACCGTGTTTGAGCGAGGCGAATTTAGGCTTTTCTTCATCGGAATCGCCCAACTGCACGCATGGACCCAATTTGGAAATCTTTGCCAGCACAGGTTGTCCGCTTGCGGGGTCTGTGCCAAGCATACGGCTGGCGACTTTTCCGACGGGCACTTGCATAATCATCGGATGGAACATCTTGTAGAACTTGTCAACCGTCTTTACCCAATCGGCTTTGCCTGCCGCAATCTTGTCGAAGTTGGCTTCCTCTGTTGCGGTGAAATCATACGAAAGTATCTCTGGAAACTGCTCCACAAGGAAGTCGTTTGCCATTCGTCCGAGGTCAGTCGGAAGCAGTTTTTGCAAATCGGCGCCATATATTTCCTGTTTCTGCTTGTCAGTGATTTTGCCGTTCTTGAGGGTCAGAAGATTGAATTCGCGTTTCTTGCCGGCGATATTGCCGCGTTCTACGTATTTACGCTGTTGGATGGTTTCGATAATGGTGGAATAGGTTGAAGGGCGCCCGATGCCTAATTCCTCCATTTTCTTCACTAATGCGGCTTCCGTATAGCGCATTGGCGGACGGGTGAATTGTTGCTGGGCATCCATCTCGGTAAGACGCAGCTGCTCGTTCTTTGCCATTGCCGGAATGGTTTGTACGCTGTTTTCCTGCTCATCGTCACTGGACTGGACATAAGCACGCATAAAACCGTCAAAAGTCACGATTTCACCGGATGCCACGAACTTGTAATCCGAGCCGCTGACAGACACGTCCACACGGGTTGTTTCCACTTCTGCATCTGCCATTTGTGAAGCGATGGTGCGTTTCCATATCAACTCGTACAACCGTTGCTCGTCGGCATTGGCACCGGCGGAATGTACGTTCATATAGGTCGGACGGATGGCTTCATGTGCTTCCTGTGCACCTTTTGAATGGGTATGATATTGGCGCGCACGATGGTATTTTTCGCCGTATTCACCGATTATCTCAGTCTTGGCTGTCGCTATGGCGAGGCTGCTCAAATTGAGAGAATCGGTACGCATGTACGTGATGCGTCCGGCTTCGTACAGCGATTGTGCAAGACGCATGGTCTTGCTTACGGGAAACTTTAGTTTCCGTGCCGCTTCTTGTTGCAGGGAAGAGGTTGTGAACGGCGGTGCAGGTGTGTGTGTGCCGGGTTTCTTCGCCACTTGCTCCACATGGAAGGTAGCGTTTTTGCAGGACTCAAGGAACGCTAATGCTTCTTGCTTGGTCGCAAAACGGTGGTTCAATTCCGTGTGAAGCACTGACGCATCAGAGGGATTGATACCGGTGAAATCGGCAATAACTCGATAGTGGTCACTTATTTTGAAGTATTCTATCTCGCGTTCGCGTTCTACAATCAGACGTACGGCGACGGATTGAACACGTCCTGCCGACAAGCCGGTTGTAATCTTGCGCCACAGAATCGGAGACAACTCAAATCCCACAATCCGGTCCAGCACGCGGCGCGCCTGTTGGGCGTTTACCAGATTGTAGTCAATATCGCGTGGTTCCTGAATTGCTTGCTGGATGGCACTCTTGGTTATCTCGTGAAAAACAATACGGTGAGTTGGCTTGTTTTTGAGGTTGAGTACTTCATACAGATGCCATGCTATCGCTTCTCCTTCGCGGTCTTCATCGGATGCAAGCCATACCGTATCCGCCTTCTTCACTTCGTCTTGAAGGGTCTCCAACAGATGTTTCTTGGTGGCATCAAGCACGTAGTTGGGTTGGTAATTATGCTCGAAATCTATACCGATACTGTTTTTCCCGACGCCTTCAATGTCGCGGATATGACCTTTGGATGACAGAACATGGAACTCTTTTCCGAGGAATTTTTCAATGGTCTTTGCCTTTGCAGGCGACTCAACAATCACTAAGTTTTTACTCATGCCTAATTTATATATTTATATATAAGGTATCGCCGGCAGCCTATTTAGCCTGCAAAAACGGCGAAAACGGCGGCAAAGGTACTATAAAAATCCGAATGTGCAAAATTTTATTTCAAAAAAAATCACTCTGTCTCCCTATAAAAAACGTATAAAAATGATAAAATACCATTTTTATTTGTGCAATCAAAAAAAAAGCCGTATCTTTGCACCCTGAATCATAAAAAATGTTAAAATCGTAACTTCCTATGTATATCGCAATTGTTATTCTTCTGTTAGTGTTCGGAGTAGGTCTCTTGGTGGCTGAAATGTTCTTGTTGCCCGGCTTCGGAATAGCTGGTATAGCCGGTTTTGCTTGTCTTGTCGGCAGTGTCGTGGTGGCGTATATGAAAGTGGCGCCTGTTCATCCATGGGCTGGTCATGCAACCCTTGCGGCTGCGCTGATCCTCACAGCCCTTGCCATTTACGGATTCTTCAAAAGCCGTGCGATTGAAAAAATGTCGCTGGACACTACTATCGACTCCAAGGTCGAGTTGGCGGATCCCGGTAAGAAAATCGAGAACCTCAAAAAGTAGTAACCTTAGTTTTAACTTAAAAACATACAATCAATTATGGAACTCTTTGAAATGATTCTGGTAGTGTTAATCTCCATTCTGGTGATTATCTTTTTCTATTATGTGCCGTTTATGTTGTGGATAAACGCACAAGTGAGTGGTGTTCGTATTTCGCTGGTGCAGCTCTTCCTTATGCGCATCCGTAAAGTGCCGCCTGCAAAGATTGTGAACTGCATGATTGAAGCGCACAAGGCAGGTCTCCAGGACGTGAAGCGTGACGGACTGGAAGCCCACTATCTCGCGGGCGGACACATTGAGCGCGTCGTGCATGCACTTGTATCAGCCAGCAAGGCGGGTATTGACCTTCCTTTCCAGATGGCAACGGCAATTGACCTTGCCGGACGTGACGTGTTCGAAGCCGTGCAGATGTCGGTGAATCCGAAGGTTATTGATACGCCGCCCGTTACAGCCGTAGCGAAAGACGGTATCCAGTTGATTGCCAAAGCACGTGTCACCGTGCGCGCGAACATCAAACAACTCGTCGGTGGTGCAGGCGAAGACACTATCCTTGCCCGTGTCGGCGAAGGTATTGTAAGCTCGATTGGTAGTGCCGAGAGCCACAAACAAGTGCTCGAAAACCCCGATTCCATCAGTAAGCTCGTTCTCTCGAAGGGCTTGGATGACGGCACGGCATTTGAGATTTTGAGTATTGATATTGCGGACATTGATGTCGGCAAGAACATCGGTGCACAACTGCAAATGGATCAGGCGGAAGCGGATAAGAACATCGCCCAAGCGAAAGCCGAAGAGCGCCGTGCCATGGCGATTGCCAGCGAGCAGGAAATGAAAGCCAAAGCGCAGGAAGCACGTGCCAAGGTGATTGAAGCCGAAGCACTCGTGCCGCAGGCAATGGCGGAAGCCTTCCGCAGTGGCAACCTCGGCATCATGGATTACTACCGTATGCAGAATATTCAGGCGGACACGACGATGCGTGAAGCCATCGGCAAACCTGCCGCTAACAAGAAATAAGCGGGCGGATAATCATGCGAATAGCCCTGCTGCAATACCCTGTTCTGTGGGCAAACAAAGAGGAGAATCTGCGTCTGACATGTGAGCGCATCCGCGCTATCGCAGGCCAGGCGGAGATGGCTTTGCTGCCGGAGATGTTCACTACCGGCTTCTGCACTGACCAACCCGAACTGGCGGAAACGACCGATGGCGAGACCATGCACACCCTGCAAATGCTCGCAGACGAATGTAACATCGCCCTCGTCGGCTCTTTCATCTGCAAAGAGGAGTCTAACCTCCAATCTCCAAACTCCAACTTCCAACTATATAACCGCGGTTTCTTTGTCAAACCCTTCGAAAAGCCCGATTTCATCGACAAGGCGCACCTCTATGCACACGGTGGCGAAGACAGGTTCTTTACTCCCGGACGGGAACGTACGGTGGTGGAATACTTGGGCGTGAAGTTCCGGTTGCTCATTTGCTACGATCTGCGCTTCCCCGTTTGGGCGCGGCAGGATAAAGAGAACCTCTATGACATACTGCTTGTCTGTGCCAACTGGCCTGAAGTGCGGATTGCCTATTGGGACGCGTTGATAGCTGCAAGAGCAACGGAGAATCAATGTTATATTGCAGCAGTAAACATCATCGGCGAGGATGCAATGGATCTGCATTACAACGGTCATTCCATTGCCTACGACAGCTACCTGAATCCGCTTGTCTCCTTCGCGGATGACGAAATGGGAACCAGAATTGCGGAATTTGACATTGACCGTCTGCACCACTTCCGCAAGGTGCTCCCGTTATGGCAAGACCAAGATGAGTTTACGCTCTAACAATTTAACAGTTTAACGATTTAACAATATAACGACTTTGGAAAGCGTTTGGAACATAAGGGAGTTGAGTGCCGGTGAAATCGAGCAAACCAAGCAACTGGCGAAGGAACTGAATATTGAGTTCCTTGCTGCGCGTATGTTAGTGGTGCGCGGTATCACCACTGCCGACGCAGCACGGAAGTATATCCGTCCGTCATTGGATGAACTTAACGACCCGTTCCTCATGCGCGACATGGACAAAGCCGTGGAGCGGCTGCATAAAGCACTCGATTCCAACGAGCGTATTCTGGTCTATGGCGATTACGATGTGGACGGCACAACTGCTGTTGCACTGATGTACACTTTCCTTAAAAGCCTGACAGACAACGTGGACTTTTATATCCCTGACCGCTATACGGAAGGTTACGGAATCTCGTTCAAAGGTGTAGATTTTGCCGATTCCACCGGATGTTCTCTGGTTATTGCATTGGACTGTGGCATCAAAGCAGTCGATAAAATTGCCTATGCGGCACAGCGGAATATAGACTTTATTGTCTGCGATCACCACACACCCGGTGATGTCTTGCCGGATGCAGTGGCGGTGCTGAATATGAAACGTGCCGATTGCGGCTATCCGTATAAGGATCTGAGCGGTTGCGGTGTAGGATTCAAGTTCGCGCAGGCGTACGCGGAGAAATACAACGTGCCGTTTGATATGCACCGTTTTTTGCCATTGGCGGCTATGGCGGTGGCATCGGATATCGTGTCCGTGACGGGCGAGAACCGTATCCTTGCCTATTTCGGGCTGAAGGAGATTTGCACGCATCCGTCCGTTGGACTTTCTGCATTGGTTGACGTAGCCGGTATAGACCCCAAGCATGTGAATATGACGGACTTGGGCTTCAAGATAGGTCCGCGTATCAATGCCTGCGGACGTCTGTATTCAGGGCGTGATGCAGTGGAACTGCTCATTACATCAGATGTGGAGTTTGCACGGCAACGGGCACAGGACATCAATGCTTACAATGCTGAGCGGCAGAACTATGACCGCACGACAGCGGATGAGGCGCTGAAGATGTTAGCTGCCGACCCGGATAACGACAAGAAACATACAACCGTCGTCTATTCGCCGAACTGGCACAAGGGTGTGGTTGGCATCGCTGCAAGCAAACTGACGGAGACGTATTACAGACCGACAATCGTCCTTACTGCCGGTGAAAACGGGGTTATTTCGGGTTCGGCACGCTCGGTCGGTGGGTTTAATCTGTACGATGCCATAGATTCGTGTCGCGACCTGCTGACCAACTTCGGTGGTCATGCTTTTGCAGCGGGACTGAGTATGCTGGAAACGTCCTTGCCGGAGTTCAAGCGGCGTTTTGAAGCATATGTGGCAGCACATATCACCGAGGAGCAGATGCACCCGACTATAGAAGTGGAGGCGGAGATAGCCTTTGACGAGATAAGCGAACAATTTTACAAGGTGTTGCGGTGTCTGGAGCCATTCGGACCGGGCAATCCGCGCCCTGTCTTCGTGACGCGGAACGTCATCAATAACCGCTACACCAAGCGTGTCGGCAAAACCGGTGAACATCTGAAACTGGATGTAACCGACCGCACGGCGGCGATTTCCGGCATTGCCTTCGGCAAAGGTGATTGGGCGTTGCACCTGCAAAACGGCAATGCTGTGGATATATGCTATGAGGTGGAGGAGAATGTCTTTAATGGCATCCGCAGCCTGCAAATGATGGTTGACGATATTAAAAAGAAACAATAATATGTTTTCAGAAAGAGACACACAAGGCCCTATTCGCAGAAAGGGCGGAATTGAAGTGGTTTGCGGCTCAATGTTTTCGGGCAAAACCGAAGAACTGATCCGGCGTATGAAACGTGCGCAGTTTGCCAAACAGAGGGTGGAGATTTTCAAGCCTGCGATTGATGTGCGCTACAGCGTGGAGGACGTGGTCAGTCATGACCACAACGTCATTCAGTCCACACCGGTGGACAGTAGCCAGAACATCTTGCTGCTTGCCAGCGACATTGACGTGGTCGGCATTGACGAAGCACAGTTCTTTGACATGGGCATTGTCGATGTATGCAAGCAGTTGGCGGAGCGCGGAGTACGCGTCATCGTGGCTGGGCTGGACATGGACTTCAAGGGTATTCCATTCGGTCCTATGCCCGCGCTGATGGCAATTGCCGAAGATGTCTATAAGACCCACGCTATCTGCGTGCAGTGTGGTGATTTGGCATACGTCAGTCACCGTTTGGTGGCATCCGAAAAGCGCGTCTTGCTCGGTGAAACCGACAGTTATGAGCCCTTGTGCCGCAACTGTTACAACAAAGCCGTCAACACTGAGAGTAATTGATGTCATAGTACCAGTCCCGCTTCAGGGCGTGTTCAGTTACAGCCTCCCTGAGACAATGGAGTACCTGCAGCAAGGAATGCGGGTACTTGTTCCGTGGGCAACGCAGGAACTGGTCGGTATCGTTTATGGTGAACGCCAAGAGCCTGTAGATGAGGGGGTTACGCTGCGGGATGTTGTTGCCGTATTGGATGAAGTACCCGCGGTGACGGCAGCGCAAATCAAACTCTGGCTATGGATGGCGGAGTACTATATGTGTCCGGTAGGTGAGGTGATGGCGGCAGCGCTTCCGGCACGGGTGAACGATAAAGGTTATGACTTCTCACCAGTAAAGAAACGCCGTGTACATCTGCCTGAGTATCTCGGTGAAATCGAAGATATTCACACCTTGGATGCCCAACAGCAACGGGCGTATGAGGTGATTCAGGCACAGTGGCAGACACATGATACGGTACTGCTGCATGGGGTTACTTCTTCTGGCAAAACCGAGGTCTATATGCACCTTATCCAGTCGCAACTGGCGGCAGGGAAGCAGGTGCTCTATCTTGTGCCGGAGATTGCATTGACCACCCAACTGACCGACCGCCTGCAGCGCGTGTTCGGCGACAAGGTAGTAGTATATCATTCACGGGTGAGTGATGCGTTGCGTGCCGAGATATACCGGCAGCAGTTGAATCCGACTCCACGGTTGATAGTAGCTGCACGTTCGGGTGTCTTTTTGCCGTTCGCGAACCTTGGGCTCGTCATTGTGGACGAGGAGCACGAACCGAGCTACAAGCAGCAGGATCCTGCACCGCGCTATCATGCCCGTTCGGTGGCGATCATGCTTGCTAGACAGTACAATGCCAAAGTGCTGCTCGGAACGGCGACACCTGCGGTGGAATCGTACTTTAATGCCCACACAGGCAAGTACGGCTTGGTCACTATGACCGAGCGGTTTGCTGGACTGCAGTTGCCGAAGATAACGCTCATTGACCTGCAACGGCAATACCACCGCAAGGAGATGTACGGACATTTCTCCGACCCGTTGGTGGAGCGCATCCGTGAAGAACTGGCACGGGAGAAGCAGTTGATACTCTTTCAGAACCGCCGCGGTTATGCACCGATGATGGCGTGTCAGGACTGCGGCACAACACCCAAGTGCGTCAATTGCGACGTGCCAATGACGCTACACCTGCGCGACCATCGTTTGACCTGCCATTACTGCGGCTATACCATTCCGATGCCGCTGCAATGTCCTAACTGCGGAGGCATGTTCAAGGTGCAAGGCTTCGGAACCGAGCGTTTGGAAGACGAGGTGCAGCAGCTCTTCCCTGCAGCACGGGTAATGCGTATGGACCTCGATTCCACCGTAAAAAAAAGTGCGTATCAGGATATCATCAACGCCTTCGGGCAGCATGAGGTAGATATACTCATCGGCACACAGATGGTGACAAAAGGCTTGCACTTTGACGATGTGAGTCTGGTGGCGGTGTTGAGTGCCGATTCGCTGTTCAACCAGCCGGACTTCCGCAACTACGAGCGGGCGTTTCAGATGTTGGAGCAGGTCAGTGGTCGCGCGGGGCGCAAAGGTACGCAGGGCGAAGTGATTATTCAGACGTTCGACACATCCAATCCGATTTTCGGATGGCTGTCGGAGCACGATTATTCGTCGTTCTATCAGCAGCAGATTGCCGAGCGCGAGACGTTCAACTATGTGCCGTTCTGCCGGATGATTACCGTGATGCTGCGACATCGCAACGAAGACCGTGTCAAGGCT
>CAJOFT010000065.1 GCA_905234025.1 Paludibacteraceae bacterium
ATAAAAACCTATGGATACAAAGAAGTTTGTTGACGCCTTTATGGCGGAGTTGGTTCGCAAGAACCCGGGTGAGAGCGAGTTTCACCAGGCAGTCCACGAGGTTGTGGAGAGTGTTGCACCTTATGTGATGGCTTATCCTTATCTGTTGGAGCAGAAAGTGCTGGAGCGCATGGTTGAGCCGGAGCGTGTGATAATGTTCCGCGTGCCGTGGACGGATGACCGTGGCGAGATTCATGTCAACCGCGGTTTCCGTGTGCAGATGAACAGCGCGATTGGTCCGTACAAAGGAGGAATCCGTTTCCATGCGAGCGTAAACCTCAGTATTATGAAGTTCCTTGCTTTCGAGCAGACTTTCAAGAACAGCCTCACGACGTTGCCGATGGGTGGCGCGAAAGGTGGTAGTGATTTCTCGCCGCGTGGCAAGAGTGATGCGGAAGTAATGCGTTTCTGCCAGAGTTTCATGACGGAACTGTTCCGTCACATCGGCGCAGACACGGACGTTCCGGCTGGTGATATCGGTGTAGGTGGTCGCGAAGTAGGCTTTATGTTTGGTCAGTACAAACGTCTCCGTGACGAGTTCACGGGCACGCTGACAGGAAAAGGTCAGTACTGGGGTGGTTCATTGATGCGTCCCGAGGCTACGGGTTACGGTGCTTGCTATTTCGCAGAGGCGATGTTGGCAACACGCGGAGAGAACTTCAACGGCAAACGTGTCTGCATCTCTGGTGCAGGAAACGTGGCACAATATGCCGCACAGAAGGCAATGCGTCTCGGTGCGAAGGTGCTTACGATGTCTGATTCCGACGGTTTCATCTACGACCATGACGGTCTGACCGAGGAGAAGCTCAATGCCATCTTCGAACTCAAGAACATCCGCCGCGGACGTATTAAGGAGTATGCTGCCATGTTCCCGAATGTGGAATATTTCCCGGGCGAACGTCCTTGGCGCATTCCGTGTGACATTGCTATGCCGTGTGCGACGCAGAATGAGATTGAGCTCCACGATGCGGAGAATCTGATTAAGAACGGTTGCTTCTGTGTGACTGAAGGTGCGAACATGCCGACTACGCCGGATGCCATTGCAGTATTCCAGAACGCGAAGATTCTTTACAGCCCGGGCAAGGCAAGTAACGCGGGTGGAGTAGCCACTTCCGGTTTGGAGATGTCGCAGAACAGCATGCGTCTCAAATGGACGGCGGAAGAGGTGGATGCACGTCTCCGTACGATTATGTCGGATATTCACGCTGCTTGCCTGAAGTACGGCACGGAACCGGACGGTTACATCAACTACGTCAAAGGTGCCAACATTGCCGGTTTCATCAAAGTCGCCAACGCCATGGTCGAGCAAGGTTTGGTATAAAAATGCAAGAAATACGGAAAAATGACATGCGTGCTTGCGTATGTCATTTTTTTGTTGTACTTTTGCCGCCGCAAAGGTTTGACATACGCAAATATATAAAGGAAAAAATAGCGTAATACATTATGGCATTGTCATCAATATTGTGGACAGTTACGAAGACAGAGCAAGAGGAATGCAGAAATGCAATAATGTAAGCCATATGAAAGCGAAGTGGGAGAGAATAAACAATAATTATGAGCAAATTACATAATTGCACCAAGTTGGTACAGAAATGTCTGGCACAAAATTGCAGCAAACTGCTGCATAATTAGAAATGCCTGTTGATTTTGCTTGTGTACATGAGATGAAAATTTCGAAATCTCAAACGTTCGAAAAAGAAAATAAAAACCTGTTATGGAAAACGATTATACACAATTGATGGTGAAGCGCGTGCGGAGGATTCTGCTCGTGTGCAATAACTATGACAACTTCCTGCTGGAAGAGGACGGACGTCTGGACGTGCAGATTGCACAGGAATATTCCGACCTGAACCTGAGTAATCCGCCTGCCGTAGTACGCGCGGAAACCAAAGCGGAAGCCTTGCAACTTATCCAAAACGGCGGCAAATTCGACCTCGTCATTGCCATGTACAACGCCGGCGTAATGGACGCGTTTTCTTTTGCCGCCGAAGCCAAGCAACTGATTCCGAACACGCCGTTCGTGCTGCTGTCGTCGTTCTCCAAAGAAGTGTTTGAACGTATCGAGCACGAGGACAAGCACAATATTGACTACTTCTTCTGCTGGAACAACTCGACGGATCTCATCATTGCTATCATCAAACTCATCGAGGACAAGATGAACGCCGACCACGACATATTGGAAGCCGGTGTGCGGGCAATTCTGCTTGTTGAGGATTCGGTGCGGTACTATTCCACGTATCTGCCGCTGCTGTACAAACTGGTGCTCAACCAGAACAGCATCGCCATTCAGGACGCTATCAACGAGAAACAGCAACTCTTCCGCAAACGCTGTCGTCCGAAAGTACTGATGGCAACCTATTACGATGAGGCACTGGAACTGTATGAGCGCTATAAACAAAATATAATAGGTGTCATTTCCGACATCGGTTTTGTGCTCCACAAAGGCGACCTTTCCTCAACGGAGAAGTTGGATGCAGGTGTGAACCTCTGCCGCCTTATCCGCAAAGACAATCCGACGATGCCGATATTGATGCAATCGTCGCAGGAGTCGATGAAGTCGGTTGCCAAGCAGCTTGGTGTCGGGTTTGTGATGAAGACCTCGAAGACGCTGATGCAGGAACTGAGTGATTATATCGGACGTGAATTCGGCTTCGGTGACTTTGTGGCGATAGACCCGCGCACGGGACGCGAGATTGCACGCGCAAACAACTTGGAGGACTTTGAACGCGTGTTGCAGACGATTCCAGCCAAAGCTTTCCGCCGGTTGTCCGACAATAATTACCTGAGCAAATGGTTGTTTGCACGCGGTCTGTTTGAGGTTGGAAAAAAAGTCAGTCCACTGACCATTAAGGACGATGATGATATCGAAAATATCCGTGCTATCAATATCAAAACCGTCCATGAATACCGTCTGCAACAGGCTTTGGGTGTGGTGGCAAAGTTCGACCCCGAGACGTATAATGACACAATCTGGTTCTCACGGCTTGGCAACAGTTCGCTTGGCGGAAAGGCTCGTGGATTGGCGTTCCTGAACCATGTGTTGCAGAAGTACCACCTCTATAAAGAATGGGAAGATGTGCGTGTACTTGTGCCGCGGACAATGGTTATCACGACGGATTATTTTGACGCATTCATTCAGGAGAACGGTTTGCAGTACGTGATTAACTCGCCTGCTTCGGATGACGAGATTCTCTCTGAGTTCATATCGTCCGCATTGCCGCTTGAGTTGGTCAAGGCGTTGCAGAAGTTCTTGGATGTGGTCGATAAACCGTTGGCTATCCGTTCGTCGTCGAAGTTGGAAGATTCCTATTATCAGCCGTTTGCAGGCGTCTATGCCACCTACATGATTCCCAATTCGCCGGACAAGCACCAACAGCTGCGGCTGCTTGCGAAAGCAATCAAGTCCGTTTATGCGTCGGTGTATTTTTCGTCCTCGAAGGGCTATATTCTTTCCACCGGCAACGTGATTGCCGAGGAGAAAATGGCGATCGTTCTTCAGGAGATTTGCGGCAGCGAACAGAACGGTTATTTCTTCCCGACCATGTCCGGTGTGGCACGTAGCGTGAACTTCTATCCGGTGAATTATGAACGTGCGGACGAAGGAATTGTGAAGGTCGCTTACGGGCTTGGAAAAGTAGTCGTTGACGGTGAACCTGTACTGCGTTTTTCGCCAAAGTATCCGAAGCAGGCGTTGCAACTCACTTCACCGGATCTCACCATGCGCGACACGCAACGTTCGATGCTTGCGCTGTCCATGCAACCGGAACGGTTTGTGATGTCTGTGGATGAGGCGGTGAATATGGAACGGCTAACCGTTGCTGATTGCGAACAGTTTGAGTCGCTGAAGAAGATTGCTTCGACCTACGACCGCGACAACATGCGCATTGTCGATTCGTGCTTCCCGTCGGGACCGCGGTATATCACCTTTGCGCCGCAACTGAAGTTCAACACATTCCCGTTGGCGGATATTATCAGCCGTCTGCTGGACATTGCGCAGCAGGAAATAAAGACACCTGTCGAGATTGAATATGCCGCCGACCTCATGCAATCGCCTGCGGTATTCAATGTGCTGCAGATTCGTCCGATTTCGGCGGATTCGCTCACTGCCAAAGTCGATTGGGACGAAGTGCAAGTGTCGGAGAAGCCTTTGCTGAAGTCTGAATCCGCGCTTGGGGTGGGGAAGATTGAAGGTGTGAAAGACATTATCTACTTGCGTCCGGAAGCGTTTGACGTGCTCCAAACCCGCGAAATGGCATTGACCATGCGCGAATGGAACAGTGAACTAAGGAATGCCAAGCGTAACTATCTCCTTATTGGATTTGGTCGCTGGGGCTCGAATATTCCGACGCTTGGCGTGCCTGTGCAGTGGGGAGATATCAGTGAGGCGAAAGCTATCGTGGAATGTTCACTGCCGAATTTCCGCATTGAACCAAGCCAGGGTTCGCACTTCTTCCAGAACCTCACTTCGTTCAATGTGGGCTATATGAATGTGGACACGATTGCGCGTCCGGACGAGTGTCTGGACTTTGCGCAATTGGATGCACTTCCGGCAGTAGCAGAAACGAAATACCTCCGCCATGTGCGCTTGGACAAACCGCTCGAAATGTACATTGACGGCTTCGCCAACAAGGCTCTTGTGCAACTGGCATAACAAACATAAAGAAAAGACATGTTATTTAATTCATTTGAATTTGCCATTTTTCTGCCCATTGTATTCCTTATTTACTGGGCAATCGGGTACGCACATATCAACGACCGGCTCAAACTGCGGCTGCAAAACGCGTTTGTCGTTATCGCCAGTTATGTCTTCTACGGCTGGTGGGATTGGCGGTTCCTACTGCTTATCGCGTTAACGTCTTTCTGCTCGTGGGGTAGCGGCTTACTCATCCACCGTACACCATACACCATACACCATACACAGGAATCCCATACACCGTACACCATACACCATACACTAAAGCCAAAATTCTGGTTGATAGCTAACGTAGTGCTCAATCTCGGAATTTTGGCGATCTTTAAGTACTATGATTTCTTTGTGTCCGAGTTCGGGCAGTTGTTTGGTGTTTCTACGGACAGTCTGCTGTTGCGAATCATTCTGCCCGTTGGCATTTCGTTCTATACCTTCCAGGCACTCAGCTATTCGATAGATGTTTACCGGAAGAAGATGGAACCGACCAAAGACATTATTGCGTTCTTTGCGTTTATATCCTTCTTCCCGCAATTGGTTGCCGGACCTATTGAGCGCGCCACAAACCTCTTGCCACAGTTCCAGACCAACCGCAGATTCGATTACAACCAAGCCGTGGACGGCATGCGGCAAATATTATGGGGCTTGTTCAAGAAGATAGTAATTGCGGACAACTGTGCCACGTATGTTGACCAGATTTGGGCAACATACGATACCCAATCAGGCAGTACATTACTTCTTGCTGCCGTCCTCTTCACATTCCAGATATACGGAGACTTTTCCGGTTATTCGGACATTGCAATTGGCACCGCCAAACTCTTTGGTATCAAGTTGATGCGCAACTTCAACAATCCGTATTTCTCTCGCGACATAGCTGAGTTTTGGCGCCGTTGGCATATCTCGCTTACCACATGGTTCCGCGATTATGTATATATCCCGTTAGGAGGCTCACGCCCTGAAGTTCCTGCTTCTGTCAAGAATCCTGACAGTTACAAGAAATGGCTGATTGTCCGCAATACATTCGTCATCTTCTTGCTTTCCGGCTTCTGGCACGGTGCCAATTGGACATTTATTGCTTGGGGTGCCTATCACGCTTTGCTTTTCCTCCCGCTCATTCTTCTGGGCAAGAACCGCAAATACACCAACCAAGTTGCCGAAGGACGCCTGTTTCCAACATGGAAAGAATTCTTGCAAATCCTCTTGACTTTTGCCCTTGCCGTTATTGGCTGGATCATTTTCCGCGCCGAAACAATCACGCAAGCTTGGGACTTCTTCTGCGGAATATTTACGCAAAACTTGCTGTGTTGTCCGCACATAATAAGTCGCGAATATTGTATTCCGCTTGTGTGTGCGCTGGCTATTATGTTGGTCATGGAATGGCTCAACAGAGCGGAAAATCACGGACTTGCGATTAACAAAACAATCACCATTCAATGGATTAGACGCATCATATATTTCGGTCTTGTTTTGTACATGGTTTATTTCGGCAGATTCAGTTACAATCAGTTTATTTATTTCCAATTCTGACATGAAACGCTTGATTTCCGGAATATGTATATATGTACTGGCTGTATTGCTTGTTTTGCTGCCGTTTGAAATATGGAAGATTGTAAGCAGAGCGGATTATGGCAATGCGCCGGGAGTGGAAGTGCGTTGTGCCGTAAAAACCAGCAAAACGAAACACACCGGGAAAATCAGAAAACTCATCTTGGGTGACAGCACCGGACATGCGTTGTATCCCTCTGAAAAAGAATACGACAACATTGCTTCGATGGCTTGTAATCAGGCAATTACGATGGCGGGGCATTATTTCCTGTTGAAGAACTATCTGGAAAACAATGCGGACAATCTGCCGCAAGAAATCATTGTGCTGTTCACGCCGGAAACATTTGGCAACGATGTGGATATGTTTGCCTACCAGTACTTTCTCAAGCCTTTTCCGATTTGGGAGTACAAATCGGATTATTCGGCGCATCTCTACAAGAGAATAAAATCAATTCCGTTTTATTGGACAGCGAATCTTCCTTTCATTCAGACTTCCGGCTATACGCCGCTCAAATCAGTTCCTGCGGCTGAAGAGAGAACGTCTATGTCCGAGTTGAGTTATGAATATTTGGTGCTAATGGATTCCATAGCAAAAGCCTATCATGTTCCGTTTTCAATGCGTTCTACACCTGTCAGGGATGACAAGCAAGAGGAAACAGCCGTGATAATAAAGGATTTGGAGACTATTTGCGCGGGTAGCCTGAGTGATTTGATGGTACCTTATATTCAAAGTATTCCGTTTTATCCGGCAGAAATGTTTTTTGACCATGCTCATTTGAAACCGGAGCATACGCCGCAAGATTATTTGGGTGTATTGGAATAATTAAAAGCCATACACTTTTTCGAGTCCCAGCCGGGACGCAACCGAGACGCTACCTTAGTACATTTCCGCCCGAAAATGCACAAAATTCAAAAAAATTTATACATATTTCAAAGAATTTTATACATATTTCAAAGATTTTTACAGATATATTTGCATAATCGGTTTTTTATTTGTACCTTTGCGCGCTAAATTTGGAAAGATATGGCAAAAGCAATGGAAATAATAACTGTTCCTTTTTTGAGTTTGCACGATGTCACCGCCATGCATAGTGAAGAGATTCAAACTGCAGCGCGGAGAGTGATTGATAGCGGATGGTATTTGCAAGGCAAAGAGAATGAACTTTTTGAGCAGCACTATGCTGAATATATCGGCACAAAATTCTGCATCGGTTGTGCAAACGGACTGGATGCACTGATTTGGATTTTCAGGGCTTACATCGAGTTAGGTATCATGCAGCCGGGGAACGAAGTTATTGTGCCTGCAAATACCTATATCGCAACGATTCTCGCGATTACAGAGAATAATCTCAAACCGGTTCTTGTCGAACCGCGAAAAGAGACATTGGAAATAGACGATTCCCTGATAGAAGCAGTTATTACAGAACGAACGAAAGCTATCTGCATTGTACATCTGTATGGACGCAATGCCATGACGGATAAAATCGCAGAGTTGTGTAAGAAATACAATCTTAAACTCGTTGAAGATAATGCCCAAGCACATGGTTGCACGTGGCATGGCATGCGCACAGGCTCGATTGGTGACGCTGCTGGTCATTCCTTCTATCCGGGCAAGAACCTCGGTGCGTTGGGCGATGCGGGAGCTGTAACGACCAACAATCCCGAACTGGCAGCCACTATACGAGCGTTGGCTAACTACGGCTCACAGAAAAAATACGTATTCAAGTATTGTGGTCGCAACAGCCGTTTGGATGAGATGCAGGCTGCTATTCTCGATGTAAAACTCAAATATCTGGATGAAGATATAGCGAAGCGTCAGGAAGTTGCTGCGTATTATTATGCGCATATTGACAATCCGTTGGTTGAACTGCCGGCACAGTTGGACGATGCACATAATGTTTATCATTTGTTTCCGCTGCTTATTAAGGACGGCAAACGGGATGCACTGCATGATTATTTGGCGGAGCAAGGGGTAGGAACAGTAATTCATTATCCGATTGCACCGCACAAACAGGAGTGCTATGCAAAAGAAATATGGAACATCCCGCAATTGTATTTGCCGATAACAGAGATGATTGCTGATTGTGAATTGTCGCTTCCTGTCAGCCCGTGCATGACGCAAGAGCAGGTGGAATGGGTAGTTAAATGCGTGAATAATTTCAAGTAAAGAGATTGCACCTCGTTCGATAATTCATTATGATCTCGAAAAAAGTTACAATATAAATATGGCAACAGCTATTGAATTTGAACATGTAAGTAAACAATACAGATTGGGATTGGTTAGTACCAAGACTCTGTCTCATGATATCCGCCGTTTTTGGATAACGAATGTCCTTCACAAAGAAGACCCATATCTTAAAATTGGCGAAACAAACGACCGCGCCACCAAAGGAACATCCGAATACGTTTGGGCACTTCGCGATATAGACTTCAAAGTCGAACAAGGCGACGTTGTCGGCATCATCGGCAAGAACGGAGCTGGCAAATCCACCTTGCTCAAACTTCTTTCCCG
>CAJOFT010000066.1 GCA_905234025.1 Paludibacteraceae bacterium
TCTTTCGACAATTGGCAAGCAAAGCAGAAAAATTGTAATCCAAAAACTACATATCTGCATTTTTTTCAGAAAAAAACACAAAATATTTGCGCGTTCAAAAAAAATGTTGTACTTTTGCAGCCGATTTTGTAATTAACCGCAAAAGCGGGAAGGAATAACGATTGAAATATTAACCATATAAATTTTACTAATATGTCAGAAATTGAAAACAAAGTAAAGGCTATCGTAGTGGACAAACTGGGCGTTGAAGAGAGTCAAGTAACAATGGACGCAAGCTTTGCAGCAGATTTGAATGCTGATTCATTAGACACAGTTGAGCTCATTATGGAGTTCGAGAAAGAGTTCAATATCACTATCCCCGATGAGGATACCCAGAAGATTTCGACGGTAGGTGATGTTGTGGCTTACATCGAGAAAGCTGTTGCTTAATTTTTAATTACCAAATCACAACGTTACGAGTTTGCAGGAAACTGTGAACTCGTAAATTGTGCGTTGGTAGTATTGCGAAACGAATAGCAAGTTGCTTATTATATATGGAATTAAAGCGCGTAGTAGTAACAGGATTAGGAGCCTTATCGCCGATAGGCAATGACCTGCCGACCACATGGGCAAACATGCTTGCCGGCAAAAGCGGTGCAGCGAACATCACGCTGTTTGATGCGGAGAAGTTCAAAACCCATTTTGCCTGCGAGGTGAAAAATTTCGATCCGTCGGTTGTGGTGGATGTAAAAGAAGCACGCCGCATCGACCGTTATGCCCAGTTCTCCATGGCAGTTGCCAAAGAAGCATTCGAGGACTCCGGTTTGAACATGGAGCAGGAAGATGCCACCAAGATTGGTGTTATATGGGGTTCCGGAATGGGCGGATTGATTACGTTTGAGGATGAATCATACGCTTTCGCAACAGGCGATGGTACACCGCGGTTTTCGCCGTTCTTCATTCCGAAAGTCATCCACAGCATGGGGCCCGGACACATATCGCTGATGTTAGGTCTGAAAGGTCCTGCGTTTGCGGTTACATCGGCTTGCTCCAGTTCATCTCACGCCATCGGTCAGGCATTTGATGCAATCCGCTTAGGTCGTGCAGACGTGGTACTTACCGGCGGTGCAGATGCGGATATCCGTCCTTCCGGCATTGGCGGTTTCAACGCCATGCGTGCCATCTCAACCCGCAACGATTCGCCGGAGACAGCCAGCCGTGCTCGGCGAAGGTGCAGCCTGCCTGATTTTGGAGGAATATGAACACGCCAAAGCTCGCGGTGCAAAGATTTACTGCGAACTTGCCGGTTCCGGAGCCACATCCGATGCACACCACATGACTGCTCCCGACCCGACCGGTGCAGGCGCTGCCAATGTGATGCGGATGGCATTGCGGGATGCAAACATCGAGCTCGAAGCAATCGACTTCATCAACACGCACGGCACATCCACGCCGTTAGGCGATATTGCCGAACTGGCAGCTATCCGCGAAGTGTTCGGCGAGCATATTTACAAGATGAATCTTGATTCCACGAAGTCAATGACCGGTCACCTTGTCGGTGCAGCCGGTGCCATTGAGGCAATGGCGTGCGTCAAAGCCATCGAAGAAGGAATTGTGCCGCCTACCATCAATCACGAAGAAGGTGACGAGGACGAAAATATCGACTACCGCATCAATTTCACCTTCAACAAGCCGCAGCAACGCAATATCCGCTATGCCCTGTCCAATAACTTCGGTTTCGGCGGACTCAATGCGTGTCTGGTTTTCAAGAAATTAGATTAAGCTCATACCCCCGTTGGGGCTATTGTTAAATAAATTTTTAAGGTTAAAAGGTATTAGTTATGATTACAAGCAAAATTGGTGAGAACGCCGGTAAAATCTGGGCTGCACTGCAAGGCGGTGCCCTCAAAAGCCACCAAACTGAAAGACGCTGAATTGAATCTGGCTCTCGGTTGGTTGGCACGCGAAAGCAAACTTGCTTTCGGTGAGAAAGATGAAGAACTCACGATTTCACTGAATTAAGCAAAAACAAATTCGTGTAACTTATGGTAATAGCAATCGTTGGCGCTTCCGGCGCCGTCGGACAAGAACTGTTGAAAGTGCTTGAAGAGCGCAAGTTTCCTATTACCGAACTTCGTTTATTCGGTTCCGTGCGTAGTGCCGGAACCGAATACTCTTTTGCCGGTAAAAAGCACGTTGTCAAGGAATTGGTGCACGGCGATGATTTCAAAGGCGTGGACATTGCCTTTACCTCTGCCGGTGCTTCCGTATCCCGCGAATATGCGGAAGACATTACCCGTTTCGGAGCCATAATGATTGACAACTCCAGTGCCTTCCGCATGGAGGAAGACGTGCCTTTGGTGGTGCCGGAAGTAAATGCCGCAGACGCTTTCAACCGTCCGCGGAACATCATCGCCAACCCGAACTGCACAACCATCCAAATGGTGGTTGCGTTGCAAGCGATTGAAAAAATCAGCCACATCCGCCGCGTACACGTGGCAACATATCAAGCCGCTTCCGGTGCCGGTGCACAAGCTATGGCAGAATTGGAAATGCAGTATCGCCAAGTGCTCGCCGGTGAAGAAGTGACGGTAAACAAGTTTGCCTACCAGTTGGCATACAATCTGATTCCTCAAATCGATGTCTTCACCGACAACGATTACACCAAAGAAGAGATGAAGATGTACAACGAGACACGCAAAATCATGCACTCTGACATTGCTGTCAGTGCCACTTGTGTCCGTGTACCTGCCCTCCGTGCCCATAGTGAATCCATCTGGCTGGAAACCGAAGACCCCATATCCGCAGCACAGGCAAAAGATGCGTTCCGCAACGGAAACGGCTGTGTGCTGATGGATGAACCCGAAAACAAGAAATACCCGATGCCGCTGTTCCTCAGCGGTACCGACAAAGTATATATCGGCCGCGTACGAACAGACATCAGCCGCGAAAACGGACTGACATTCTGGTGTGTCGGCGACCAAATCCGCAAAGGTGCGGCACTCAATGCCGTACAGATCGCAGAAGTCATATCACAATTATAGTAATGTAAGGACTATGTAAGGACAATGTAAGGACTTTGGTTCGGTGGTTTGAGAGTAAAGTGAAAGAAATTTGAGAGAAGGTTGAAAGGTAACAAGATAAATATTATGGCTCCGGTTGGTTGCTGGGAAAGTCTTGCAGCTGCTATCGATGCAGGCGCAACAAGCGTCTATTTTGGCATTGAGCACCTAAACATGCGTGCCCGTTCCTCGGCGAATTTCACCACAGCCGACCTGCACAGGATTGTTGCCATATGCCGTGAAGCCGGTGTGCATACATACCTTACGCTTAATACCGTCATGTATCCGGAAGACCTGCCACTGATGCGCACCATCGTAGATAATGCCAAAGAGGCAGGACTGGATGCGATTATTGCCTCCGATATTGCGGTCATGCAATATGCCAATCAAGCTGGTGTGGAAGTGCATCTGTCCACCCAACTCAATATCGCCAACACCGAGGCACTGCGTTTTTATGCACAGTTTGCGGATGTGGTTGTTCTGGCACGCGAATTGAATATGGAGCAGGTAGCGTCCATCCATAAGGATATCATTGAGCAGAACATCCGCGGTCCGAAAGGCGAACTGATACAGATTGAGATGTTTTGTCACGGCGCACTCTGCATGGCGGTAAGCGGCAAGTGCTACCTCAGCCTCAACAATCTCGGTGCCAGCGCCAATCGCGGTGCCTGCATGCAGGTATGCCGGCGCGGCTATATCGTCAAAGATAAAGAATCCGACCTTGAACTGGAAGTTGATAACCAGTACATCATGTCACCCAAAGACTTGAAAACCATTCATTTCCTGAACAAGATGCTGGATGCAGGTGTCCGGATTCTGAAGATTGAAGGCAGAGCCAGAGGTCCCGAATATGTCAAAACGGTTGTTTCGTGCTATAAGGAAGCTGTGGATGCCTGGCAGCACGGCGAATATACTACCGAAAGCATCAAAGCCCGGATAGAAGATTGGAACACCCGTTTGGCACGTGTTTTCAACCGGGGATTCTGGGATGGCTACTATCAGGGACAGAAACTCGGAGAATGGACGCATGAATACGGCAGCCGCGCCACACACAAGAAATTGTATGCCGGAAAGTGCACCAATTACTTCAAGAACATCGGCGTAGCTGAATTTATGCTTGAAGCCATTGCATCTATCCGCGAAGGAGACGAATTGTTGGTAACCGGCGAAACAACCGGAGCATATGAACTTATTGCCCACGACCTGCATGACGAACAGGGAAATCCTGCCGAATCCGTGCCGCAAGGAAAGCTTTTCGCCCTTAAAACCGATAAAGTCATCCGCCGTGGTGACAAACTATACAAACTGGTAGCACAGAAATGACCGAAATAGCACGCATATCGACTCCGCTTTCCGAGGCTTGGCCAACATGGATGATGTTTGGCTTGTTGCTATGCCTCATAATGAGCGAAGTGCTGCAACCGGACACGTTCCGTTCGGTTTTCCGCACTACGTTCACACGCATGGAACGTATCTATGGCGATCGGGCAAGGAATCTGTATGGCGTTGTGCTGCTGAACATTTTCCGAGTGGGAACGCTGGCGATGGCACTCTATGTATTCTCATACAGAAATGCACCGTTCTCGCTCCATACGTATGGCTATATTATCCTGCTCATTATAGGCATACTTGCCGTGAAGGTTATCGTTTCGATGTTGATATCCTATACGTTTGAGTTGCGGCAGACAACATTGTTTTTCCTGCCGCAGTATGACAACCTTTGGACGATTCTATGCCTTCTGCTATATCCGGTGACGTTGCTCCGTATCACCATCACCGGCACGGCTTTGTTTTGGATTACCCTCGGCATTTTGGCATTGTTCCTGGCACTGATACTCTTCAAAATTGCACAATATTTCTACACAGGACCACAATCCTTGGTATACCTTTTAATATACGTGGTGACGCTTGAACTCCTACCGCTTGGTGCCATCATCTTCACCACCCGATTACTTACGTAACAACTGACCGTTTATGATAAAGAACATTCTTGTCTCACAACCGCGTCCGGCATCGGAACGCAATCCGTATGCGGATATGGAAGCACGTTTTGGCGTATCTTTTGATTTCTGCCAACTCATTCATGTGGAAGGACTTGATGCCCATGAATTCCGCCAGCAGCGTATCAACCCGCTTGATTACACAGCAGTGTTGCTTAACTCGCGTCTTGGCGTGGATCATTATTTCCGCCTCTGCGAAGAACTTCGGCTCAAAGTGCCGGAAACAATGCATTATTACTGCATTTCCGAGGCTGTTGCGAACTACCTCCAGAAGTACATCCAATACCGCAAACGCCGCGTATTCTTCAGCGAGCACAACAATTTTGAGGACCTCTTGCCAACCATGAACCGCCGTCCGACAGAGAAGTATCTCATGATTATGTCCGACATCCACAATGACAGCACGATAAATATGTTTGCCGGACACAAGATAACCATCAAACCGGCAGTCATGTATCGCACTGTGGCAACCGAATGGCCAAAAGACAAGCCTTTCAACTATGACATGGTTGTACTTTTCACGCCAACCGGCGTCGCCTCTGTCCGTAAGAATTTCCCTGATTGGAAACAGGGAGAAACGCTACTCGCATGTTTCGGTCAGAACACCGTAGCCGCAGCAGAAGAAGAAGGTTTGCGGGTGGATATCAAGGCACCGACACCGGAATGTCCGGGTATTACAACTGCTATCGAACGTTATCTTGAGGCACACCTTTCCTAAATACGAACGGCTCTGCGGACAACTCCGTATCGCAGCATTGTACAAAGACGGACGCAAATTTGTCGTTTGGCCTCTCCGCGTCACGTATATCCAACAAGCAGCATCTGACAGCACCAATGGTCAAACAGCACCTTCGGTCTTAGTATGGGCGCCAAAATCGCTCCACAAGCACGCTACAGACCGCAACCGTCTCCGCCGCCAGATGCGCGAAGCATGGCGTCTCAACAAACATCTTCTTACGTCCAACAGCGACAGCGATTCTGCCACCAACAGCCCGAAAGGCGGACTGCTAATCGCTTTGAACTATATGGATAAAACTATGCAGCCTTACGCCGTTATAGAAAAAGCCGTCAAGAAAGCCATCAAACGCATCAACGAAGAAAAATGAGAAAATGAAAAAATGAAAAAATTCATTCGCAATATTTTTCTCCTACCGGTATATTTTTACCGTTATTGCATTTCTCCTCTCACACCTCCTTCGTGCCGCTATACGCCTACTTGCAGCCAGTACATGGTGGAAGCCGTGCAAAAATACGGTATTTTCAAGGGCTCCTGGCTCGGAATCAAGCGTATTCTCCGTTGTAATCCATGGGGCGGTTCCGGTTATGATCCAGTCCCGTAAATAATCAAAGTTAAGAAAATGAAAAAATTACGCATCGATATCATTACTGCCTGTCCTGAGTTGTTGGAGTCGCCGCTCAACCACTCAATTATCCAACGGGCGAAAGACAAAGGGCTTGCCGAGATTTACGTCCATAACCTCCGTGACTACACCCTTGACAAGCACCGCAAAGTCGATGATTATGCTTTCGGTTTCTCGGCAGGAATGGTCTTACAGATTGAGCCAATAGACCGTTGCATTTCCGCACTCAAAGCAGAACGCGACTATGACGAGATTATTTTCACCGCTCCTGATGGTGACCGTTTCACCCAAAAAGATGCCAATGCCCTTTCCTTGAAGCAGAACATCATCATTCTTTGCGGGCATTACAAAGGCGTTGACCAGCGTGTCCGCGACCATTTTGTCACCAAGGAATACTCTATCGGTGATTTTGTTCTTACCGGCGGCGAAATGCCGGCAGCGATGATGACGGACGCAATTGTCCGCGTCCTTCCCGGAGCCATTGGCGATGAGACTTCCGCGCTGTCTGACAGTTTCCAGGACGGATTGTTGGAAGCCGGTGTTTATACACGTCCGGCGGAGTATAAAGGATGGCGCGTACCTGATATTTTGCTTTCCGGTCATCAGGCAAAGGTTGAGGAATGGCAATACGAGCAAAACCTTGAGCATACCCGCAAACGCCGTCCTGACCTGCTTCCCGATTCTCTTGCCTGATTGCATCTAATCCATCCGCTTTTCCGTAAAAAATGGGCGAAATACCGAAATATAAAAAGGTTATACGCAGGCAACGGATATGGGGAATTGTGATAGTCGGATTGCTGGCGATTGTGCATATAATTCTGTATTTCCACTCCAAGCCTGTAGATTATGACATCGTTCCTCCTGCTGCCGAGTATGAAAACGACGAAGACATTCACAAGCCTGTTCCTTTTGATCCTAACAAAGCCGACAGCCTGACATTGCTGTATAACGGACTGAAACCGTGGCAGATACGCAACATGATGAAGTATCGTGCCAAAGGAGGAAGATACCGTACTCCCGATGATTTCCGGCGTTTATACGGTTTGACGGACAGCGCTTTTCTTGCCCTCAAACCCTATATCCGCATTGACAGCACTGAATGGGTGGCACGGCGCGACAGTTTTGCGCTTCTTCGCCATGAACGGGACAGCCTGCGGCATCTGGCAGACAGTCTGCGGCGCGATTCAATACGCGCTTCCCATCATTTGCATCCGAAACGGGACACAATCATTGAACTGAATGCTACAGACACTTTCGATTTGCAGTATATCAGAGGTATCGGTCCGTATGTCGCAAAGATGATTATCCGGTATGGCAACGATTTGGGCGGCTATGTTTCGCCTGAACAAATCCGGGAAATAAAAGAGATCGGATTTGCCACTTTTGATTCCATCATCCCGCATCTTACCGCCACTCCGGACTCGGTGAAACCGATAAAAATCAACTATTGTTCCGTGGAACGCTTGCAGAAACATCCCTATATCAGTTTCACGCAAGCAAAAGCAATTTACGACTTACGGCGCAACCGGCTCAAACTGAAAGATATAAACGACCTGAAGAAATTGGATTGTCTGTCAGATTCCACACGGATCAAACTTGCTCCGTATCTGTCTTTTGAACCATAAAGAAAGACAACATCAATGGCAGCACGGTATTAACAATCCACACCAGCGTAACGGCAATCGCAATAGCAGGGACATCTTCGGTGAAATGGGAGAAAATCAGCACTGCCCAACCACCTTTGAACGCCACATCGGCAGCAGGAACGGAAGGCATTACGGTAATACAGAAGTAATATGACACAATGGCAACCAGAGCTTCCAACGGCGCCAACTCAATGCCGCAGAAGAACAGAATCAACCATAATTGCAGCATCCATACAGCATACCGCGCCAAGTGTAATAACAATACCCGCAACCACTTCCGCCAGTCCTTCAGCCAGTCACGCCACGTTCCGATAAACGTCCGCCATTGCTCAAACGTATAGCCCATGCGAATCAACCGTCCCGGATATTCGCCTAAGCGATAGGGAGTTACGAATGCCGCCACATGACCATAAATAACCTGCCAGAAAGCGTCACGTAACGAAATAGGCACCAATCCAAGCAGCATTGTCTGCCATTTGCGGGACTCAATGAGCAACTGACAAGGCAGCAAAACAACCGCCAACAAAAGTGCCGCATATTGCTGCCAGCCCGCAGACCTGAAAGACTGCCAGAACGCCGCATAATTGTCGTATTGCCACAGCCGGTAAACCAAATAAACCAATGCCGCAGCCGTACACAGCCAACCTAAAACAGTCACTATTTTGCTCTTGTTGCTCATAAAACGCCGCAAAAGTACTAAAAAAAACTGACATACACAATATTTTTTATATCTTTATCGCTCCAATGCTAAAAAGAATTGCCCAAATAGTTCTAATTTGCTCGATTTCATCGGTACTCACTGCCGGAGAATTGGCTGTGCGTGGAAGCGTTGAAGATATCATTGAAGACGTTTACCGGCAGTTGTTGGAAGTCGGCGAAGTTGATTATGAAGAACTGCAAGAGGAACTGATGGAATTCTCATTGGAGCCGATAGATCTGAACCATACGACCGAATCGGAACTGTTACGCCTGCGTTTTCTTTCGCCGCAGCAGGTGGATGCCATTCTGCTATATGCTTACAAGCATCCGTTTGAGACATTGGACGAACTGGATTTGATACCCGAATTGCAACCATACGAAGTACGAAATCTGAAAGCGTTTGTCTCGGTGAAATCGAAGGAATTTGACAATCAGATGAATTTTCGGGAAGTTTTTCAAGATGCCAAACACGAACTGCTTGCACGTGTGGATGTCCGCAATATCGAACACTTCGAAAACGATCCCGTTTATGGGCAGTTCAAGTACAAGTTCAATTACCGGAACCGTGTACAATTTGGTGCCGGATTGAGTCGCAATGCCGGAGCACCCGCCAAAGACATGTCCTATGGTGCCTATCTCCAACTCAATGATATTGCGCCGCATGTTCATACGGTTGTTGCAGGCAATTATCAGGCTTTTTTCGGGCAGGGACTGGTGTTGAATTCCGGTTTCCATATGGGGAAGTCAAGTTACGTACTGACCGCCGGAAATGCACCGGAAGGACTGAAAAAGTACACTTCCGCATCACGTGCTGCCTTGCATGGTGTAGGAACCACACTGGAATTCGGCGATATTACCCGCCTCAAAACGGAAATATCCGCATTGTACGGCATGTCCCGCAGCAACGATTCGGCATGGAAACATACAATCGGTGCCAATCTGACCTTCAAACACCGCCGCCTGAAATTCGGACTGACAGCCATTGAAAACCTCTATTCGGACAGTATGCGATACTATTACGAAAATGCCGCATACAACCAAAACTACTTCCGTGGTGACCGCCAAGCGGTTCTTGGTCTGAATTTCCGCTACAATCACGGTTGGTTTGATTTGTTCGGCGAAGTGGCAGCAGCGCAAAACCAAAAATGGGGAGCCGGAACAGAAATCGGCTGCCGTTTTCTGCCGGTAAGCGATGTCGGTTGGGTGGTACTATACCGCTATTATTCGCCGACGTTTGACAATACACTCGGTTACGGTTTCTCCGAAACAAGCCGCATCAACGATGAGCACGGCGTTTATCTTGGTGCCGAAATCAAGCGTCTCAAGAACTGGCGGTTTGAGCTCTATGGTGATGCTTTCCGCTTTTCAGGGCAAAAGTACGGCATCAAGTATGCACCGTCTTGGGGATATGATGCAATGGCACAGGCAGATTGGATGCCGCAGCATGACTGGTCTATGTCTTGGCGACTGCGGGCACGGGAGAAAGGCAAGAAAGCACTTTATTCTTTCCGCTATCAGTTCAACTGGCAGTCTGGCGGTTGGAAACTTCGGACAGAAGCAAACGCCAATCTGAAGAACGATACGACGCACACGCTGACTTATGGCATCAGTGCCCATCAGGATATCCAGTACGCTTTCGCGAATGTACCCATTGTTTTGCAACTGCGCCTGCAAGGTTTTGATGTCCGCAATTGGGACAACCGCATTTATACCTACGAAAATGATGTGCTGTATGCGTTTTCCATTCCGGCAACATACGGAACAGGCGGCAGATTCTATCTGAATTTGCCGCAACTCGCACTCTATCTGCGCATTAGCGAAACAATCTACTCCAAATCATGGGCAAGCAAGCGCGATATTCCGCAGTACCGCACAGACATTCATTTGCTGTTGCGTGCCACACTTTAACAGCGCGGAGAAAACTCGCCGTATTCCTCAAACGTATAGTTCAGAAAATCGTTCATCGGCTTGGCGGCTTTGGCTATTTCCACAACGCAGTCCATAAAATCCGGTGCACAAACCTGCTTATCCGTCAGCGGCGTAGAGAACGTGTACATCTTGCGTTTCAGCCAATCGGCATGCACAAAGTCGGGATCAAATCCGGCAGGCACTTTCTTCAGCATCCAGTCCGTGTCAAAGTCGCCGAAATACTTCTGCCAAGCAGGATTTGCCATGATTCCTTCCACTTCGTCATAGTTTGCTTCTATCTCTTTGCGCAAAGCTTTGAGCAAGTCTGCCGGTGGATTCCATATTCCGCCTGCAAACATGCAGTTTCCGGGCTGGAAATGCACATAGTAACCACCACGAAGTGATTTCTTGCCGCCTTTAATGGCTGGAAAGACGCCAAACCAATCCTTATACGGACGTTTGTCGTACGAGAAACGCACATCACGATAGATGCGCCAAACACAGTCTTTCGGCTGTAATCTTGCCAATTCGGGGTCTATTTCCTGTGCCAGACGGCTTATGTATTCCGCCGAGAAATCCATAAACGTCTTGTGTGCCGCATCATAGCGTGCTTTGTTTGCCATGAACCATTCACGGTTGTTGTTCACCGCCAAATCGGCAAGAAAATCAAGAATATTTGCTACTTTATTATTTTCCATATGATTATTTATTTTATAAACAGGTATCCGAGGTAATCTATAAACAGCGTACGATTGCTGCATACTACTATATCTATTTGCCTCGGCACTAATACCGCAGAGCCATCCCGTGACGGAATAACCATTGGCAAGTCATGTTCATTATTATACGTTATCGCT
>CAJOFT010000067.1:0-8369 GCA_905234025.1 Paludibacteraceae bacterium
CATTACGGCTGTGAATGTCAATCTTGTCTTCGAGCCCGAATGGACCAAGGACATGATGTCCGAAGAAGCCAAACTCGAACTCGGCTTCCTCTAAATCGCTAAATAAATTGCTAAATAAATTGCCAAATCGTAAATCGCTAAATAAAATCGCCAAATCGTAAATCGCTAAATCGTAAATAAACAAGATGATTTATTTTTTATCCGATGCTCACTTGGGCACAAAAGCCATTGACCGCGGCTATGCACACCAGAAAAAAGTCTGCCAGCTCCTTCGCCAGATGGGGAAGGATGCGAGAGCCATCTACCTCTTGGGGGATATGTTTGACTTCTGGTTCGAGTACTACATCACGGACAAATCCAAAAAACAGTATGCCGAATTTATGCACACTGTCCGCCATTTGATACGCAAAGGCGTGCACGTCCACTTCTTTATCGGCAACCACGACCTTTGGACCTTTGGCGGACTCAAGAAACTGACAGGCATGATTGTTCACCACCATCCTTATTCGCTGACAGCTTATGGCAAGTCCGTGTATATGGCGCATGGTGACGGACTGTTGCCTTCAAACTACGAATCCCTTTACCCGAAGCCTGTGCTCCGCAAGATTCATTCTTTCATGCGTTTGCGTAAAATCTTCCATAGTCCTGTGGCGCAGTTCCTTTTCCGTTGCCTGCATCCGAAAATCGGCAATGCTTTCGGTTATAATTGGGCGAAAAAGAGCCGCCTGAAAGAACTTTCCAACCCTTGTCCCTACAAGGGCGAAGACAAAGAGGAACTGGTGCTCTATGCAAAAGAACTGGAGCAGAAAGAGCATCACGACTTCTATGTCTTTGGTCATCGTCACATTGATTTGGATCTCCAGATTACGCCGGATTCACGGGTACTCATTTTGGGAGATTGCTTCAAATTGTTCACATACGCCAAACTTGACAAAAATGGTGAAATGCAACTCTGCCAGTTACCTTCCTGAACTAAGGCTGCGACGAAAAATTGTCGAAAAATTCACGAAAGACTCACGATAGATTCTCGATAGATTCACGTTAGATTAAGGGGAGGAGACGCTGACAAAAGTATGAGAAGCCTCTGATAGAAAAATTATACGCCAAAAATATACAACAAAAAGTATGCCAAACTCGCGAGAAGAAAAATTAAAGGCATTTGACCGCCTGCTCACTGTCATGGATGACCTCCGTGAGAAATGTCCGTGGGACCGCAAGCAGACGTTTGAGTCGCTGCGCCAGAACACCATAGAAGAAACCTACGAACTGGCTTCGGCACTCATCAAACATGACATGACAGAAATTTCCAAAGAACTTGGCGACGTCCTTTTGCATGTCATTTTTTATGCCAAGATTGCCAGTGAAACCGGCGATTTCGACATTGCCGACGTCTGCAACCGCCTTTGCGACAAACTGATTTTCCGTCATCCGCACGTCTATGGCGAAGAGGCAGCAAAGAACGCTGAAGATGTCTCCAAATTATGGGAACAGGTCAAACTCAAGGAAAAAGGCGGAAACAAAACCGTTCTTGCAGGTATTCCCGAAGCACTTCCCGCACTCGTCAAAGCCTACCGCATACAGGACAAGGTCGCTAATGTTGGCTTTGATTGGGAGAAGCGCGAGGATGTTTGGGACAAAGTCAAGGAGGAAATGGCGGAGTTCGAAGCGGAACTTCGTGCCGGCAATCAGGAAAAAGCCGAGCGCGAATTTGGCGACCTCCTCTTTGCGATGGTGAATGTTGCGCGCTTGTATAAACTCAAACCGGACAATGCGCTTGAAAAGACGAACCAGAAATTTACCCGCCGCTTCAATTATTTGGAGCAACGTGCAACGGAGCAGGGAAAAAAACTCAAAGACATGACCCTTGCTGAAATGGAAGCCATTTGGCAGGAATCAAAGAAAGAGGACAAATAGCTAATTGCCGGACAGCAATTAGCTATGGTCAATCATCGGATGGGTTGCTTGAACGTCAGCGTGGCAGGCGAATACTCCGAAGTGGTCTCAAGTTTGAACGAAAATGTCGCAGTAACGGACTTGCGCGCAATATATTCCATAGGAATGGAGGCTGCACCGTAACCCCGCTTGAAAACCAGACGGCAATTCTCGACATCGGAACTCGCGTCCAAAGCATCGGTATGATTCTTGTTGAGTATCATCCGCATGGCTAAAACCGCAGTGTCGTTGGTCACGGTAAACGCCGTAAGTTGGTTCGTGACGGCACTGCAAAGGATGGCGAAGCTAACGGTGTCGCCGACAGATATACTGTCAATCAAAATGTCCTCTTCATCCATTTTGACCTTCAGCGTATCTTGGGGCAGGGTGGAATCGGCATGACGGACAACCATCTCCGACATTGCATAGCGTGGAGAAGATTGCGGTTCCTCGTTCGTCTTGCACGAAGCAAGGATTATGGCAAAAATGAATAGGATATAAATGTACTTTCTCATAACTCGTGCGGCATATAGGACTCGAACCTACACTCTGCGAAGAACCAGATCCTAAGTCTGGCGCGTCTACCAATTCCGCCAATGCCGCGGTGCAGAATTCCGTTGTTGCCGGTGACCCGGAACGGAATCCGGCTGCAAAAGTACTACAAAAAAACGAACTATGCAAGAAAATAATACTACTTTTTATAAAATTTTGCCAAATGGACTGAAAATTGTCCACAGAATGACAACTTCCGAGGTTGCGTATGTCGGAATTTCTATCGGTGTCGGTACGCGTGACGAGCAGCCGCGTCTTAACGGATTGGCGCATTACGTCGAGCACTGTGTGTTCAAAGGATGCCGCACGCCTTCAGGACATGATCTTACGGCGCGCCAGATAATTAACAGCATTGAAGGCATCGGCGGCGAAATCAATGCGTTTACCACCAAAGAGGAAACTACATTCTACGCTGCAACGCCGGTGGCGCATTACCGTCAGACACTCCGGCTCTTGGCGGACATGGTCTTGCGTCCGACGTTCCCGAAACGCGAAACGGACAAGGAACTTGGTGTCATTTTGGATGAGATAGAGAGTTATGAAGACAGCCCGTCCGAACTCATTTATGACGATTTTGAGAGCCTCATATTCTCCGGTCATCCGCTTGCACAGCCGATTCTCGGCAAACGCAAGACGCTCAAAACCATTGCCTCGAATCCGCAATATCCGCTGGAATGGGTAAACAGCTTCTCGCCGGATAAAATGGTCATGTTCTCGCAGGGAAACATCAGACCGGAACAGATTTTCCGTATGGCGGAGCGGGAATTCGGCTCGCTCGGAGCCCGTAGTGCAGAACTCCCGCAGCGCAGTGCTTTTGCAAACATCGCTGGTCACTCGGCACCGCAGGAGTGTTCCTTCCGCCGCCATACGCACCAGACGCACGTCATGCTTGGTGGCAAGGCTTATCCGCTTGGTCATCCTGACCAGCTCGCCATGTATCTGCTCAACAATATTCTGGGTGGCGGTAGCTTGAATTCGCGGCTGAACCTCTCTCTTCGGGAACAGAAAGGACTTGTTTATACCATCGAATCGCAGTATGTCCCGCTTTCCGACACGGGTTATTGGAGCATTTATTTTGCTACCGAACCAGCTAACCGCGACCAGTGTATGGAGCTCGTTCTTGCAGAACTAAAACGTCTGCGGGAGGATAAACTCTCACCGCTTCAGTTACGGCGGGCGTTGACGCAGTTGCACGGACAGATGGCGATATCCGCAGAAAACCAGGAAAACAGCGTCCTTGCTATGGCAAAGCAGATGATGTACTATGGTGAAGCACCTGCTTGGCAGGATACATTTGCCAAAGTTGCACAAACCACCGCTGACAAATTGCAAGATGTAGCAAACGATTTGCTTTCACAAAATACACTTTATACCCTCTTTTACCTGTAATTTTGTCACTGAAACCTTACAATTTGTGAAAAAGTGATATTTTTTGACACTTTTCTGTACTTTTATTTGCGTATATCAAAAAAATGTCGTACCTTTGCACGCTTTTTGTGTAATTGTGCGTAACTGCATATTGGTTTGACACATTATATATATTATATTAGTATTAACTAAAAAGTACAAAGAATGATGAAGAAATTTACTACTTTGTTTGCCGCAACGGTCTTCAGCCTTGCTTTGTGGGCGGATGTACACGTCATCGGTGTCGTAGTAGATGAAAAGGGAGAACCGGTAATCGGTGCGAGCATTCAGGTAAAAGGCTCCACGCAGGGTACCATCTCCGACTACGATGGTAATTTTGAATTGGACGTGCCCGATGACGCTAAACTGATTATCAGTTACGTCGGCATGCAGAACCAGGAAGTGGCTGCGAAGTCAAACATCCGGATCACTATGAGGGAGAACTCCGAGGTGATTCAGGAGGTCGTTGTTACCGGTTACGGTAACGTCTCCAAAGGCTCGTTCGCAGGTTCCGCACAATCTGTCAGCGCAGAGAACATTGAGAAGAAATCCCCGACTGAAATCTCCAAAGCGCTTGCCGGTGAGGTGGCTGGTGTGCAGGTGATTAACACATCCGGTCAGCCTGGTACCAACGCAACGATTCACATCCGTGGTATTGGCTCGTTGCATGCCAAAACGACCCCTCTTTACATTGTGGACGGTGTGACCTACGATGGTGACATTTCGGCGATCGACCCCAGCGATATCGCTTCTACAACGGTCTTGAAGGACGCTACAGCTACTTCATTGTATGGTAGCCGCGGTGCCAACGGTGTTATCGTTATTACCACCAAGAAAGGTAACTCCAACGAGGAAGCCAAGATCGACGTGGAGGCATACTATGGTGCCAATATGCACTTGCTCCCGATGTATGAGGTTATCAAAGACCCGCAGGAGTATGTTGAAATGGCATGGCGCAGCTTGTATAATTCTCTTGATTATACTGACCCGCAACAGCATTTCCAGATGACCAACAAAACTCTCTTTAGCCCGACGGGCAAAGGTCTGCCTGCTATGTACAACCTCTGGGATGCGGACGGTAGCACGCTTATCGACCGTACGGGGCACTTCTATGAGGATGTCCAGATGAAGGAGGCGTACAAGAATATGATTAGTTGGGAGGATGCGATCTTCCGTACTGGTCAAAAGGCAAGTGCCAACGTCAAGATCTCGGGTGGTAATGATAAGACCACGTACTATACTTCGTTCGGTTACCTGAAGGACGAAGGTTACTATATCGGTTCTGACTTTGACCGTTTCACCGTACGTGGAAATATCGAGCACCAGGCAAAGAAGTGGCTCAAGGGTGGCTTGAACTTGGCATACACCTATGCCACAATGAATAACCCCGGTCAGGGCGATAATATGAACAACGGATTTGCCTACGTAAACGGTATCCCGCCGATTTATCCGGTGCATCTGTATAACGCGGACGGTTCTATTGTAACGGACCCGAAAACCGGTGATTATGCGTACGACTATGGTATGCACAAAGGAGGTGGACGTGGCTTCGGTAGCGGTATCAACCCTGCCGGTGCGCTGAAATATGACAAGGAGAAATCTACTGTTCACCAATTAGCCAGTACGGCGAACTTTGAGGTGAAGTTCTACAAGGATCTCAAACTCGAAGTGGATCTCGGTCTCCAATATGCCGGAATAAACCAGTCTGAACTGACCAATAAGTACTATGGCGACGCTGCCGATATCGGACGTATTGCTAAATTGCAACGGAATGTCCTGTACTTCGAGGCTAAGGAGTTGCTCAAGTACAACAAGATTATCGGCGACCACACCATCGACGTAATGGCTGGTCACGAAACAGGATTGGAAATAGATCAGGTAATGAGTGGTCAAAAGAGCCGTATTGCTGATCCGGCTGGTTTGGAGTGGGGTAATGCCGTGCAAATGACCTACATGGATTCCTACACACGGCAGGAAGCATTGGAAAGTTACTTGGCACAGGCTAACTACACCTACAACGAGCGCTATATGGTTACGGCTAACTACCGTGCCGACGGTTCCAGTAAATTCGCAAAAGGACATCGTTGGGGACACTTTGGTTCTGTAGGTGCGGCTTGGATGTTTACCAACGAACGCTTCATGGAGAATGTCAACCTCCTCAAGGACGGTAAACTCCGTGCCAGCTGGGGTATGTTGGGTAACGAAGGTATTTCCTCTGACCTATGGCAGGACCATTATTCGGTAGAATATGTGGACGGACAAATCGGTTACGTTTGGTCGTACAAAGGCAATGAGGAACTGACATGGGAACGTACGTCTATGGTTGACGTCGGTCTCGAATTCTCGCTTGGCAAATGGTGGGATGTGGAGTTGGATTACTTCTATAAGGTGACAGACCACATGTTGTACCCGCGTTATAATGCACCTTCGCTTGGTTACTCGTACATCTATATCAATGATGTCAAGATGGCTAACCAGGGTGTGGAATTCCAGTTTGATGTACACGCCGTGGATACGCGTAACGTGAAATTGGATATCCGTCTCAACGGTGGATACTATCACAACGAGATCTTGGCTCTCCCGAAGTATATCGAGTCGGACGAAGAAATGACCACCAATGCCGGTCTGGCAGTGGGACATAGTATCCTTGAGTATCAATTGACGGAATATGTAGGGGTTGACCCGAACACTGGTGAAGCGGTTTATGTAGGTTACTATGACAAAGACAAAGGCACCTTCGGTTCCAAAAACGCCTTGCTCGTTGAGGACGGACCCAACTATATTTCGAATGTGTATGATTATCGCCAGAAGCACCCGAACGCAAATATTGATACCGTGCATACTACCGATTGGGCATATTGCGGTGCGGATTTCAAAGGATATACGGCTGAACCTGCACTGGACGGTGGTTTCGGTATTGACTTGGAAGCCTATGGTTTCACATTCAGCGCTTCGTGCAGTTACCGTATCGGTGGTTATGGTTATGATAATACCTACGCTATGTTGATGGGTAACGACAAAGTGGGTAACTACAACTGGCATGTGGATATGAGAAATATGTGGACGGAAGATAACCGTGACACCAATGTCCCGCGTCTGAACAATGGTATTGACCCCTATACCAATTATTCTTCAGACCGCTTCCTCACCAGCAACTCGTTCCTTAGCCTGAACAGCGTGCGTTTAGGTTACAAGTTCCCGAAGAAGTGGATTGAGAAAATCAAACTCAAACGGCTTGAGGTCTATGTACAGGGTGACAACCTCGCTATTGCGACAGCGCGTAAGGGTTACAACCCGATGGTCAGCCTCTCAGGATCGTCTGACTCGTATCAATATACGCCGCTCTCAACTATTATCGGTGGTCTCAAGGTGCAATTCTAATGTATGAAAGGAGAACAAAGTATGAAAAAAGGTTTTATTGCAATAGTTTTGGTCGCTTGCCTGTTTACTTCTTGCGCAGACAGTTTCCTCGCACGTGAGTATGCGGGTGGAAGTATATCTCAAAGCCAGTATGACAAATTGGGCAGTGAAAAACTGGAGAGCAGCCTCAACGGTCTCTACTCCATGATTTATACAATGAACTCGGATGACCATGACGAGTTCGGACAACGCAGTATTGACCTCTGGGGAGACATCCTCTGTGCCGATATTGCCGTTACGAACAAGACCTACGGCTGGCTCTATCAGGATGAACAGATGTTAACCTATAACCGTACTGGTACGATTTGGGGATTCTACTACAAGATGCTCCGTAATGCCAATATTGTAATTCGCAATATCAATACGGCAAGCGGGGATATTATGGCAAAGGTTGCCAAGAACGGTTATCCTTCCACGGCGGCGAAAGGTACATATTCTCTGGAAGATACCAATTATGCACTCTGGTTGGCACAGGCACTCGCTATGCGCGGTTACTGCTATGCGAACTTGGCGCGTTGGTACACGCCCGTATTGGAAAGTGAGTATATGGAGGGTTTCACTGTTATGACATATCCGTGCTGCCCGGTATATACGGAGGCGAACATCGAAGTCCCGCAGCGTATTGCATACTCGAATGAGGTTTACACCCAAGTCTTCAAGGATTTGGAAAATTCCGTAAAACTCTTTGAGGAGTTCGCCGTACGCTATAAGGAATTGGAGAACTCGGAATATGAACGCGATTCAAAACTGAAAATCAATGTTGATGTAGCACGTGGCTTGTTGGCTTACGCTTACCTCAACGCGGCACCGTATTATGCGGATTCAGGAAAGGATAAGGAATACTACCAGAAAGCACACGATCACGCGGACGCTGTGATTAAGAATGGTAAGTTCCAGATTATCAAGAATGATAACCTCTATTCCACAGGATTCAACAACGTGGAGGACCCGAGTTGGATGTGGGGACAGAAGGTCGTTACGGAGACATCCGGCGGCTTGAAATCTTGGTTCGGACAGGTTGATATCCATAGCTATAGTTATGCATGGGCTGGTGACAC
>CAJOFT010000067.1:8534-9996 GCA_905234025.1 Paludibacteraceae bacterium
AGTGATAATGTCTTTATGCGCTTTGAATCTATGTTCCTCATCGCGGCAGAGGCAAGTTATTTCCTCAACAAACCGGACGATGCCAAGAGCTACCTCAAGTCCATTCTTGACGAGCGCCTGAACCCGAAATATCCGGACTCAAAGGCGGATTATAACACCTATATCACCGGACTTGCAGGAGAGGATATTCTCAAGGCGATTACTTATAACTGGCGCGTGGAGATGTGGGGTGAAGGTTATGGTTTGCAGACGTTCCGCCGCTTGACCAAGGAAACAAAACGCGGATCAAACCACGATTCGAGGCCCGGAACTCCCATTAAGGCAAGCGAACCGTACTTCAACATTAACATTCCGTCTTCGGAGGCTACATATAACCCGGAGATTGACAACTAATAATAACAAAAATCCAAACATTTAGTCTGGAAGTTAATTAACAAAATTATTAACCAAATTAAAAACAAAAAAGTATGAAAAAGTTGTATTTTGGAATCGCATTACTGGCACTTGCAGTTGCCTTTAGTGGATGTAAAAAAGACAAGGAGGATCCTGAAAATCCTTCAGAAGGTGGTGAGACTCTGACCTCACTTTCGATTGAACCTGCTTCGTTGACGATGACAGCCGGTGAGTCTGTTCGTCTGGACGCTGTGTATGCACCGAAGGGTGCGAAGGTGACCCTCAAATGGTCGTCTTCTGATGAAGAAGTGGCTACCGTTGCTTCGAACGGTACCGTTACGGCATTGAACAACGGTGAAGCTACCATTAATTTGGAAGCTGGTGGCAAGAAGGCTTCTTGCAAAGTTAAAGTTACTTCTTGGGAAGAAACAATTAACTTTACCGATTGCTTCATCTATGGTTATGAGATCGATAGTACGAATCTCGTTTATGCAACCTATAAAGATGATGAGTGGGGAGACCTGAAAGTGACATTTGCTGACATGGAGTTCGCGAGGGCTTCGGTTATCAGAACGATGGTTACCTCGGTGGCACGGAAATTGGTGCTTTGGCTGAGTGGAACACCAGAATTATGTTGGCAGCCGTTGAAGACAACAAGGATAATGCAAAGTTCGTTGCAGACATGGGCAACTATAAAATCATCACCTGGACACTGGGTGCTTACTATGTAAACAAGGATACTGTTCATCAGACTATTCCTGGTGCGTTGAATACTGCTGATTATGTTGCTAACATGAAGAAAGTCATTGAGGCTTACAACGAGGAGAACTCGACGAAGCTTTCCGAGTATTTCAAGAAAGCCGCTGCTGATGTAACGGGTGCTGTTGTTCATATTTATACCTATGAGACCGACGAGGAAGGAGAAGGCGGCTATTACAGCAGTTATGTTCCCGATGGTCTGTTCCAGAACGGTAGCTGGGTTTATACAACCGGTCAGGAAAACAAGAGCTCGCAATATCTGACCAAGCTTGACTATTCCGAAGTGGCTGTGGATTATCTCAAGAACGAT
>CAJOFT010000068.1 GCA_905234025.1 Paludibacteraceae bacterium
CCAAGCTTTGTCCATAATCTCTTTGGTCAGAGACTCTACATAGTACGAACCAGCCCATGGGTCAATCTCCTTGCAGACTTTGGTTTCCTCTTGGATGTAAATCTGGGTGTTACGCGCAATACGAGCAGAGAAGTCTGTCGGCAGTGCGATAGCCTCGTCAAGCGCATTGGTGTGGAGCGACTGGGTATGACCGAGTGCAGCACCCATAGCTTCGATACAAGTACGGCCAACGTTATTGAACGGGTCTTGCTCTGTAAGTGACCAACCGGAAGTCTGGCAGTGGGTACGAAGAGCCATAGACTTCGGATTCTTAGCGCCGAAGGACTTAACAATCTTCGCCCAGAGCATACGTCCGGCACGCATCTTAGCAATCTCCATGAAGTGGTTCATACCGATAGCCCAGAAGAACGACAGACGCGGCGCGAAGGTATCGACGGACATGCCGGCATTGACACCTGCGCGGAGGTATTCCATACCGTCTGCAAGGGTGTAAGCGAGCTCGATATCGGCGGTAGCACCTGCTTCCTGCATGTGGTAACCGGAGATAGAGATGGAGTTGAACTTAGGCATGTTCTGCGAGGTATATTCGAAGATGTCGGCAATGATCTTCATGGAGAACTTAGGCGGGTAGATATAGGTGTTACGCACCATGAACTCCTTGAGGATATCGTTCTGGATGGTACCTGCCATCTCCTCCAGTTGCTCAAGACCTGCGTTGATATAGAACGCGAGGATCGGCAGCACGGCGCCGTTCATGGTCATGGAGACGGACATCTTATTCAAAGGAATACCTGCAAAGAGGACTTTCATATCCTCGAGTGAGCAGATACTTACGCCGGCTTTACCTACGTCACCAACGACACGCATGTTATCGGCATTATATCCGCGGTGTGTCGGGAGGTCGAATGCTACGGACAGACCTTTCTGACCGGAAGCGAGGTTACGGCGATAGAAAGCGTTAGACTCGGCCGCTGTGGAGAATCCGGCATACTGACGAATGGTCCAGGGGCGGAGCGGGTACATCGCGCTGTACGGGCCACGGAGGAAGGGAGGAATACCGGAAGCGTAGTTCAGGTGCTCCATTCCTTCGAGGTCTTCTTTGGTATAAACGGGCTTGACGTCGATGAGTTCGGGCGTCTGCCAGTCGGCTACATTCGGACCAACAACTTTGGTTGCAGCCACTTTCTTAATGTTTATGTCTTTGAAATTAGGCTTCATAGTTTTACTTATTTAAGAGTTGTTGGTTAAACGATTTGAGTGTTTCGAGAACGTTGCAGCGAACGTGGATAAAGTTGGATATGCCGAGCTTCTGGAGGTCTTCCATGCAAGCGGGCGCACCTGCAACGATAAACATCTCACGTGCCCCTTCGAGTTCAAGCCATGCTTGCGGAGCAAACGTAGCGTATTCATCATCGGACGAGCAGAGTACGATGATATCGGCTTTGGCCTTACGAGCAGCCTTGATACCGTCGTGAACGGACTTGAAGCCGTTATTGTCGATGACCTTGTATCCTGCACAAGCGAGGAAGTTACAGCTGAACTGGGCACGGGCAATACGCATCGCGAGGTTACCGATAGTGAGCATGAAGGCAACAGGCTGATGCTTAGCGGCTTCCGTTTCGAGACGGAGTTGCTCGAACTCTTCGGCAGCACGAGCAACGGGAAGAGTCGGTAAGCAGGCTTCGCCTTGTTTATTGCAACCACAAGAGGGCTTAGCAGCTTTCTTATCCTTGCATTTGCAAATAGAGCTGCAAGCACCGGCGTTATCTTTAATCTTCTTCGCGGCTTTCTCGGTGAAGTTCGGGAACTGGTTCGAGCCAAGGAGCGTCTCTTTGCGTTTAGCCACGTCACCGAGACGGGCTTTGAGGTTAGTCGCTACAGCGTCTTGTACCTTGCCATCCTTAACCATCTGGAAGAACCCACCCTGCTCTTGGATAGCGAGGAACTGCTTCCAAGCCTCAGCAGCGATGCTGTTGGTGAGGTTTTCGAGGTAATACGAACCGGCAGCAGGGTCAACGACCTTGTCGAAGTGCGCTTCTTCCTTGAGCAGGAGCTGCTGGTTACGAGCGATACGCTCTGCAAACTCCGTCGGGCGTTCGTAGGTGACGTCAAACGGCGTAACGACGATCTCGTCCACACCTGCAAGGGCAGCAGACATCGTCTCAGTCTGCGAGCGGAGGAGGTTGACGTAAGCATCGAAGATGGTCATGTTGAAGCGCGATGTCTCAGCGCAGACGTTCATCTTCGCAGCCTCTTTGAGTGCGTGCGTGAAGATCGGGGCTTTGTATGCCTCAACAATCTTCGCCCAAAGCAGACGAGCTGCACGGAACTTAGCGATTTCCATGAAGTAGTTACCACCGATACCCATGTTGAAGCGAATCTCGCGGGCAGCGAGGTAGTTGGGTATGCCGGCTTCGGTGAGCATCGTCATGTACTCAGCTCCCCACGCGAGGGCATAAGCGAGTTCCTGTGCGCAGTAAGCACCGGAGTTGTTGAGGATGACGGAGTTCACGCCGACCACGCGGTAGTTAACGAGGGTCTTGCATGCGTTGACAGTAGCGACGAGTTTCTCGGCAATCTGTTCGCGGCTGAGGTCTTTGCCCTTGAGGAGCATGCCCTTGATCGGGTCGACGTTGATTGAGCCATAAACAGCCTTGAAGTCATAGCCGCAGCGTCCGTAGTAACGGACGAGGATATCCGCCAACTGATCCGCTTTGCAGGGGCAGATGGTGAAGTTAACAGCAATTGCGCGTGCATCAATGTCCTTCATGAGGTTCTTGATGTAGCGGTAGTTGAGTTTTTCTGCATTGAGGCAGAATCCGAGCGAGGTGATACCTTTGTTGAGGACATCGAGGGCGAGTTTGTTCGCTTTACGCGGGTTCTCGCACGCGCAGATGTTCTGGCGGATGTACCACTCGTTGTTGGTTCGCGTTCCACGCACGTAGGGGAATTGTCCGGGTGCGGAAACGGTCGTTTTCAGTCCGCGCAGGTCTTCCTGGCGGTAGAAAGGTTGTACATTAAACCCTTCCGGCGTGCGCCAAACCAGTTTCTTGTCGAAGTCGGCGCCTTTGAGGTCGGTGATGATTTTGTCCTTCCACTCTTTGGTTGAGATGGCAGGAAAATCAGCCAACAGGTTCAGTTTTTCTTCCATGTTTTTGTTTGTTTATATGTTTGTTGTTTTGAATGGTGTCAGGTTCAATGACGATGGAATCGTTTTCGACCGGTTCATCGTCCGCTTCAAGTGTACCGGGCATAGGGCAGGCATAAATCTCTTCAGGGACATCCTGCACTTTCTGGTTGCCGCCGCATCCAATCAGTGACGGCACAAGCATTGCAATTAGCATGTTTATAAACCGGTTCATTGTATTTCCTGTCCTAATATATTATACATATGTTCACCCGCGATAATGTACAGCTGTCCGTTGACAAGCACTTTGACGGCTGCCGGTCGGGTAGTGGCGTTTTCAATTGCCTGCGGCTCGGGAGTAATATCGCATGCCTCGTCGCAAGATGTCAAGTATTGGTCGTAAGTATATTTGATGCCGGCAGATTTGATGGTGATGCTTGCAACACCGGGACCGTTTTTTGTCGTGCACGTGGATGCATTGCTGCTGAATACCAGTGTCCCTTTTCCGGTCAGTTCCTGCGTGTTGGTCCATTCCACATTGCTGAGGGAACTGTTTCCTGCGTCAACGGAACCGATTGTTTTGCCGTCTGCCTTAATTTCAATTACGTTATATTGCGTGCCTCCGTAGGTTCTGGCATTGAATGTGACAGATTTCAGCGTGCTGTAATCTATTTCGGGCGAGGTAAGCGTAGCATTTGTAACAAAGACTTTATACGAACCTTTGTCTGCCATGCCGTTTTCAGTCCATCCTGTAGCGTTATTCACTGTCCAGTTAATGCTTTCCGGCGTGTCGGAACCTTCTTCTGTCAGGCGTGCGAATACGGCAAAGAAAATCATATCGCCATTGACCACCGGTGCTTCCGAAACATCGGAGAACAGATCACTGGGAACTTCATCCGTTGTGCCTGTGATTTGTGTCTGGCTCCAGCCGACAAACTGTTTGCTGGTTTCGGAGCATGATTCCGGTGCTTCTGGCAAATGCTCTATTTGTTTGCCGACAGGCAATGTCTTGTCCTGTTCACCGGCTTCATATTCTTCGCAATTGGCAATCCACAGCAGTTGTGCTTCTACCGCACAAGCTCCCGCCAAGTTGATTTGCAACGTATTGGCTCCTTCGGAAGTTATCATCAATTCTGCGTTATGTATTGCGTTAGTTGTTGGTTTATACGTCACTTTCAGCGTCTGCTTGCTTTGCGCTTGCATCTGCGCCAGCGTGAACGAGGTCGGCGTTACACTGAACTGGGCAGCATCCGAACCTGCTATTGAAACGGTGACGTCATGCGTCAGACGAACGCCTTGGAAATCAAATGTCAAATGCGCATCTTCGCCTTCCAGAAGAGTAGGGAAGGTGAGACTTTTGGTCGAGTTGACCAATAGCGGATCCGTGGATTCCGTGTGCCCGTCACTTACATTCGGAATAAACTCAGGGTCTTGGGATGAAACAAGCTGCGTGAAGTCAACGGCTGTTGTTTTCAGGTCTCCCCAGATATATTCCACAAGATAGGGATAATCGATGAACGGATTGCGGTTGTGCTGAATGGCATAAACCGAATCGTTTCTCGCAATCTCTTTTTCTGAAACAGGATCCTCACGGTGCCATTTCAGCAGGAAAGAGAGGCTGTAGTCCGTCAGATTGGTCGGGTTGCTTGTAAACATGACCGAACCTTTTCCGTCGTTGAGCGTGTTGTCGCGATAACGCGCAACCATATAAAAGTATGTCCGTGCAAAGTCGCCTTTGTATTGGTCATCCGGTTCATAAACCACATCTCCGCCACCGGCAATGGCACTGGTTCCAAGTTTGCCCAATGCATGATGGTCAGGGTCTTTGCTGAAGCCCTTGTTGTTTGCCACAACGCCATACGGATAGTTTGAACGCAGGTTATTGACGCGCGCATCCGTAGGATATACATTGTAAAGGTCTGAAACCATCGGACCGCTGCCAAGCCATGATTGGCAAACCACGTGCTCTTTGTTCCAACCGTCGCAAAGGGCTTTCTGTGCCTTGTTGGCTTCCGCCATCGTAAAGTGGCAGGTGGAATACATATCCCACAGCGAATCCGCGCGGAAGTCCGTGCGCTGGTAATACGGCTCCAAGCCATCGTAACTGATTACGTTATGACCTTTGATGATGTCGTTCAGCGCTTTCAGAATGTTGTCGGGACCTTTCTTTGTGTCCACACTGCTGTAATAATTGTCAGGAATAGAGGCATAACTGCCGGCTGTCACCAGCATGACCATTGCGAGCAAAAAAAGAGGTTTGTTTCTCATGATTTCTACAATATATTCAAAAAACGCGCAAAGGTACGAATTATTTTGCATATATGCAAAAAAAAGTGCGAGTTTTTCGCACTTTTTTGGTAAAGTATGGTTTTTATGCCTTATTACATCATTCCGCCCATACCTCCGGCCGGCATTGCTGGAGCGGGATTCTCCTCTTTCTTATCGGTGATAACGCACTCGGTTGTCAAGAACATGCCTGCAATCGAAGCGGCGTTCTCCAGTGCCACGCGGGTTACCTTTGCGGGATCAACCACACCGGCTGCCTTGAGGTTCTGGAATTCGTCCGTGCGGGCGTTGTAACCGAAGTCGGCTTTGCCTGCGCGAACCTTGTCCACGACAACGGCACCTTCTTTGCCTGCGTTGGCAACAATCTGGCGCAGCGGTTCTTCAATTGCACGGCGTACAATCTCGATACCGGTTTGTTCGTCCTCGTTTTCGCCTTTGAGGCTCTCAAGAGCAGCCTGTGCACGGATGTAAGCTACACCTCCGCCGGGAACTACACCTTCTTCGATAGCCGCACGCGTTGCGCTCAATGCGTCATCCACGCGGTCTTTCTTCTCCTTCATTTCTACTTCGGAAGCGGCACCGACATTGAGTTGTGCTACACCGCCTGCGAGTTTGGCAAGACGCTCTTGCAGTTTCTCTTTGTCGTAAGAAGACTTCGTGGCTGCAATCTGTGCTTTGATTTGTGCCACGCGTGCTGCGATGGCTTCTTTGTCACCGGCACCGTTGACAATGGTTGTGTTGTCTTTGTTGACAGTAATGCTTTCGGCGGTACCGAGCATATCCAGTGTTGCCTGCTCCAATTTGATGCCTTTTTCTTCGCTGATAACCGTTCCACCGGTAAGGATAGCGATGTCTTCAAGCATTTCTTTGCGGCGGTCGCCGAAGCCTGGAGCCTTGACGGCGCAAATCTTCAGTTGTGCGCGAAGACGGTTTACAACCAATGTTGTAAGGGCTTCGCTGTCCACATCCTCCGCAATAATCAGCAACGGACGTCCGCTTTGTACGGCGGGTTCGAGAACCGGAAGCAGTTCCTTGAGGTTGGATATTTTTTTGTCGTGGATAAGCACGTACGGCTTGTCCATTTCCACTTCCATGGTCTCGGTGTTCGTTACGAAGTACGGGCTGATATAACCGCGGTCAAACTGCATGCCTTGTACGACTTCAATGGTTGTGTCCATACCTTTGGCTTCGCCGATGGTGATGACACCGTCTTTGGAAACCTTGCGCATGGCGTCGGCAATTAGTTTGCCGATTTCTGCATCGTTGTTGGCGGAGATGGTTGCCACTTGCTCAATCTTGTCAAAGTCATTGCCGACTACTTCGGATTGCTCTTTGATGTTCTTCACAACGGCGCTGACAGCTTTGTCAATACCGCGTTTGAGGTCCATCGGATTAGCACCTGCGGTCACGTTCTTCAGACCTACGCCAACGATGGCTTGTGCCAGAACGGTTGCGGTTGTTGTGCCGTCACCTGCCTGATCGCCGGTCTTGGAAGCTACTTCTTTGACAAGTTGTGCACCGAGGTTCTCACGTGCATCGGGAAGTTCTATTTCTTTGGCTACGGTCACACCGTCTTTGGTGATTTGCGGCGCACCGTATTTCTTTTCGATAATCACATTGCGACCTTTGGGACCGAGGGTCACTTTTACTGCATCTGCCAATTGGTCCACACCGCGTTTGAGGGCGTCACGCGCCTCAATATTGTACATAAGTTCTTTTGCCATAGTTGTAAAATGTTAAAGGGTTAGCACACAACTGCCAAAACGTCGGATTGGCGCATGATAAGCAGTTTCTCGTTATCGATTTCGATTTCTGTGCCGGCGTATTTGCCGTAAAGAATCTGGTCACCCTGTTTGAGTACCATTTGTTCGTCTTTTGTTCCGTTGCCGACGGCAAGCACTTCGCCGCGCAAGGGTTTTTCTTTTGCGCTGTCAGGAATGATTATGCCCGCAGCGGTGGTTGTTTCGGCAGCTACCGGTCTTACCAGTACTCTGTCTGCTAAAGGTTTTACGTTCATAGTATATTTTGTTAAATGTTAAATCGTTAAACACTAATTTGTTAATTCGTTAAACGTTAATTCGCTAATTCATTAAACGTTTATGCCTTATCGCACATCAAAATATCGTCAAATTCCGTGCCAAAGGATAATAATTATATTATTTGTCGTATTTGGCAGATGTCGTCTGCCAATTTGGCAGTTCGACCTTGCGGTTACCCTGACGTTACCTAGAGGTTAGCCACCTTTTTATTCAGCCCACGGTGCACAACGGTGCACGTCGTACGTCATAAAACCGTTGTAGTACTATTTTACTTCCTGCCCATGCAAAGTATAGGTCTTGCCATTACGGAGAATGTAAAATGTTCCGTTTACGATCTTTTTAGCATGATTGTCTTCGTTGTCACCTATAGAAGAATACATATCGGTTTCTGGAATGGCTTTGATATTAGAAAAATCTTTCCATTGATCAGCTAGTTGGTAAGCACCTATACTACTGGCATGGACATACAGAGGAATGGATTTGTCCACGTCATAAAATACTTCGAATTCATAATCACTCTCATATGCACATTCGGGTGGATTTATGGCCTCACACGTAATAGAAGTTAAGCCTGTACATTTCCAAAAAGCAACTTCGCCAATTGAAGTAACGGTGTTCGGAATAGAAATTCCACCATTTGCAGAAGAAGAACATGCCAATAATTGTGTCTTTGAGTCATCCTTATATACAAGTTGCCCATCTACAAAACCATTTACACTGCGCGCTTTCCACGGACTTCCTGAAGCCATTCCTGAATATATGATATTAGGAACTCTGTAAAATGCTCCGGTTTCAATGGTTGTAATACTACTTGGAATGGTTGCTGATATTAAACTGGTACATTCATAAAAGGCACCTGCACCAATTGACGTAACAGCTTCCGGAATTAAAACAGATGCTAAAGCAGAACATCCCCAAAAAGCGGATGTGCCAATCTTTGTGACAGAGGTTGGTATAGAAACGGAAATCAGGTTTGTACAGTTTGCGAAAACCTCTTGACTAATTGAAGTAATGGAATTAGGAATAGAGACCGATGTTAATCCGGAACATTTTGAGAAAGCAGCACGTTCAATGGTTGTTACAGAATTCGGAATAGAAATTGATGTCAATGCAGAACATCCAAGAAAAGCAGACCAACCAATCGAAGTAACAGAGTTGGGGATACTAACCGATGAGAGAGCGGTACATTCATAAAATGCTCCTCCGCAAATGGTTGTAACAGATTTCGGTATCGAAATAGACGTTAAACCAGTGCAATGTACAAAGGCGCAAGCTCCAATTGAAGTAAGTCCTTTGGGCAAGTTTACGGAGGTAATAGAGCTACGATAGGAATACCATGGTGCAACGGGATTGTTAAGTGCA
>CAJOFT010000069.1 GCA_905234025.1 Paludibacteraceae bacterium
GGTGTATGGTGTATGGTGTATGGTGTAAGGTGTAAGGTGTAAGGTGTACGGTGGAAGGTGTACGGTGGAAGGTGGAAGGTGGAAACCGCACTTTTATTGTATTACGGAAGTGGCGGAGCCATCGGAGAGGTGAGTGGTGAGAACGTCGCCGGAATGGAGATCGGCAGCGGAACGGACGACCTTGCCATTGACCGTTGCCAGCGAATAACCCATACGGTAAATGCGTTCGGGAGAGTGCATCCTGATGCGTTCCGCAAGCAGTTCGAGCCGGTGGCGGCGAATCATAATCTGCCGCTCCGCGGTTTGCTTCAAACGCCGTGCCAGTTCCTGAATACGCAATGCCTGCTGCTCGCGTCCGTCAATGAAGAACTGCGCTACGGCAGTCGGTGTCTTCAATGCCCGGAACGCCACCATATCCAGCACGCTGACATCGCGGGTGTGACCGATTCCTGTAATGACCGGCAACGGGAACTGGGCACAATGGCTGCACAGATTATAGTCGTCAAAGCACGTGAGGTCGGTTGTGGCTCCGCCGCCACGGATTATAACTACAACATCAAAGGGATTTTCGCATTTTTCCATTTTCTCATTTTTATATTTTCCCATTTTTTCATTTTCCCATTTGCTCATTTGTTCATTTATTTGCATGAGTGCGGCGATGATGGATTGTGCGGCATGTTCGCCTTGCATGACAGCCGGAAAAAGCGTCGTTTCAAAATGATAGTTCGACTGGAGCTGATGGCAGAAATCGCCGAATCCAGCGGCAGTCTCGGCGGAAATGACAGCAATCCGGCGGACAATCGTCGGCAGCTCAAGCGCTTTGTTCATGTCCATTACTCCGTCCTTTTGCAGACGCGCAATCGTTTCCTGCCGCTGACGCGCAAGGTCTCCGACCGTATATTTCGGGTCAATGTCAAGAATATTGGCACTTAAACCATAGACAGAATGGAAATTTATCTCGATTTCAACGAGTATCTGCATACCTGCCTGAAGGCGTGAACCGGTCTCCTGTTCAAAGTATGGCCGCAGCATGGTATAGACGTTTGCCCAACAGGTGGCACGGAGTTTGGCGGCAAGCAGTCCTGTCTCGGCTTTTTCGACCAAGTCAAGGTAACAATGTCCGCCTTTCTCACTGACGGATGCAATCTCTGCGCGAACCCAGTAAGTTTCGGTCTCCATGGCGATGAGTTGCCCGATGAAATCGCAGATTTCTGATAGTGCGTACTGTTTCATGTTGCTGTCAAATTGCTTTCGCGCTGCAAAGGTACACATCTTTGCGCATATATGCAAGCGAATCGGTATTTTTTTCTGGTCGGTATGCTAAAAACTTGCAAAAGCACCCGGAAGAGATTCGATGAACGCGGTATAATAATTGAGTGCCCAAACGAGCCATTTCAACGGAAAAGCAAGGACCGTTCCGACAAACGGAATCCAGCCGATGGTGAGCGTTGCAAAGGCAAGAAGCGTAATGACTAAAGCCAGCGGAATAACCACCACGTTGGTGAGAATGAAATAGTTGCAGGTCTGGTGGAAATAGTACAAGGAGAGAGGAAGCGTACCGATTTGGACAGCAAGAGAGACTGAAACAATGTTAAGCGTATCTCGGAGTGGTTTGGTCCAGCGTCTGTTTGGCAAAGGAATTATTTGTTTGAAAAGAGGTACGAAAATCATAATCGAAATAACTGCTGCAAAGGAAAGTTGGAAACTGACGGAGAAGAGGTCGTTTGGACGGAAGGCAAGAATAAAGAATGCGGCAGCAGCAATGGTGTTGACGGCAGTCGGTCGGCGGTACGACATATAGGCATACTCGATAATGCTGAGCATAAGCACGCTTCGGCAAACCGATGGAGAAAGACCGGTCAGCAGCGCATAAAACGCCATGGCAGTTATTACAACCAATCCGTTAACCATCCGGCGTTTGCGCTCTTCATAAAGCGGTTTCCAGTAACCGAATCCGGTAAGCAGCGCGAGCACAACGGTATAGATAATGCCGGTATGCAGTCCGCTGACCGCCAACACATGAGCGGCGCCGGAACGACGGAACGAACGTTTGATGTCGGGATCAAGGTCTTCGCGATAACCAAGCGTCAGTGCGGACAGCGTGCCCAATTCCGCACCGGATATACCGAGTTCGCGGTAACGTTCGATGAGCCGGTGCTGCAACCGACGAGCAAACACCAGAATCCCGCCATTCGTGTGACCGATTATCTGCCAGTGCGCGGAAGCGGCATATGCCTGTCCCATAATTCCCTGTCGCCGCAGATAGGTTCCGTAGTCAAAAGTACCGATGGAATCGGGCATTTTTATACGTGTGCGGACGGAAAGAACATCACCGGCTTCGGGAAAAATGCGCGTGGAATCTTTATGGAGATAGAGATAAATATCGCGATTGCCAATCCGTGCGGTGTAGCGGAAAGTCTTGGATTTCTCGACAGGATAATCTTGAATTATTGCCTCATAAGTGCCGGTGAAATCGGGGAAATCTGCTTGTTTCTTGTGCTGCAAGTCAAAAGGAAAGCCGGTATAATTGCAGAGCAAAATACCGGCTATGAGTGGCAGCAAGAGCACCACAAACGGATGGACTTGCAACCAGTTCCGCATCTTATTGCAGCATTTGATGAATCGCCTGTTCCGGGTCTTTGGCTTTGAACACCGCCGAACCTGCTACAAGCACATCGGCTCCGGCTTCGAAGAGTTCACAGGCATTGTCGATGTTCACGCCACCGTCGATTTCAACGAGCGTGTTGAGTCCGCGTTCGGTAATCTGGCGGCGTACATAGCGGAGTTTGTCCATCGTTTCGGGAATGAACTTCTGTCCGCCAAAACCTGCAAATACAGACATCAGCAACACCATGTCCACTTCACCGAGATACGGATCCAGACGCTTGACATCAATATCGGGATTGATGGTGAGGCAGGTACGTACACCTTTGTTGCGGATGAGCTGAAGAATCGGCATCGGGTCTTCCACCGCTTCCAAATGGAAACCTACCGACCATGCACCGGCATCGCAGAAACGCTCCACATACTTCTCGGGATGAACAATCATCAGGTGCACGTCCAACGGTTTGGTGGCATACTTGTGCAGCGGCTCCATGACAGGAAAACCGAACGATATATTCGGCACAAACGTGCCATCCATCACATCCACATGAATCCATTCGGCTTCACTGCGGTTGAGCATTTCAATGTCTTGTCTGAGGTCGCCAAAGTCGGCACTCAAAACGGAAGGGGCAATGATTTTCATTTTATCATTTTTACATTTTCTCATTTTCACATTTGCACATTTTTCTCATTTGTTGAGAAATTCGATGGCACGTTTGGTTATTTCGTCATCGCGTTCATAGAGCGGGAAGAAACCGTCGTCACCGAGGATATTGCGGACGATATACGCATTGACCAGACGCTCCAGCAACGGTTTCGATTTGGCAATCTGTGCCTGGTCAGGCTCCACGCCTTTGTTCTTCGCGAAAGCCACAAACTCAGGCAGCCAGTTGGCGGATTTGAGGTGCTTTTCCAGTGCCTGCCAGTCCTTGAACTTCTCCAGTTCCTTGCGGTGCCTGTCCGTGTATTGGTATGCAAACTGGTAGGTATAAGCGTGGTTGACGCACTTGTTGTACCAAGCGGTATTGAGCGTTGTGTCACGACCGACAAAGATATCCGGCATGATTCCGCCACCACCGTACATCTTGCGTCCGGACTTGGTGTAATAAACCGTGCTGTCCTGAAGATGAATACTGTCTGCGGAGAAGAACTCGCCGTTTTCATAGCGGTCCATCAGGTCTTTCTCGTAATCCTCCTGATCTCCCATCGTATAAGGCTTCTGGATGCAGCGGCCAGACGGTGTGTAATAGCGTGCAACGGTCAGACGTACCGCCGAACCGTCCGAGAAAGGCATTTGCTGCTGTACGAGACCTTTTCCGAATGAGCGGCGACCGATGATAGTAGCACGGTCATTGTCCTGCATGGCACCCGAGAAAATCTCGGAAGCGGAAGCGGAGAAGTTGTCAATGAGCACTACCAGCGGCACGTTCTTGAATCGTCCGCCGCCATTTGCTTTGGCGTCGTAGCGCGGATAAGCACGACCTTCGGCATAAACGATGAGATCACCTGCTTTGAGGAACTCGTTGCACATCTTGATTGCCTGATCCATATATCCGCCGGAGTTCTCGCGCAGATCCACAATGTATTTCTTGGCTCCCTGCGACTGGAGTTGTGCAAGTGCCTGAATGAACTCGTTGTACGTTTCCGCACCGAACTTGTTGACACGGATAAAGCCGATTTTGTCTTTGCCTTTGACCGGTTCGATGATGAATTTGGCATCCACGGAATGTACCGGAATATCACCACGGGTGATGGTGTATTTCAGCAGTTCGGGTGTTCCGGCACGCTTGACACCGATAGTAACCTGTGTACCTTTCTCGCCGCGAAGCGTGTGCATCACTTTTTCGTTGTTGATGCCTTTGCCGGTGAAGTTGCTGTCATTGACCTGAATAATCTTGTCACCGGCAAGTACGCCTACTCCTTCGCTCGGACCACCGGAAATGACTGCTACAATGTTAATCGTGTCGTTCTGAATGGTGAACTGGACACCTATGCCGGAGAAAGAGGACGACAGCTCGGAATTAACCAAGTCAAGGTCTTCCTTCGGAATGTAGGCAGAATGCGGGTCGAGTTTCTTGATGATTTCGGTCATGGCTTCGTCCGTAATGGAATCCATGTTCAGTTCGTCCACATACGCAGACTGCATGAGTTGCAGCAAGTGGTCCACTTTGGATTCCGGCTGGGCAAAGAGTTGTCCGTTCTGGATGTAAAAACGCTGTGCGTTTGCCTTGTTGCTGATGGCATTGCCGAGCAGAAAACCTACCAGGAGGCAAACTACGGTAACGGTCGGGAGAATGTACTTTTTCATGTTGTTCAAGTTTTTAGTCTTCGAAAGGAAGATATACAACTTCTATGCCAGCGCGTTCAAGCAGTGCTACACCATCCATCAGACGGTACTTTTCGCCATAGACTACGCGCTTGATGCCGGACTGGATAATCAGTTTGGAGCACTCCATGCAAGGCGAAGCGGTCACATACAGCGTAGCACCGTCCGCAGAGTTGTTGGAGCGTGCGACCTTTGTGATGGCATTTGCTTCGGCGTGCAGCACATAAGGCTTGGAGACATTGTTCTCGTCCTCGCATATGTTCTCAAAGCCGGAAGGAGTGCCGTTGAAACCGTCGGAAATAATCATCTGGTGATTGACCATCAATGCTCCAACTTTCCGGCGGACGCAGTAGGAATTTTCCGCCCACGTACGTGCCATTTTCATATACAGGTGATCGCGTTTCTGCTGTTTATCCATGGAGTAATTCTTTTGCAAATTCCTTTACATCAATACCGTCAAACGTGCCGGATGACATCATCAAAAGCGCCAGACCATTTTGATTTACGATTTGGCGATTTACGATTTGGTGATTTACGATTTGGCGATTTAGCACTTCCCGCAGGCGGGCTTGGAGTGCTTCGCTGCTGGTGAAGACTTCCACATTATCCGTGCCGAAAGCTTGTTTAACTTCATCGGCGGTAATCGGTGTGAGCCGTTTATGCTCAATCACTTTCGGATTGAAATAGACGAATGCCTTGTCCGCCTGTGCCATACAGCCGTTGTACTGCGGCAGGAAATCCGCCATAAGTGATGAGAACGTATGCAGTTCCATCGCAGCCACCAGCAGTTTGTCCGGATAACGTTCGCGTACGGCATTGACGGTTGCTTTCAGTTTGGACGGCGAGTGTGCAAAGTCCTTGTAAGCGACACTTGTTTCCGTCTCGCAAATCTTCTCCAGCCGATTACTTGCTCCGGTGAAAGTGCTTATCTCGCGGTAGAAATCATCCGGTGCGACACCGATGGAATGGCAGGCGAGCATAGCTGCTTGCAGGTTCTGCATATTGTGTCTGCCAAACACCTGCATCGGCACATTGCCCGTATATTCGCGGTATGGCACGCATTTCAATGACTTCGGTGCTTCCGCTGCCAATTGACGCAGATTCTCATCGCCGTCATAATAGATAAACGTGTCCGAGATTGTGTGTACGAACTTGCGGAACGTGTCCACGTACTGCGGAAACGTCGGGAAGACATTGATATGATCCCACGCAATCCCTGTCAGAATAGCAATGTGCGGGTGATACCACAGGAACTTGCTGCGCAAGTCCAACGGCGAAGTGAGATACTCATCACCTTCAAAGACGGCGTATTTGGCAGTATCCGAAAGCCGCACCATGCGTTCGAATCCCTCTATTTGCGCGCCAACCATGTAATCGGCTTCGATGCCGAGACGCTGCAGCACATAGAGAATCATGGACGTGGTGGTTGTCTTGCCGTGTGAGCCGCCAACTACAATGCGGATCTTGTCGCGGGTCTGCTCGTAGAGATACTCCGGGAAGGAATAAATCTTCAGTCCGAGTTCGCGTGCTTTGACCAGTTCGGGATTGTCCTCGCGAGCATGCATTCCGAGAATGATGGCATCAATGTCCGGCGTGATACGCTCCGGATGCCAGCCCATTTGATCGGGCAGCAAGCCAGCATCGCGAAGATGTGTGAGTGCCGGATCAAAGATTTCGTCATCCGAGCCGGTCACCACGTATCCTTGCTTGCTTGCCACCGCCATTGCCAGATTGTGCATGGCGGCTCCGCCTATGGCAATGAAGTGTATTCTCATGCAAACAGTTTGCCGAAGTCAGCGTGGCTGATTGCTTTCTCCTCAATCTTTGCCACACCTTTCAGTGCCTCGTAAATTTTGTTTTCAGCCACGCGTTCCACGATGCCGCGGAGTTGGTCTTCCTTCTTGAGCATCTCGTTCGCGTAGTTCGTCAGATACTGGTCGTCAATGTGCATCAGACCATACTGCATGAACTGCATCTTTGCCACTTCTTTGGCATATGCTTCCACGTCCTCTTTCTCGACCTTGATGTCAAATTCCTTCATCAGCTGGTCTTTTGCGAGGTGCCATTTGAGCTCGTTGAGCATGGCGTCAAAGTCCTTGTCCAGTTTCTCTTCGGTCATGTCCTTGTTGGTGGCAAGTACCCAGCGGCGCAGGAAAGCGTTCGGGAACTCCACTTTTTCCATCTTCTTGAGGATGGCTTCTTTGGCATCCAGACCGAATTTGTATTTGCTGTCCTCCTCCATGTTCGCCTCTATTTCGGCTTTCACTTTGGCGCGGAAATCGGCTTCGTCCTTGATGTTGTTCTCGCCATAAACCTTGGCAAAGAGTTCGCCGTCAATGGCAGCGTCTTTGTGGCGTGTAACGCCCTGAATCTCAAAGGTGAAGTCTGCTTTCAGGTTCTCGGCTTCCTCTTTCTTGATACCAAGCAGCGAAGCCACTTCGACAGCACTGTCAAACGCCTTCATCGGGTTGAAAGTCACCACGTCGCCCAACTTCTTGCCGTAGAACAACTTGGCGGATTTTTCGTCCTTCATGTATTGCGGATGCATCATGGCATTCTCTTTCTGGAGCGGGTTTTCGTCATTGCCGACTTCCTTCAGCAGGCCTTTGAGCACGTCGCCTTTCTGTACGTCTTGCGCATCTTCGTACTCGCCGAAGCGCGAAGCGTAACTCTTCACCTGGTTATCCACCATTTCATCGGTAACGGTGATGGTGTAGTGCGTGAGTTTGCTCTTGCCGTCGAGTTTGGCATTGAATTCAGGAGCTACTGCGATGTCAAAAGCGAAGGTGAACGTGTCCTGGTTGTCGAGATCCATACTCGGAGTCAGTTCGTCATTGGGCAGCGGGTCACCGAGCAGGTTCAGTTTCTCGGCTTCGATGTATTCGCCGAGTTTGGCACCGATTGTTTTGTTGATAACGTCTGCCAGTACGCCTTTGCCGTACATTTTCTTCACCAGACCTACAGGCACCATTCCCGGACGGAAGCCCGGAATATTCGCCTTTTGGCGGATTTGACGCAGTTCTTTCTGCACTTCTTCTTGATAATC
>CAJOFT010000070.1 GCA_905234025.1 Paludibacteraceae bacterium
TATGATATGTTAGGAAATGAAGTGACTCAATGAAGCAGCGTTGGGAAATAATGCGGTTTCTTGCAGCAGAGCGGAGGCAATGCCGGCGCAAGTGGATAATTTTTGTCAGTGTAATGGCAATATTGTCCTATTGCGCTGTACTGCTTTGCTGGACACTGCAACCGCAAACAACCTCCAACTATTATACCCCGTCTCAAACAATCATAAACAATTCCGAACAATCCCGAACAATCATAACCCATCCCAAACTATCTCAAACAACAATAAAACATTATAAACCATCTCAAACCATACGGAACTATGCTGAACCATTCCGAACCTCCTCCACCTACCAAGTCTATCGGACATCCTCTGCCACTCCTCACGTCTTTGGTTCGGCTTCGTCTGCCTCTTTGACAAATAGCCAACACGCTCAAACCATTTCCAGCAATCAAGAACCATCCCAAACAAGCATAAACTATTCCAAACTGTCTCTACCTACGTCATCTCTTGCTTACGCTCCTTCTTTGGCGAGGAACTTTGCCGCTTCCACCGAGCAGACGGCGATGCGAAAGGCAGGTCGGCGTTCCGGCTTTGTGGACGATCCCGATCCGCAGAACCCGGGAGATCCTTTGGCGGATGACCCGTTTGCCGATGATCCTGACCCGCTCAATCCCGCCGACCCGCTCGCTACACCTGTCGGTGATTGTCCGTGGATTCTTATTCTGCTCTTTGTGCTTTTCCGTTTCAGGGTGCAACATATGCTTAAGAGATGCTTAACATATGCTGTTTGCAAAATAACAAATAGAGACGCTCAAAAATGAACGTCTCTATCTTTTTTCCAAAAGCAGTAACCGCAAGGCTAACTGTGTCCGGAGACTCTCCGGTTACTCGGCGTCTTTCTTGGCAGCCTTCTTGGTGGCTTTCTTTGCCTTCGGAGCTTCCTCAGCGGGTGCTTCTACTGGAGCCTCTGCGGGTTTCTCGGCAGGAGCAGCTTCCTCTGCGGGAGCTTCAGCCTTTGCGGCTTTCTTTGCCGGAGCTTTCTTTGCGGGCTTCTCTTCCAGGCTGGCTTTGAGGTCAGCAAGTACGCTCAGGTCACCGAGAGTGGTTTTCTCCATCTTCGGCAGCTCGGGAGCAGCTTCTTTCTTTGCCTTTGCCTCTTTGGCAGGAGCCTCTTTGCGCTCTTCCCATGTGCGGAGGTGGCTCAACATAATGCGTTTTGCATCTTTGTTGAACTCAATTACGCGGAACTCCATCGTGTCACCCTTAGCGGCGGGAGTCTTGTCTTCTTTTGCGAGGTGACGGCTGGTGCAGAAACCTTCAACACCGTCCTCAAGTGCTACAACGGCACCCTTGTCGCTCAGTTCGACAATCTTACCCTCAACAACGGTATCCAGACCGTATTTAGCCTCAAGCTCTTCCCAAGGATTCTCCTCAAGTTGTTTGTGACCGAGGCTCAAGCGGCGGTTCTCTTTGTCGATTTCGAGTACAACAACCTCGATTTCAGCGCCGATAGACGTGAACTCGTTCGGGTGTTTGATTTTCTTCGTCCAGCTCAGGTCGCTGATGTGAATCAGACCGTCAACGCCTTCCTCGATTTCAACGAATACGCCGAAGTTCGTGAAGTTGCGAACCTTTGCCCAGTGGCGTGTGCCAACGGCATACTTCTCGGTTACGTTCTCCCACGGATCAGCTTTCAGTTGCTTGATACCAAGCGACATCTTGCGCTCGTCGCGGTCCAGAGTAAGGATAACGGCATCCACTTCGTCGCCGACTTTCAGGAAGTCGTTTGCGCTGCGCAGGTGCTGGCTCCAACTCATTTCGCTTACGTGGATGAGACCTTCAACGCCGTCGCAGATCTCAACGAATGCGCCGTAATCAGCCATTACAACAACCTTGCCGTGAACTTTGTCGCCCACTTTCAGATTCGGGTCGAGCGCATCCCACGGGTGCGGAGTAAGCTGTTTCAGACCCAGAGCAATGCGTTTCTTCTCCTCGTCAAAGTCAAGAATAACAACGTTGATCTTCTGGTCGAGTTGAACGATTTCCTTCGGATCACCAACGCGGCCCCAACTGAGGTCGGTAATGTGAATAAGACCGTCAACACCGCCGAGGTCGATGAATACGCCGTAGTTGGTGATGTTCTTAACGGTTCCTTCGAGCACTTGACCTTTCTCAAGACGTGAAACGATTTCTTTCTTCTGTGCTTCGAGTTCAGCCTCAATGAGAGCCTTGTGCGAAACAACAACATTGCGGAAGTCTTCGTTCACTTTCACAATCTTGAACTCCATGGTCTTGCCAACAAATACGTCGTAGTCGCGAATCGGCTTAACGTCAATCTGGCTGCCCGGCAGGAATGCTTCCATACCGAGAACGTCAACGATCATGCCGCCTTTCGTACGGCATTTGATGAAGCCGGTAACGATTTCGCCTGCCTCGCATGCGGCAACAACGCGATCCCAAGCCTGGGAAGCGCGAGCCTCTTTGTGAGACAGAACGAGTTGACCTTTCTTGTCTTCCTGGCTCTCGATGAATACTTCCACTTTGTCACCGACCTTCAGGTCAGGATTGTAGCGGAACTCGGTTGCAGGTACGATACCGTCGCTCTTGAAGCCGACGTTTACAACAACTTCGCGTTTGTTAATGGACGTAACAATACCTTCAACGACTTCTTTGTCCTTGATTGCGTTCAGGGTCTTGTCATACTTTTGGATAAGTTCTTCGTTTAATGTGCCTTTTGATTCTTTTTCATAGGCATCCCAGTCGAAGTTCTGGAGAGATTTGTTTTCTGCCATATCGGTAGATTGGGTGTTTGGTCTGACCGTGTCTCGCGACACCGGTTTACCCAAACGTTAAAGGGTTAAACAATCGCGTTTTTGGCGCAAATACTCTTTATGCGCGAAAAAGCATGCAAAAGTACAACAATCTTTCGATATACACAAATTTTTTTGCATTTTTTTTGTATATATGAAAAAAAAGCAGTAATTTTGCGGCGTGAAGCACAAAAACAATTGCAAATAATCTTAAACTATACTGAATAATTATGTCACTGAACAATTTTTTCGCGTCCCTTCTTCCGAAAGAGGACAAATTCTTTCCCAAGTTCCAACTGATGTCCTCCCGCATTGTGGCGGGTGCCGATTTGTTTACGGAGTTCGTTTCCGCAACAGACCATGACAAACAGGTTGAGTTGTACACCAAAATCAAAGCCATTGAGACCGAGTGCGACAATATTATCATCGGCATTTATGACGAGTTGAGCGCATCGTTTATTACGCCGTTTGACCGCGAAGACATCCACCAGCTCTGTGACAGCTTGGACAATGTGATGGACAACATCAATGATGCCGCCAAGCGTATTCTGTTGTACCGTCCGAAGAACATGCCGAACAAAACCATGCACATGGCGGAGATTATTCTTGAGTGCGCAAAAGCCATTGATGTCGCTTTCGGCGAACTGCCTACGATGTCCAAGAAACCTGCGATTGCCATTGCACAATGCGGCAAACTCCATGATTTGGAGCACGAAGGCGATGATGTCTATGACAACTTCGTAAAGGAACTCTTCGAGACCGAAATGGACGCGCGCGAACTTGTTAAAATCAAGGAAATCATGCAATCCATGGAGTCTGCAACCGACATGGCGAACCATGTAGGCAAGACTTTGATGATTATTATCGCCAAATATGCCTAAATCATAAATCGTTAAATCGTAAATTGTTAAATCGTAAATTCCCATGGGTTATTTGATTGCAATTATTATACTCGCCATCGGATTTGACTTCATCAACGGCTTTCACGATTCCGCCAACAGTATAGCAACAGTAGTCTCAACGAAGGTGTTGAAGCCGTTTGTGGCAGTAGTCTGGGCGGCGTTCTTCAACTTCGTGGCATTCTTTGCCGCTGAATACCTGCTTGGTTTCAACATTGCCAACACGGTACAGAAGGTTGTCGAGGAAGAGATGGTCACGCTTCCCATTATCATTGCCGGACTTAGCGCGGCAATTGTATGGAGCCTTATCACGTGGTGGAAAGGCATTCCGTCTTCGTCAAGCCACACGCTTATAGGCGGTCTTATAGGCGCTGCTATTTGCTGCAAAGGAATAGCGGCCGTTCACTGGTCAACGGTCGGAATTATCTGCCTGTTCATTTTCATTGCACCGATGATCGGATTTATTGCCGGTAACGTGATTACGGTTCTTCTGTATTGGATTTGCAGAAGAGTGCGTCCGCATAAAATGGAGATTTGGTCGAAACGCCTGCAACTGGTTTCCTCCGCCTGTCTTTCGACGGCACACGGTTTGAACGATTCGCAGAAGGAAATAGGTGTGATTGCTTGTGCACTGGCTGCATTTGGTGCGCAGTACGGCTTTGATTCGTTGCCTGCAATCCTTCAGCCTGACACACTTACGCATGCCGGAGAGGTCGGACACAACTTTACCGGAGCGCCTGCATGGATTCCGATAGCATGTATTACCGCGATTGCCATCGGTACGATGTCCGGCGGATGGAAGATTATCAAGACGATGGGAAATAAAATCACCAAGATTACGCCTTACGAGGGATTTTGCTCACAGGCTGCAGGTGCGGTGACGTTGTTCATTACGCAGAATCTCGGTGTGCCTGTTTCCACGACCCACGTCATATCGGGTTCGATTATGGGTGTCGGAGCGGTCAAGCGTATGAGTGCTGTCCGTTGGGGCGTCAGCAAGAGCCTTGTTACGGCATGGATAATCACGATTCCTATTTCTGCCGGCATTGGTGCGATTGTTTACGGACTTATGACCATCTGGCTCTAACTCCGCCGTACACCGTACACCGTACACCATACACTATACACCGTACACTATACACTATACACCAACCCACCACAAAGCCAATCTCGGTAGCTGCTCGGTACCTGCTCGGTAGCTGCTCGGTACCTGAAGCCGACAGAAAGCTGACAAAATGCTGACAGAAAGCCGGTTTTAAGGGGTTTCGATGCGAGTGAAGGTACGTTTTATCGTAGAACGCTGTTCGACATAGATGAGGTCTTTGTCGGACAGTTTCTTTATACTATATATAAAAGGTACGCGCGACTCGGTCATGTCGGATGTCGCCAACTCCAATACATCGTTGCCGTCCATCTTCCACTCAAACCAGCCATTTCCGTAATCAACCAGATCTTCCTCTGTCACATCCTCGGATTCGTCCCATTCTTTGCCCCAATAGTAACCGTTTCCAGAGTACTCCTCGGTATAGACGCGGTGCCAGCCGGGATTGTCCACACCCTGCCAGTGACCAATCAGCAACGGATTGTACTCTTCGTCTTCCGCCGCGGAAAAGATGGAGAACTTGTCCGTGGTGCCTTCCGGACCGCCGACTGAATGTGCTTCCGGCGCAGACGTAGTGGTTGCGTCCACCTTCGGATTCTTGGGTTCGGGCTGTTTCGGCTTGGTGGTAGCATCGTCCGGTTTTGGCAAGTCCGGCACTTCCGGCGCAGGACCGGTCAGGCGTTGCCATTCGGCTTGCGCAAAGGTGACGAACTCACTCCAACTGCGCACACCGTTATAGTAGGCATAGCCGCCTGCTGCCGCTGACGCGGCAAGCAGAACGACAAATATCCATATAATCGCTTTCTTCATAAATGGTCAATTACAAAACAATGACTTTTGCTTTCTGGTTGTCCATGCCCGGCATGGTACGTCCTACACCGGCATTGATGTAGGTCGGGTCGCAAACGACGTACTTTTTGTTCTTGTAAAACAGATAATCACCGTTGACCTGCTCCTTGAAACCGACGGCTGCTGCAAGGTGTCCGGGATAATAGAGCAGCACGACATCCGAACCGATGAGGTCACGCACGAGACGCGAGAACAGAATGGCGCGGTCTTCGCAATCGCAGTACGGGTAGAACAAGGTCTCTGCGGCAAAGAATGCGCGGTCATGTCCCCAAACCTTGTCGTCGTACTCATATACGAAAGCCGTTTGAATCCAGTTAAGAATCACACCTACGGCGTCTTTCTCGCTCATTCCTTTGATTTTTTCCTTCAGTTGCGGATAGAGGCTCTCGCGAACGTTCCTCTCCAACGGTGTATTGGCATATGCGACCCAACGTGTTGTCTGGTCGCCGCCAATATATGCGGACGGGTAGTTGTTGAAGAAGTCAATATTGTTCTTGTTCACGCTGACCGTGGCGGTAACGCCTTTCTTCGAAGTAAGGGTGCGTTTCTGTGTCAGGTTCTTGTCGAAGTTCTGGTCATCAGCAATTTGCAGCGACAGGGATTTCTCTTTGTCCACTGCGGCAGGACAGATGTTCAGGTCTTTGGCGTCGCAGTTGTAGGCATAGAACTTCTGTCCGTCCACTTTGTAGTAGGACATGGAGTAGATGTCGTATTTGCAGGCAAAGAGCATGTACAGCTGGTTCTTCTTGGACGAGAATGCCAGACGTACACGGTAACCGGATTGTGTCATCAGATACGCCATCATATACACTGCCTCGTTGGTCTTGCCATAGTGCTTCTCGGTGATAGCCTGGAGGAAGTTCATGTATGCCCAATCGCAGAGTTTGTGGCTGTCACGTGCAGCAAGCACGTTGTTTACGGTAATGTCGTATTTCTCGTTTGAGAGTTGCTTCCAAGCGTCTGCTAAAGCAGCTTCTTTGAGTTCAGGCACGCGGAACGGGTCAGGTTGGGGGAAACCGACGGAAATCATTGTTCCGTAGAAGTTGACCGCTTCGGTCTTGTGCGGTTGCGCTTTGTCGGGTTCAACAGGAGCAATCGGTTCGGGAGCCGGTTCGGGCTTCGGAACGATAACGATGTCCTTTTGTACTGGAATAGGTTTCGGCGTGAAAGTCGAAACAGGCGCCTTGACGGGATCTACATGTCCTTGCTGACGCTCATCGGGTTTCTCTTCCGGCGCAGCCTCGGCTTGTTGTTTATGGTCTTGGGGCTTGGTTTCTTCCTGTTTGTTGTCAGCGACAGGTTTGGTCTCTGCCTGTTTGTTGTCAGTCACGGGCTTGGTTTCTGCGGGCTTTGGTTCCTCGGCTTTCGGAGCTTCTTTCTTCTCATCGAACACGACAGGTGCCACATCCTTTTCCTTGGTCGGCTCTACTGCCGGTTCGGCATTGTACAGTTCCCATTGCTTCTTCATGAAATCCGCGTACTCTTCGTTTACGCGCTTACGGAAAGCGTCAAACTCCGCCTGACGGTCGGATTTGAACTGTTGGTACTGTTGCTGTTGCTGTTTCTTGTACTCTTCGTAACTCATTTGTGCTGCGGCACTGCCTGCCAGCAGTGTTACGGCCGCAAATAAAATAATTCGTTTCATATGATTGTGTTTTTTTAGTTGGTTGCTATACTAATGGTTTGGTGTAGCGTCTTTTGCGCAGGGCGAATACCGAACATCCGGTCAGGGCAAGCAGTATGATCGGTGCACCGATGCTTACGGTCTGTATAACCGGTTTGTGCTTGTATGCGCGTTCCGTATTGACAAGCCGCAAAGCGATTTCTTTCTGGCGCAGGTTAATCAGCCCCTCATCGTCTGCGAGGTACAGCACCGCGTTGGTCAGGAAATCTCTGTTGCCGAACTGCATCTGCGAGTAACGGTCATACCCCACCGGCAGCGGTTCGCCGTTCTGCCATTCGTTCCGGATAACGCTGCCGCTGGCAATGACGATTTGCTTGGCAGGCAACGCGTTGGCGGTTGTCTGCGGAATGTTTTCAATTCCTTCAGGCGGCAATCTGTGTGCAAAGACCGAAGGAAAAACGCCTTCCAACCGTACTGCCACGGGAATATAACTGTACCTGAACGTGGCGGG
>CAJOFT010000071.1 GCA_905234025.1 Paludibacteraceae bacterium
AGCTACAGCCAGTTGATGGGTAACTTGAAGAAAGCGGGTATCGAAATCAACCGCAAAGTCCTTGCAGACCTTGCAATGAACCAGCCCAAAGCCTTCAAAGCCATCTGCGACAAAGTGAAAGGCTAACATTGGACAGATGTGCAGAAAAAAGCGATTCGTATGAGTCGCTTTTTTTAGATGAATCCTAAAAACAAAAAACATATGAAACCGACATTATTTGTGCTCGCTGCCGGAATGGGCAGCCGTTACGGAGGACTCAAACAGCTTGACGGACTCGGACCGAATGAAGAAACCATCATGGATTATTCCATTTACGATGCCATCCGCGCAGGATTCGGCAAGGTCGTTTTTGTCATCCGCCGTGTTTTCGAACAGGATTTCCGCGAGAAAATCGTTTCCAAGTATATCGACCGCATTCCCGTGGAACTCGTTTTTCAGGACTTGGACAACCTGCCCGCAGGATTCTCCGTGCCCGAAGGACGCGAAAAACCCTGGGGAACCAACCACGCCGTGCTCATGGGCAAGGACGTCATCAAAGAACCTTTTGCTGTCATCAATGCCGATGATTATTACGGACGCGAGTCTTTCAAGGTGCTCGCAGATTATCTCCGTTCCATCGAAGGCACAGAAGGCAGGTATGCCATGGTCGGCTACCGCGTGGCAAACACGCTGTCCGAATCCGGAACAGTGGCGCGCGGTGTCTGCGAAACCGACGAAAACGGCTTCCTCACCAAAGTGACCGAACGCACGAAGATTCTGCGCGAAGAAGACGGAGTCATACGTTTCATCGAAGACGATGTCAAAACGCCGTTGGACGACAATACACCCGTTTCGATGAACATGTGGGCGTTCACGCCGGATTATTTCCGCCACTCGGAGGAGTTTTTTGTAACCTTCCTCCGCGAGCACGGCAATGAATTGAAGTCCGAGTTTTATATTCCGTCCATGGTGGATTACCTCATCCACAACGGTTTGGCAACCTGCCGCGTACTGGACACGCCGGACAAATGGTTCGGTGTCACTTATGCCACTGACCGACCGCAGGTTGTTGCCAAATTCGCGCAACTTGTAAAAGACGGCATTTACCCCTCGCCCATCTTCCGCTAACCCCTCCAACACCGAAGGATATACGAAGGATAAACGAAGGATAAACAACGGGTAAACAAGACATAAGTATAAGAGAACCGTAAGAGAAGTATAAGAAAAGAATAAGAAAATCCGTCGCTATGCACATTTTAGTTACAGGCGGAGCCGGATTTATTGGCTCCCACACATTAATCGAATTATACAAGGCTGGACATACTGCCTTTGTAATTGACAACTTGAGCAACTCCAACAGAGAGGCGTTGCGGCGGGTAGCTGAAATCATCGGCATTCCCGAGATTCCCTTCGTCCAAGCCGACATCCGCGACCGCGAAGCGCTCGAAAAAATCTTTGCGCAAAATAGCAAAATCGTAAATGGTCAAATCGTAAATAACTTTGATGCCTGCATCCATTTCGCAGGACTGAAAGCCGTCGGCGAATCGGTGGAGAAACCGCTGGAATACTACGAGAACAACATGAACGGTACCTTTGTGCTGCTCGATGTGATGCGCAAGCACAACTGCAAGAACATCATCTTCTCTTCGTCGGCAACCGTCTATGGCGATCCGGCAATTATTCCCATTACGGAAGAGTGCCCGAAAGGACAGTGCACCAATCCCTACGGACAGACCAAATCCATGCTGGAGCAGGTGATGACAGACCTGCAGAAGGCGGATCCGGAATGGAACGTAGTGCTGTTGCGCTACTTCAATCCCATCGGCGCACATGCTTCAGGACGCATCGGCGAGAACCCGAACGGCATTCCCAACAACCTGATGCCGTATATCACGCAAGTGGCTGTCGGCAAACGCGAACGGCTCGGCGTATTCGGCAACGACTACCCCACTCAGGACGGAACGGGTGTGCGCGATTATATCCACGTGGTCGATTTGGCGGCTGCACACGTCGCCGCCCTGCAGGCTATCGAACGCCGTGCAGGATTGGCGATTTACAACATCGGAACCGGACACGGTTATTCGGTCTTGGACGTTGTCAACACATTCATGCGGGTGAACGGCGTGAACATTCCCTATCAGATTATGCCGCGCCGCGCGGGAGACATTGCCACGTGCTATTGCAATCCTGCCAAAGCGGAACGCGAACTCGGCTGGAAAGCACAGTTCGGCTTGGACGAAATGTGCCGCGACGCATGGAACTGGCAGAAAAACAATCCCGAGGGATATTAGAATCCTACCAATAAATTGACAGACAGCAACTACCACAAAAAAATGCAGCACCGCCAAGTGCTGCATTTTCTGTATGGACAGGAAGGTTTACTTCACTTCCTGACCTTGGACGGTATAAGTCTTTCCGTCGCGGAGGATAAGGATTTGTCCGTTGCGGAGCAACTTCTGAAGGCTGACAGCTGACGGCTGGATGCTATTCAATCCCGTCGTAGTTCCGCCTTCTGTCTGGAAGGAAGTAGTCTTCTTGTATATCTCTTGTTCTGCCTCATTTAGTGCGGTGATGGTCAAGTTATACTCTGTACCTGCCTCCAAACCGTCAATGGTATATTGCCAGCCGGTAGCTGTCTGTGTTGCTGTGCGGGCTGAACCGTTGTTTTCTCCATTGCGAGACGGCGCATTAAAGGTGACATTTTGTAATTGTCCTTGCTCGTTAAAGACGAGTGTGCAGATGAGTTTTTCGCCCTTCGATACCTGAATGGTATATACCTTTGCGTTTGCTACTGCCGGCCACGAAATAACCGCACTGTATTCTCCCAATTCGACTTTAATCTCAGTCACCTCGGCTTCGGGAGCCTGAATAGGCTGGAAGTCCGTAAATTTTTTCCAGTTCTCTGCTTCTGAATAAGCATCGATACTTTCTTTGGGGACATAGACGGGAATGGATTTAGGGACCCATTCGAAAGCATAGCTTTTGCAAGTGGGAGGTGTAGCCGCCTCGCAGGTGATACTGGTCAGGGCAGTGCACTTCCAGAACGCCTCGGTAGCGATTTTTGTAAGGCTGTAAGGAAGGGTAATGGTCTTCAATGCGTCACAAAAACCGAAAGCACTTTCCTCGATTGTAGTGAGGCCGTTGGGTAAGGTGATGTTCTCGAGCGCGGAGCAATATCGGAAGGCATACTTGTTAATAGTTGTGACGGAATTAGGGATGTTGACGTTCTTCAGTGCGGAGCAATAATAGAAAGTACTCTCTTCGATGGTGGTGATTCCGTCAGGAATGGTGATACCGGTCAGTGAGGAGCAGTAATAGAAAGCGCCAGCACTGATGCTTTTGACGGTATTAGGAATGTTGATGGCCGTTATGCCTGAGCACCTTGAAAAAAGGTTCTTTGGAAGGCTTGTGATGGTATTGGGAATAGTAATTGTTCCAGTTGCAGCCGCGGAGCAGGCAAGGAGATTGGTTTTTGTGGCATCGCTATAAACCAAGAACCCGTCTATATAGCCATTGAGACTATTTGCCCCCCACGGTGCGCCTTCTAATGTACCATGATAAACGACATTAGGGACAAAGGTGAAGGCATCTTCGTCAACACTTGTGACGCCGTCAGGAACATCCACACTCGTCAGGCTGTAGCACTCCCGGAAAGCATACCCCCAGATTTCTTTGACGCTATTAGGGATGGTAACGCGTTCCAAAGCGTAGCAACAATAAAAAGCATTAGCACCAATGTATGTAACGCCGGAAGGAATATTCACGCTCGTTAGCGCGGAGCAACCATAGAAAGCTGCATTACCAATTGTGGTCATGTCCTTGCTGAGTTCGAGTCTTTCAATGTAATCTCTATAGGCATACCAAGGCGCGTCTGTCTTTAGATAATTCGTCATCTCGCCCCATCCGGTAATCGTGAGGGTACCATCGGTCAGATTCCATTGGAGATTGTTGCCACATACGCCGCTATAGCTATACTGGGCGGACAGTGTTCCTGCTCCTGCGATGAGGGCGAGGAATAATGTAAATAGTTTGTGTCTCATAAGCATTACCCTAATCTGTGTCGGGCGCAACCTTTAGTTAATATATCAGTTAATTATGTCAGTTTGTCTGTATATCTTGGTCTTTGTTTGTTTCTCTCTATACACGCGCGCATGTGTATATATTAAGGAGTGCGGAAATGCGGCATATATAAGAGCGCCTTTTGTAACCCTGCGGGAAACCAATCCCGCAGAGCTTTAACGGTTTAACCAATCACCAATTACCAATCACCTCCTGTCCGGTGACAGTGTAAGCCTTGCCGTCGCGGAGGATGTAAATCTGTCCGTTGCGGAGAATCTTTTGGCTCTTGGCTTTAGCCTCTTGGCTGTTAGTTGTCTCAATGCCGGAGCCCGGACCCTTGATGGTAATCTCGAACTGCGGACCTTCAGCCCAGCCGCTGACAGCTTTGCCCATAACGTCCGTGGAGCGTACCGCCCAACTCATCGTGTAAGTGCCTGCGGGTATGCTGTACGTCTTCTCAATCTCCGAGAGCAGTTTGGAAACGGCGTTCAGACCCATCGTGTTCTGCACGAGCAGTTCCTCTTCGTCGATAGCCAGACGCAGTTCATAAGACGGAACGCCTTCCACTTTGTTCCAGGAGAGGGCAATCTGTACATCGCTGCCCTGCGGTATCATATTCACATTCAGGTTGGTCGGCGTGTAGTCAATCTCTTCGTACTGCGCGGTAACGGTGAGGTCGGCGGTAATATGGTCGAACGCTTTGTCCCAGCCGGTGAATTTATAGCCGTCACGTGCCGGGTCTTTCGGTGCAGTAGCCGCCTTGTTGTACTCAACATCTTCGCTCTTCAGCTCTTTGCCATCCCAATCCACGAACTTGACGGTATAGCTTCTGAGGGTTGCCTCAAATACCGCGGTGTAGGTGGCATCAGTGCTCACAGCCACAATAGCGGGACTCCAGTTCTTGAAAGCGTAGGTATATTGCGCCGTAGCTTCTTTCGTCGGAGCCGTATAGTTCGGCATATCGCCGTAAGCGTAGGTCTCCTGTGCCAACTGTGAGCCGTCATCCATCTTCCATGTAACGGTGTAGGTCTGTCCTGTCGAACTGAACTGTGCCTTGTAGGTCGCATCGTCGGTGACGGATTCTATGTCAGGACTCCAGCCGTTGAAGGTGAAGGTGTTCTCCGCCGTAGCGGGACGTGTAGGCTCGGCACCTTTGTAGGACGGTGTAACACCGTATTTATAGGTCTCCTGTGCAAGCTGTGAGCCGTCCCAGTTCTGCCAGGTAACGGTATAACTGCGTTCCGTGGCTGTGAAGACAGCGGTATATGTAACATCAGCGGTCACTTTGGCTATTGCAGGACTCCACTCCTTGAAGGCGTAGGTGTATTGTGCAGTGGCTTCCTTGACAGGATTCTCACGGCTTGGCGTCTCGCCGTAAGCGTATGTCTCTTCGGCAATGGTCGAGCCGTCGTCCATCTTCCATGTGACGGTGAACGTGCTTATTTTCTTGCGATAGAGTTTCGGCAGGGTGGTAATAGTGGTGCTGTTGTACATGCGGAAGAAATCGCCGTTTTGCTTGAGGATGTAAGTCTTTTTCTCCGACGGGAGATACTTGGCAATCTCTACGCACTGCTTGCCTCCGTCGGTGATGGCGAACTTCGAAGCCGCAGTAGAAGAAGTGACAGAGTTCTTCTTTTGCAAGTCAAGGTAATTCTTGCCATCTGCCAGCAGAATCGAGAAACTGTCCGTGCCAAACGGTTTAATCGTTACGGCGCAAGCGGTCTCTTTCGGCACATATGCCACATCGCCAACAATGGTCAGTTCGTCCGACGAAGCGGCAAGGTCACTACCGCTAACCTTTGCATGGGCTTTGTTGTCATCAAAGATAATGAGATACTCGCCTTCCGTGAGGGTCTCTTTGCCGAGATCCACAAGTTCATATGCCACTTGACCGGCTCCGATTTCCTGAATATTGGTGAAGTAGCTCCATTTGCTGTCGTTATTATACGCCTCCACAGATGCTGCCGGTACATAGACCGGAATGCTCTTGGTTATACCATTGAAACAATCCTTGCCGCAGGCAGGCTGTGTAGTGGCGTGAGAAGTAACCGACTTCAGACCGGCGCAACCGTTGAAGGCATTATCTTTAATTTGAGTGACACTGTTCGGAATAACCAAAGAGGTCAGACCTGTGCAATTTTGGAACGCAAATTGCTCGATTATCTTGACACCGGCGGGAATGGTGTACGCGCCTTTTTTAGCACACGGACACTCGACCAGTATCGTTTTGTTCGCATTGAACAATATGCCATCCTCCGAGCAATAATCTTCATTATCCACATGCACATCAATAGAGGTCAGATTGCTGCAATCATTGAAAGCACCTGCTTCGATGGTTGAGACGTTGGCAGGAATGGCTATAGTTTTCAAACTGGTGCCATGGAAAGCATCCTTGCTAATGGTCGTGACGCTGTTAGGAAGGGTCACAGAGGTCAGGAGAACGCAATTATAGAAAGCATAGCTTCCAATCGTTGTGACGCTGTTGCCAATCGTTACGGAGGCAAGCTTGCTGTAACTATAGAAAGCAGCTACTCCGATGGTTGTGACACCCGATTCTATTACCACCGATTTGATGGAAGCAATGTATGTTTGCCAGGAAGGATCTTCATCCCGATAATCTTTCATGGCGCCGGTGCCGGAGATGGTAAGTACGCCGTCACAGGAGAGTTCCCACGTAACGTTATCGCCGCTTGCGCCGCAGGTGCCGGAAGCAGAGACACATTTCATCGCCTGAATATTGGTAAAGTCATTCCAATAAGCTTCATCATTATAAGCCGATACGGTTCCATAAGGCACATAAACGGGGATGGACTTGGTCACGCCAACGAAACATTCGTCGTCACAGTGTGGCGGCATGGTGGCTTCGCAGGTAATAGACTGCAAACCGGAACATCCGGACAGTGCATTCTCTCCAAGGGTATTGATGCTCGCCGGAAGAGTAATCGTTGTAAAGCCGGTACAAGCTTGGAAAGCTCCTTCATCTAATGTGGTGACGCCGTCAGGGATGGTTATTGATTTCAAACCGGTACAACCATAGAAAGCGTATGACCCGATATTTGTGATGCCGGCAGGAATAGTAACAGAAGTGATACTGCTGTACCCGTTGAAAGCAAGGCTTCCGATGCTTGTTACGCCAGCTTCGATTACTACTGACTTAATGGAAGCACGGTAGTCATACCACGGAACGCTTTTACCTTGCACCCATCCCGTCATTTTTCCTGTACCTTTGATGGTGAGCACGCCGTCTCCGTCCAATACCCAAGTCAGGTTATCACCGCAGGTGCCGGAAGCAAGCAGTATGTTTCCAAAGTCTTTCCAACCGTCTTTCGCCTTATATGCCGCTACTGTTCCTTGCGGTACGTAGAGCGGGATAGACTTGTTCACATTGCGGAAGCAATTAGTACCACAAGTCGGCGGCGTAGTGGCTTTGGTGGTAATAGACTTCAAACCGGTGCAACCGTCGAAGGCATATGCTCCAAGGTTTGTGACGCTGCTGCCAACCGTTGCAGCGGTTAGTCCGGTGCAACTACTGAAAGCATAAGCTCCGATGGTCTGAACATTGTCCGGAATAACGATAGAGGTCAAGCCGGAGCAGTTATCGAAGGCTCCATCTCCTATGCTTGTAACGCTGCTTGGGATAGTAATGGATGTGAGTTTGCTCATATTCATGCAGAGGTCCTCGGGAATACTCTCTACGGCACTGCCGAATGTGAATGACGTAAT
>CAJOFT010000072.1 GCA_905234025.1 Paludibacteraceae bacterium
GACAACGGAAGACCTTATCAAGCAGTTCCTTGCCAATTATGATCTTCCCGATGTCAGCGTTTCGTGGGAAGCCGTTTCTGCCAAAGACGAAGAATCCTGCCAAGCAAAGAACAAGGACTAAAAGAGAACTGCCATTCGGCAGATAAAGAAAGAGAAGTCACCAACTAATTGATGACTTCTTCTTTTTCTTTATACGATTTCTCCTTTTAATGTTGCCGCTGTGGCGGTGAGAATTTTTACTTTGATAAATTCGCCGATGTGCCGTCCTTCGCGCGGAAAGATGACGGTTTTGTACTGGCTTGTGCGTCCGAACATCTCGTCCTTGCTGCGCTTGGAGAATCCTTCCACAAGCACTTCCCGCACTTTGTCGATTTCTTTTTGGTTGGCGGCAAGGGACAATTCTCCTTGCAGCGCGATAATCTCATTAAGCCGGCGCACTTTCTCTTCTTCGGGAATATTGTCCGGCAAGTGTTTGGAGGCAAATGTTCCCGGTCGTTCGCTGTACTTGAACATGAAAGCGGTGTCAAATCCCACTTCGCGCATGAGCGAAAGCGTTTGTGCGTGGTCTTCCAGTGTTTCGTCATGGAAACCGCAGAACACGTCCGTGCCAATGGCTGCATACGGCGTATGGCGGCAATGCGGTCGAGGTACCATTCGCGGGTATATTTGCGGTTCATGGACTTGAGAATCTTGTCGGAACCGCTTTGGACAGGCAAGTGAATGAATTTGCAGATGTTGTCGTGCGCGGCGATTACTTCCAGCGTTTTGTCGGACATGTCTTTCGGGTGCGATGTCGTGAAGCGGATTCGCATGTCGGGAACAGCCTCAGCGACGATTGCCAGTAGCTGCGGGAAGTCAATAGAGACCGCTTCGCTGTTAGAAGTTAGACCGTCCTTCGGACTGTTAGAAGTTCGATAATTATAGGAATTGACGTTTTGCCCGAGGAGGGTGACCTCCTTGTAACCTTTGGCTTGGAGGTCTTTTACTTCGTTGAGAATGGAATCCACGTCGCGGCTGCGTTCGCGTCCGCGGGTATAAGGCACGACGCAATAAGAACAGAAGTTGTTGCAGCCGCGCATGATAGAAACAAAGCCGCTGATTGTCTTGCCAATGCGCGCGGGAATAATCTCGCGGTAGGTTTCGGTCGTACTCAGTTCGATATTTAACGCCTTGTTCCCCTGCTGCGCCTGTGCAATCAAGTTGGGAAGATCCAAGTATGAGTCGGGACCTGCAACGAAGTCCACGCCCATGCTTGTCAGCAGCTCCTTTCCCATACGTTCTGCCATACAACCGATAACACCAATATATTTACGATTTGACGATTTACGATTTGGCGACTTATTTTCGGGCGATTTACGATTTGGCGATTTATTTTCTGGAGATTTACATTTATTTTCTTGAGATTTAGCAAGGATGGCTTTTATTTCCTGGAGGCGGTGGCAGACGGTTTCCTCCGCCTTTTCGCGGATGGAGCAGGTGTTGAGGATGATGATGTCCGCTTCCTGCAAGTCCTCCGTCAGTTCGGCATCGGTGGTATTGAGTATGGCTGCCACAACCTCGCTGTCCGCGACGTTCATCTGGCAACCAAAGGTTTCTATGTAGAAACGTTGTTTCAAGTTGTTGTGTTGCTGTGTTGTTATGTTGCCTGGTTGGATTTCAGGTAGTTGTGCATAGCGGCAGCGGCTTTGCGTCCGTCGGACATGGCAAGAATAACCGTTGCACCGCCACGGACAATGTCTCCACCGGCAAAGATGGTCGGGATATTTGATTGCATGGTTTCGTCACCAACCACAATCGTTCCCTTCTTGCTTATCTCCAAGCCATCCACCGCACGCGGAATGAGCGGGTTCGGACTTACGCCGACCGCTACAATCACCAAATCCACAGGGATAGTGACCGTCTTGCCTTCCACAGGCACCGGGCTGCGACGACCGGATTCATCGGGTTCGCCAAGTTCCATCACTTGCAGCACCGCTTCGTTGACACGTCCGTTCTCGTCGGCGTGGTACTCAATCGGATTATGCAAGGTCATGAACTCAATGCCTTCCTCCTTCGCATGCTTGACTTCCTCAATACGTGCGGGCATTTCGTCCTCGGAGCGGCGATAAACGATAATGCTGTGTTCCGCGCCGAGACGCTTCGCCGTGCGCACTGCGTCCATCGCCGTGTTGCCACCACCAACGACAATGACGTTCTTGCCATAGAGCAAAGGCGTGTCGGTGGCACTGTTGCTTGCGTCCATGAGATTGACGCGAGTGAGGTACTCGTTGCAGGAAAGTACGCCGTTCAGGTTTTCGCCCGGAATGTTCATGAAACGCGGCAAACCTGCTCCCGAGCCGACGAAGATAGCGGCATAGCCTTGCGCTTTGAGATCGTCAATGCTGATAGTTTTGCCGATGATCGTGTCTTTCCGGAACTCGACACCCATTTGGCGGAGACCGTCAATCTCCTTGTCCACAATGCTGTTCGGCAGACGGAACTCGGGAATACCGTACTTGAGCACGCCACCGATTTCGTGGAGCGCTTCGAAGACAGTGACCTGATAGCCGTACTTTGCCATGTCACCGGCAAAGGTGAGACCGGCGGGACCGGAGCCGACGACGGCGATCTTTGATTTACGATTTGGCGATTTATTTTCTTGCGATTTACGATTTACGATTTGTTCCTGAGCGTTGTCTGCGACGAAGCGTTCGAGGTAGCCAATGGCGACGGGTTTGGAGTTCATCTTGAGGTGGATGCACTGCGCTTCGCACTGTTTCTCCTGCGGGCAGACACGACCGCAAACTGCGGGCAAACTGCTGCTGTCCTTGATAACATCGTAGGCACCGGCAATGTCTCCGGCTTCGATATGTTTGATGAAATTCGGAATGTCAATATTAACGGGACAACCCTTGACGCAACCCGGGTTCGCGCAATCGAGACAGCGCTTGGATTCGAGCAGCGCCATTTCAGGCGTGAGCCCCTGATTCACTTCCTCGCGGAGCTTGGTAGCACGATAAGCGGGATCGAGTTCGGGCATTTTTACGCGCTCAATTGCCGTGCGCTCTTTCGGCTTCATGGCTTGGCGCAACGCCACTCTCCAGTCGGCGTCCCGTCCGCCTTCTGTCAGCTTTCTGTCAGCTTCAGCTACCGAGCAGCTACAGAGCAGGTACCGAGCAGCTACCGAGGCAGGCTCTTCTGTTTGAGGTTGTGCGGAGGTGTCTTTTGAGTGGGAATTGGAAGAAGCAGCGGATTGAGCGTTGTAGGCTTCGTAGGCAGCAAGTTCTTCGGGTTTGTAGGAACGGAGGCGGGACATCATTTCATCCCAATCGACCTCGTGCGCGTTGAACTCAGGACCATCGACGCAGACAAAGCGCGTTTTGCCTCCGACCGTGACGCGGCAAGCACCGCACATGCCGGTGCCATCGACCATGATGGTGTTCAGGCTGGCTTCGGTCGGAATATTGTATTTGGCAGTTGTGAGTGCAACAAATTTCATCATTATGGCAGGACCGATTGCGACACACTTGTCCACCTTCTCGCGGTTGATGACCTGCTCGACTCCGACCGTGACCACGCCTTTCTGACCCATCGAGCCGTCATCTGTCATTACAATGACTTCGTCGGAGTACTTGGCGAGTTCGTCCTTTAATATAATAAGGTCTTTGTTGCGGGCAGCGAGCACTGTGATGACGCGGTTTCCGGCAGCCTTGAGCGCCTGTGCAATAGGCAGCATTGGTGCTGCGCCTACACCTCCGCAGGCACAAACAACGGTTCCGTACAAACGGATGTCCGTGGCTTTGCCCAACGGACCGACCAAGTCTGCGAGTTCGTCACCCGGATTCATGGCGCAGAGTTTGGCAGAAGAAACGCCAATGCGCTGTACGACAAGGTTGATGGTGCCCGCCTGAATGTCGGCATCGCTGATGGTGAGCGGCATGCGCTCGGAGTTATTGTCCACGCGGACAATGACAAAGTGTCCTGCTTTGCGGCTGCGGGCAATAAGCGGAGCTTGCACAACAAGCTCCGCTACATTGTCCGAAAAGAACCGTTTACTGATGATTTTGTTCATAAATTGCCAAATTAGCGGACGATTTGACCAGCTACGTTGTAGCGAACACCGTCCTTGATGATGATGAGCTGACCGTTTTCGAGCACTTTGAGAGCGGTTGCTTCAACCATTGTGTTCTCAATTGCGGTAGGAACAGCACCTTTCTTATAAAGAGAGATATCTCCGTCTGAATAGCATGCAAAGCCATAAGAACCGTTGCAGTGCAAGGTTGAATTTATAGCAGGAGTAACTGCGGCATTGGCTTTATTCACGAACTTATATACGCCGTTTGACAAAGAAACGCTCCACAGAGCTTTGTCATCGGTGCCGTCAGCCAGCATTTGTGCTGCGTTCTTAGAACCTGTACTTGCAGCATAGGCATTTGCAGCCACATTATAGATTGTCCAGTATTCGCCGGATTTAGCGATGTGCCAAATGATTTCCGCAGCCGGTCCTTCAATATAACCAGCAGCAGGAGTAACATCCGCAAATTGCAAACGTTTTGCTTCCGTGAATACCAGATTCTTCATGGCTCTGCCGCTTTCTACGATGAGATAATCACCTTCCGTCAAAGCCTCTTTGTAGTGACCATATTTGTCACCCGGATCGGCACCTTCAACGACTTTCATCTTGAGGGAAACGGCTATGGATTTGCTGTCAGCATTGGAAACGATGGTCAGCGTCACACTGAATTCTTCGGCAGTTGCCGTAGAAGGAAGAATGGTGAGCTTGTCGCCAGTATTGGCAATGGTTCCCGAAACTGTGAACGGATCCGGAGCACTCAGAGAATAGGTAACAGGACCTGTCAGGTTGCCAAATACAACCTCAACAGACTTGGACTCAACGGTAGCACCTTTAACAACGGTACCAAAGTCAATCTCGGTCGGCTTTGCCACCAGATAGGGATCGGTAACTTCCTGCAACTCATATACATAGAAATCGTGATTGTAGGAAGACAGGTTGGCGGTAGCATATGCTTTGTACGTTCCAGCACCATCGGCTGTTTCGCCAATGAAACGGTTACTGTTACTCGGATTGTCAATCAGCGCTACGTCACCGGTAAAATTGAATTTCCAATTACTACCGGAATTACCCATTACGAGTTTGGTTTTGCCGCTTGCATTGCTGATATACACGTGTCCAGAAGGAGAATCTTCATAGCGCTCCATGTTGCAAAGTGCGAACTCACCCGCTGTGACCTCTATGGCTTTCCAAACATACTGTTCGTTTCCAAGCAAGCCAGCTGTCAAGTAAGAATCCGTAGATTTCAATGCGTCATTAGCATCATCATAACCGATGAGCACGCGACCTTTGTCCTTTTGCTCAATGACATACAATTTGTTGTCCTGTACGCTGGTGACTTTGACCAGTTTGTACACCTGACCAAACATTGTGCCTGCGAAAAGCACGGCAGCAAACAATGATAAAATCTTTTTCATAATAGTTGATTTTTGGGGTTAATAATTGAGTTAATTTATTCGTGTTACTTAGAAGTATTTTACTTCCTTGCCTACAATACTTGAGAGGAGGTTGTTCGCCAAGCGGCTTGCTCCGAAGCGGAATGATTCGTTGTTGAGCCAATCCTCACCGAGGATCTCTTTGACAAGCGTGAAATGCTGTACAGCCTCGGCAGTAGTGCTTACGCCACCTGCAGGTTTGTAGCAAACCTTGTTGCCGGTTTTCTCTTTCCAAGCCTTGATAGCCTGGCACATTACGTAGGTAGCCTCGGGTGTAGCGTTCACGGCAATCTTGCCGGTAGAGGTTTTGATGAAGTCAGCACCAGCCGCCATTGCGAGGATGGAAGCTTTCCAGATGTTCTCGCAGTTGCGGAGCATACCTGTTTCGAGGATGACTTTGAGGTGGTGCTTGCCACAAACAGCTTTGAGTTCGGCGATTTCGTCGAAGCACTCCTGAAGACGTCCTTCGAGGAACTTACCCACGGAGAGAACGATGTCAATTTCAGTAGCACCGGCTTTGAGCGCCATAGCGGTTTCAGCCACTTTAACTTCGAGGAAGCTCTGTGAGGACGGGAAAACGCCGGTCACGCAAGCGATGTTGAAGTTCGGGTCTTTGAGGGCTTTGCGCACGTATTCAACCATAGCGGGATAAACGCAGATGGCTGCTACATTAGGCACGCCGGGATAGTGTTGGTCCAGCTCGTTGACCGCCTTTGCCATGCCTTCGACCTTGGCAATGGTGTCGTCCGCACTGAGGGTTGTGAGGTCAATCTGGTGCAAGCACTCTTTCCATACTTCCACGTTGTTGTTCTCGTCAAAATGCTTTGCGAGGATGTCAGCAACGTTGGCTTTTACTTGTTCATCTGTCAGCGCAAAAGGATATTGCGCGAATAATTCTTGAAAATTCATGGTGTAGATAGTTTATGATTGTTTATAATGGTTTGATTGTTTTCGGGTTGTCAATTGAGGCGGCCGATGATGGTTTCATTGCCACGAACATGCTCACCGACCTCGACAAACATCTCCGTATCCAAAGGCAAGTACATATCCACGCGGGAACCGAGTTTGATGAAACCAAGGTGGTGGTTGCGCTGGGATTTGTTGCCGGCTTTGGCGTAGGTCACAATACGACGTGCCATCGCACCTGCAATCTGGCGGACAGCAATCTGCACCTTGCTCGGCGTTTCGATTACGACCAGCGAACGTTCGTTCTCCGTACTGGATTTCGGGAGCCAAGCGCCTTTGTGGCGACCTTTCTGGTGCTCGGAAACAAGAATATCACCCTCGATGGGATACCAGTTGGCGTGCACGTTGAAAGGCGACATGAAGATGCTGACCTGCAGGCGTTCCTTGTGGAAATACTCGTTCTCCACTGTCGGCTCAATGACGACAACACGTCCGTCCGCCGGTGCAATAAGGAACTTGGGATCGTCCACCTCCAACACACGCACAGGGTTGCGGAAGAAATAGGTCACGAAGACCAACAGCAACGCCGTCAGCACCAGTGTAATAGCAAATGCCCAATGAGGCACGTACAGGAAAATCGGAACGTTGATTGCAAACAGCAGGAAAACCAATCCGATAATGATATTTCTGCCTTCGCGGTGTACTCTTAATTTTTTCATTGCCATTGCGAATAAGGGAATTGCGTTAACATTCGGGCTGCGTCATCAAGCCCTTTTTGGAGTTTTTTCTCAATCATCATACGGAAGAACATAGGTATATCCGCTTTGACGGTGAGTTTGACACGTGTGTCAACGGGAGACACTTCCTTGAGCTGGATCCAGAAGTTCGCCTGCATCGGGATATTGTCGAGCCCGAACTTAATGGTATCGTTCTCAATGCGTTCCACGATGCGGATGGCGATGCGCTGCCCAAGGCCGTCGACTTTCATTTTTATCACATCCGGCGAGATTTCGACATCGGAGACCTTGTCGGACGGGAGGATATCTTTCACGCGCTCCAAGTTGCTGAGATTGCTCAACACGGGATAAACCTGCGCCACAGGAGCGGGAATGGATTCTATTTTGCTTTCGTATTTCTGTTCTGCCATGTTATTTTCTCCACTTTGCGGGGTTACTATGCCAAGTATTGAGCAGTTTGGCTGTTTCCTTTGGGATGTAGCCGAGCTCCAATGCCGTTTCGATAAGGGTTGTGAAGTTCGTGAGCGGCACCAGAGGCACCTTGGCATCGGCGAGAACCTGATGGCCGAGCTCCAGCTCATAATCCAGAATCGTCACAACGCCCAACACGTTGCAGCCGTTGCTGCGGAGGGCTTCAATGACCTTCTGGCAGTTGTCGCCGATAGCAACCTGATTCTCAAGGATTACGACGTTCTGATGCGGACGCAGGTCACCCTCAATCTGGTTCTCCAAACCATGATCCTTCGGGAAAGGATGCACATAAACGAAAGGCAGGCTAAGCTGATGCGCAATAAGCACGCCATGCGCTATCGCATTGACGGCTATACCGGCAATGACGTCCACTTTCGGGAAGGTCTCCGCCACGACGCGGGACAACTCCAACTTCATAAAATCCCGCTCCTTGGGATAGGAGAGAATCTTGCGGTCATCGCAATAAATAGGCGAATCCCAACCGTTTCCCCATTTGAACGGGCTCATCGGCTGCAATTTGATGGCTTTGAGCGCCAAAAGACGCTCCGCAACCAGTTTTTCAAGGCTTTTCATAGTGGTATTATTCATTCAAGCCGCAAAGGTACAAAAAAAAATGCACGTATGCAAATTTTTCTGC
>CAJOFT010000073.1 GCA_905234025.1 Paludibacteraceae bacterium
AGCGACAGCACCGCCTCGTCCGTGAATGGTATTGAAGCCATAAGGACTTAAATAGTGCGGCATGCGCGACGAGCAGCCTATACCACTGATGACGGCGATCTGATGAGGAGGGATTCCTATTTGTGCCATGGCTTTCTGGAGCGCCATACAAATAGCATGGTCGCCGCAGCCCGGGCAGAAACGTACGTATTGATCCGATTTATATTGACTTGCTTCCATGACTTTTATCCTTTCACAAAGTTTACAATCCGCTCTACGGCGAAGGGTTGTCCGGTTATTTCGTTATACTGTTCAAGATGCAGGTTTTCAAACTTCGAACGGAGATATGCCGCAAACTGACCGGTGTTCAGTTCGCAGACAATAATGCGTTTATACCGCCGCAGCACTTCTTCCGTGTTCTTCGGCAAGGGGTTGATGTAATTGAAGTGCGCCAATGCACAACCGGAAGGTGTCCTTCCGTGCTTCCCCATCCGACCAACAGCGTGTCGCTTGCCGCATTGCATTGCACCTTGAGTTCGGGAATTCTGTCGGCGACTTGTGCCACCTTCGCTTGCCGTGCAAGCACCATTTTCTCATGGTTGTCAGGGTTCGTGGAGATAGTTCCTTTTTCGGCATCCCGCTCCAAACCTATATTCCGGTGCTCAAAGCCTTCCATTCCGGGGAATGCCCAGTAGCGCACACCGCGTTCGTCCCGAAGTGCGGGATTGAAGTGTCCCTTGAGTTCCTCCGGCACGCTTTGCGGCTTTATCTCCGGCAGTTCTTCTAATTTGGGGATGCGCCAGAGTGCTGCTCCGTTGGCAAGATACGTATCCGTAAGCAGAATGACAGGCGTCATGTTTTCGAGCGCAATCTTGCAGGCTTCGTAGGCAAAGGCAAAGCAGTTTGCGGAAGTAGAAGCCGCCAACACGACCGCCGGACATTCTCCGTTGCGTCCATATAGTGCCTGCAAGAGATCTGTTTGTTCCGTTTTGGTAGGCAGTCCCGTACTCGGGCCTCCGCGCTGGACGTCAATTACCACCAACGGCAGTTCCGCCATTACCGCAAGTCCGACAGCTTCGGATTTGAGAGACAGCCCGGGTCCCGAAGTGGATGTACAAGCGAGGTCACCTGCAAACGCTGCTCCAAGAGCGGTACAAACACCGGCTATCTCGTCTTCCGCCTGAACAACCACTACACCCATGTCTTTGCGTGCAGCCAGTTCGTGCATGATGTCTGTTGCCGGCGTAATCGGATAAGAGCCGAGGAAGAGCTGTTTGCCGCATTTCTGTGCCGCCGCAATCAAGCCCCACGCAGTTGCTTTGTTTCCGGCTATACTGGTGTAATTGCCTTTTTCAGAGACGCTATGTGCAGCGTCATTATCATCCAAACGTATCTGATTGATGGAAAGCGCCAAGTTCTGCCCGTAATTGAAGCCGTCAGTAAGCACTTTGACGTTGTTCGGAACGAGTTGCGGTTTCTTGGCAAACTTCTGCTCCAGAAAATGAATTGCCTTGTCTATCGGGCGGTCAAAGAGCCAGCATACCACTCCGAGTGCAAACATATTGCGTGACTTGAGCACGGATTTGTTGTCCAGACCGCTGTCCTTGAGCGCTTCCTTCGTGAGCGTGGTGAGTGCTACCGGCACGATTTGCACGGTCTCGGGAATGTGCAACTCTGTAAACGGATTGTCCGTTGTGTACTGCGCCTTTTCGAGGTCGTTTTTGGTGAACGTGTCAGTATCAACAATTACCACGGCATGCTCATGAAAGAGTTTGTTCATTACGCACACCTTGAGCGCCGCAGCATTCATGGCTACAATGACATCTGCCTTGTCACCCGGTGTATAAACCCCCTGTCCGAGGTTAACCTGAAAGCCGCTCACTCCTCCCAACGTGCCTTGCGGCGCGCGGATTTCCGCCGGAAAGTCAGGCAGTGTGGAAATCTCGCTGCCTAATATCGCCGAGAGCGAAGAAAACATGTTTCCTGTCAGCTGCATTCCGTCTCCGGAATCGCCGCAGAAACGTACTACTACGTTTTTCATATATTTTTAAAGTCAATTTGGTGTCTGTCTATGTCTGCGCGGACTACTTTCACGCGCAGTTTGTCACCGAGGGTAAACGTCTTGCCGGTCTGTTCCCCGATAAGACGGTAATTCTTCTCGTCGTACAGCATATAATCATTTTCCACGAGGTCGGTGATGTGAATGAGCCCTTCACAGCGGTTGCCGTCCAATTGCACAAAAACCCCGAAGTCAGTGACGTTTACAATCGTGCCGTCAAAGGTTTCTCCCATATGGTCGTGCATCCAAACGGTTTGCATGGTCTTGACGGAGTCGCGTTCTTCCTGCTGGGCATTCTGCTCCATCACCGAGCAATGGTCACAGGCGTCCTCCAGGTCTTTATAGGGTCGCTCCACATTCTGTTTGGTGCGCTCGCCAAGAATAACCTGTGCAACAAGACGGTGCACCATCATGTCCGGATAGCGACGGATGGGCGAAGTAAAATGGGTGTAGTAATCAAACGCCAAGCCATAGTGCCCGATGTTTTTGGTTGAATAAACAGCCTTTGCCATGGCACGGATTGTCAGCATTTCTATTACGGACGGCAGTACACGGTCACCCATCTTGCGTTGGAATGCAGCTACTTTGTCCAGTTTTTCGTGATCGGGTTTGTCGTGCACGCGATAAACAAACTCGTGGTGACGGTGTGCCATTTCCGTGGCAACGGTACGGTTAGCCAGCAGCATGAACTCCTCAATAAGCCTGTTGGCATCCATCGGTTGCTTGAAGTAAATATCCACAGGATGTCCCTGTTCATCGAGCCGGAAAGCGACTTCCTCCTGTTCCAGGTCGAGTGCTCCGGCATCCATTCTCTCCTTTCTGAGTTTCTTCGCAAGGGCATTGAGCGCATGGAGTGCCGTAGCAAGCTCATCCGTCGGTTGTGCGTCCAGAAGGGTTTGCGCCTGCTCATATGTCAGGCGGTGATTACTGCGAATGACGGTACGGCAGATTTTGTGCTTTGTTACGTGCGCTTCCGCGTCCAGGGTAAAGACGACAGACATACAGAGTTTGTCCTCATCCGGGCGCAGCGAACAGAGATCATTGCAAAGTTCCTCAGGTAGCATCGGGTCCACATGGTCCACATAATAGATGCTTGTGCCTTTTTCGTACGCCCGTTTGTCGTTTTCGTCACCCGGAAGCACGTAATGCGTCACATCTGCTATATGCACGCCGACAAGGAATGATCCGTCGTCTTGCCTGACAAAGGAAAGCGCATCGTCAAAGTCTTTGGCGTCAGCAGGGTCTATGGTGAAGGTAAGCTGCTCGCGGACGTCTCTTCTCCTGATGATTTCGGATGCTATGTCTGTCGTTTTCTCCATTTCGCCTGCAAAGGTACAACAAAGTTTTTATTTACGCAAATATAATCGCAGTTTTTCGCACAAAACAGCCAGAATTAAGTATCCGCCCGTCAAAATCCAGAGTGCGAAATACTCTGTTTTTGTGGTTGCAAGTGATGCCCCCATGGAATTGATATGAATAAAGCCATGTGCTCCCCACGTATAAGGGATGAAGTAGGAGAGATACCTCCATGCGTCAGGAATCATCTCTTTGGGCCACGATATACCCGCCATAAAGAGGAATATGAGCGATGTAGAAATCAGCAGCACCAACCCCGATTCACGGTTACGGATGAACTGGCTTATACACATTGAGAAGAATATGATTGAGAGAATATACGGCACCGTAAAAACAAATATATCCCATATTGAGCCGATATGCGGAATGTCGAACAAGCGCGGATAGAAGCCAAGAAGAATCGCCGCCAAAGCATAGTATAACAGGAAGTAGGCAATCGCGTCCCCTAATACGGACTTAATAATCTCCACAAGCATCGGAGCCTGTTCTGCCACTCCGAGACGTTCGTCTCTCCGCGTGCCCGCCAACATACAGATACCGAAGAACAGCGTCTGGTGCAGAATCAGCATCAGCACCGCCGGAATAAGGAAAGAGCCGTAACCGCCTGTAGGCGTGAAGAGAGCCGTTTCGGTATAAGGAGCTTCCTGAACCAGCGCCCACGCCATTTCTTCGCCCATTCCCATCTGCTCATAGCGGTCAATTTGTATATTACGCATGGACTCCAACATCACCTGGTTGCAACTGAGGTATATCGCCTTCATGTACAGGAACGAAGACATATCACAGTAAAGCGATATATGCGCCTGTCCGAGCGGGTCAGCCAACTGCGAGGCAAAGTCACGCGGGAAATAAATGATGCCATGCACTTTCTGATTCCGCAGCAGCTCTCCCGCTTCCGCCATCGAATTACAGCTGTGCGTAAGCCGTATGTCCGGAGCGGCGTTCCATTTGTGGAGGAAGTCCCTGCTTTGGGGTGACTGGCTCAAATCCACAACGGCAACGGGGACGTTTGTTATCTGTTCGTTCCAATAAATGACTTTATACAAGAGCGGGTAAGCCAACGAGGCGACAATGAATATAACCGTCACGCCGGAGTCATGGAAAATCGCTTTGAGGGTCGATATGAAAGTGCGGTATATAGTCATTTGAGCGGATAGTTTTGATAGACGAGCGCACGGTGCAGCCGTGGAGCGACCAACAAGGACAGCACCATGAACGCTGTCAGCGCAAAGGCGGAGGGCAGACTGTTCTCAACAGGCGCCGCCATCAGTGCTTCGTTGACATAAATCAGGTAATAATGCCGCAGCGGCTCAATGTACGTCAGTGCTTTTACAGGTGCCAGCATGCCCATTTGCGGATACGTGAATCCTGACAGCGAGAATCCGAGCATGGAATACAGTGCGCCAATAGACAACGCATCCCGCAACGTCGGAAGCAGTCCGATAAGAAAGATACCCAGTGCTTCCATGGCAAAGATAAACAGCAGCAAGCCCAACATCAGCCGCGTATGACTACCGTTTACGGGGAAGCCTGCAAAGCGGTACAATATCATATGACATCCCACACCTAATATTATATATATAAAGGTGTATGGAATCAGTTTGCCGATCATCGCCACCGTATAGTTTCCGCCTGCAGCCCGCAGCCATGAATGGGACGTGCGTGTTTTCAGTTCAAAACCGATGGCAAAGACTGTCAGCATCAGGCATATGAGTCCGAGAATACCGGGCAGAATCGTACTGACAAGATAAATGGAGTAATTTCCCCAGGGATTTGCGACGAGGTGTCCCTCAATCGCCAGAGGCTGAATACGGTGCATGATCACATTGTCGGGCAAACCTTTCTTCCGGAGCACTTCGCGTTGGAAAGCGCCGGAAGTGAGATTGACCATTGTCAGCATCTGCTTGTAAGCGGTGTTTCCGCCGACTGTATAGGCGTTGGTCACATAGAAGTCCATCTTCGGACGTTTGAGCGTCACCAGCGCGTCATAAAAACCTTCCGGAATAACAAAGATACCGTATATTCTGCCCTGCTGCATAGCCATGCGTGCTTCCGCGTAGTTGTTGGTGGTGAGCACGATGTCCACAGACGGCGTTGCCTGCATTTCGTGGCACAAGCGTCTGGAGATAGACGTCTGGTCCAGATCGACCACTGCCACTGGCAGCAGTTCCGCCGAGCCTTTCCGCATCAAGGTCAGGAAGAAGAACGTGGACAGCAGCATCACGCCCACGGACGCAAATATATACAAGGGGCGCGCGAACATCTGTCTGATTTCACGCAGCATCACCCACCATATATTCCGGAGGATTTGTATCATTTCTCCATGACAAGTGCAGTCATTCCCGGACGGAGTTCCGGAATGGTTGTCAAAGGACGGCATTTGACATCGAACGTGCGTACATCATATCCGCCGTTCTGTTTGGTAGTACGCCATGTGGCGTAGGTGCCCATTGCTTTGATGTGCGTTACCGTCAGCGGATAAACCTTGTCGCCCAATGCCGGGATTTTCGTCTCAATCACACTGCCTACGGCAAACTCCGAGAGCATGTCTTCGCGTACGGCAAAGGTGAACCACACGTCAGTCAGATCCACAATTGACATGACGGGACTGCCTTGTCCGACCAGTTCGCCTACTTTGGGGAAGAGTTCGCTTACTTCGCCGTCACACGGTGAAAGCAGGTAACGTTCCGCTTCGGCAGCGGCAATCTCCTTCAATATTCCGTCCACGCGTGCCACTTGTGCTTCGGCAGCGGCTTTATCCTCTTTGCGTGCACCGGCAACTGCCATATCATATTGGCTCTTTGCCGCTCTTACAGTGGCTGAAGCGGCTTTGTACTGGGCTTCTGTCTCATCCCGTTTCTGCAAACTGACCACGCCTTTATCGTACAGCCTTTGTACGCGTTCGAAGCTCTTGCGGTAAATCTCTTCGCCCGCCAACGCTTTCTGGTAGAGTTCGTAGGCACCGGTTATCTGCTCCTGCTGTGCACCGTTCTTGGCTTTCTGGTTAACGGCTTCCGCCATGTTTCGTGCTGCCAATGCCTGTGCTTTCTTGGCTTCCACTTCCGGCGAGTAAATCACGACCAGCGTGTCACCTTTGCGCACCTGCTCGCCTTCTTCGTACAGGTACATCTCAATACGTCCGGGCACTTTGCCGGAGACGCGGTATTCAGCGGCTTCCGCCTCTCCCTGAATAAGCATTTTTTCGGGTCGCAGGGCGATTATTCCGACGACCGCCACAATTACCACTACTGTCAGCAGTGCCACCAATCCAAGCAGCAGACTGCCTTCTTTTTTGTTCTTCATACTATAATTGTCCTAAATATTTCCGAAGTTGTGTTTCCGTTGTTTTGGCTTCCGCTTCTGCATCGACAACGTCCGTAGCCGCGGACATCCATGCGGTTTGCGCCTGCATCAGTTCGGAGGCGGTGATCAGTCCCGCTTCGTAGGATTCCTGCGCCATGCGAAGCACTTCCGCCGCGTTGTCCTTGGTCAGGCGTGCGAGCGCAATCTTCTGCTGCGCTTCCGCTAATTTCTGGTTTGCCTGCGTCGTCTGCAAAGTCAGCAGTTCGCGTGTTTCCTCGGACTTCAGTGCAACCACATTCGCAGCATGCTTGGCGGCTTTGTAACGCAGTATGGCGTCCGCATGCGCAATCGGAATGTTCACAGCCACGCCTGCCGAGAAGAATCCGTGTCCGTCCCACGCGTTGCTGATACCGTTTTCCGCGTTCGGGTTCGTATAGATATAACTTGCCGAGGCGACAATGTTCGGCTGCAAGCCTGCTGACGCCAACTTGGCATTGCTCTTGGCGATTTTCTCCGCCTCTTCCAACAGTTGCATTTCACTGCGTTGCGCAACAGCCGTTTCCGTATCGACCGAATCCGACGGCAGGCGCAGTTCGCCCAATTCGGATTCATCCAGTTCGAACACCGTCTCCAACGGCAATCCGCATACTTGCGCCAACGCCATCTGCGAGAGCGCCAAGCCGTTCGTTGCCTGGAGTTTCTTCACTTCCGCGTCGCCGCGTTTGGTAGTGACTTTGAGCAAGTCCGACTGCGTGGCAACGCCTTCGTTCACCGCTTCCGTGACATCCTTTTCCAGACGGCACAATAGGTTGTAATACTGCTCTGCAAGCCGTTTCTTCTGGGCGACGGAAACCACGCGCCAGTATGCTTCATCAACCGAATAGATGATGTCATTGCGTTTGGCTTCCGACTCAATGGACGCCATTGTTTCGGTGCTCTTGGCGATTTTGTACAACTGCGACAAACGTCCGCCGGTATAAATCGGTTGTGTGATACCTACCTGTGCCACAACGATATGCGTCAGGTCAATGGTCAGTTTGTCATATACTTCGCCGTATATGTCCGCGAACTTCTGCCCGATCTCTTGTTCCAAGTCGGCTATAGGCTGATGGAGCGGCGTGCCTTCCGTTGCGGTGGCGAGTTTGCTCAACGCACTCTTGTCATTCCACTGGAACGAACGTGTCCCGTCTTCGGCAATGGAAGCCGTTCCGAGGGAGAACTCCGTCTGGTCGGCGAGGAGGTGTGCATTGCG
>CAJOFT010000074.1 GCA_905234025.1 Paludibacteraceae bacterium
CGCGCATGTTTTCTTGTAGAAAATCCAAATAATGTCTTGGTTGCATTTTATTCTATTTTTACGATTTCGCCGGCAAAGGTACGGCGATAAATTCGAACAGCCGTTCGAAAAGTCAAATAAAATGCAAATTATGCTTATTTTTTTGTTTTTATCAAGTCGAGTAAGCAAAAATAGTTCCTCGGGAACATGGAGAAATCCATCTGGACACCTGCTCTACCACTGTCGTAGCCGTCCTTTATATGGGTGAAGAGCGATGCAATGGTGTCCACGTCTATGTCCGGACGCACCTGTCCGGCGTGAATACTGTTGCGCAGGGCTCGTTTCCAGAGCTCCAGTTCCGTTTCATAGATGCGGTATGCGAGCTTGTAGAGGTGCGGGAACTGCAAGTACGCCGTGTAATAGAGCGTGACTACGCCGGACGTGTTGACGTTCTTGTTATCGAAACGGTTCGCCACGTTCTCCAGCCACTGGAGGTATTTCAGCATTTCGTTAATCATTTCGTCCACGAGAATGTTGTCCGGCTGGTGCATGCAGCGTCTTTTGGGCGTGATGAAGTACTCGGTCATGACGTAGAAGAAGAGTTCTTCTTTGTCCTTGAAGTAGTAGTACATCGTTCCGCGCCCCATATTCAGAGCGTTCTGCAAGTCGGAGATAGAGACGTTGTTATATCCCTGTGTGAGGAACAATTCCAGCGCTTTGAGCGCGATTTCATCTTTTCTGTCTTCTTTTTTATTTGCCATAATCAAACTATAACCTTACATCGACGCGTAATCTTGCCCAAGCTCCGGGCTGGAGAATGCCGCCGTAATCATAATAATGCCGGTTGGTAATGTTGGTGCACTCGGCTGTTATTCGCCATTTCGGGAACTGATAATAGAGTTCTCCTTCCAGCAGACATACCGGCTCGTAGTTTTGCACGAGACCTTCAGCGTCGTTGAACTGCCCCTGGCGCTGACGGTATGAGAACGTCCATGCAGCACCGAATCCCTTGTATATGCCGTGTTCGAGATGCACGACGAGTTTATGCCGCAGGTAATCCAGATAGCGCGATTGTGCTTCCGCGAGGTCAATGTCCAGCAAGGTGTACGCGTACGCCACCTGCACGCACCGCAGCCATTCGTTCAGGCGGTACGAGACCGAGCACTCCACACCCAACGTATTGACCTGCTGCTGGTTTGCCGCGTGGTAAGGACGTTTGGTGTCCGCAGGGACATAGACCCAGTCGATGATATCACGTCCCCATCGGTGGAACACGTCAGCACTTGCGGAGAGCGTGCCTGCGCGGTCAAAGGAGTGCCTATAGGACGCTCCGCCTGAGACCGTCCACATCTTCTCGGGCTTCATGTCCGGGTCTCCGAGCTGGAAACCGGCATTATAGTACAAGTCCGTGAATGTCGGCATGCGCACGGTTCTGTTCGCGTTAGCAAAGAGCGTCACGCCACAGTCAAACGCATAGTTCAGGTCTGCACTTGCCGCCCAGTGATGACCGAAGGAAGTGTTGTATATGCCGTTGCCGGACAGCACCGCCGAGAAGCCCTGCACATGGAACGTCTGCTGCGCGAAGTAGCTGACATTCAGCCGGTTGTGTGTGCCGAAGTTCGTGGAGCGGATATATTCGTCGCGCACTTCCGCGCCTATTGTTGTCTTGCCGACAGAGGAAGAATAATGTGCCCTGACAATGCCTGTGGTGTTGTGGGTGAGATGCTTGTTGCTGATTGTTCCGCGGTGCCATTCATAGCGGTCATGGTTACAGCGATAGTCCGCCTGAACATCCAACGACCACCTACCCCACTCGTGGCTGTAGCGTGCCGCAGCAAATGCCGTGCGTGTAGCGTCAAACTGGTCCTGTGAGCCGAACCCGTAGAAAGAACCTGCTCCGATGTCCTTGTACTGCGCTCCGGCTTGCAGGTTGAACCCTTTCCATGCGGCATTGATGTAGATGTTCGCCATGTCGAAGTCCGTGTTTTTCAGCGCGGTCTTTTCCTTTTCGGAAGGAGCAGGTGCACCATATCCGCTGCTGTGCGCGTAGTCCGCAGAGACAAGTACACGCCAGTTATTCCGCTGCCATCCGCCGAGCAGTTCTGCTTTGGCAAACTTGTTCATGCCCGCTTGCATCGCCACGTTGTATTGATCGCTGTCAGGCTGTAGGGTGACGATATTTATAGCACCGTCAAGCAACTCTACACGCCGGATTGCTTCCAACGGGACAGGCAGGTTAAGGGAATAGTGTCCTGTCTGGGCGTCGGTGATATTGACGCCGTTAAGCAGTACACGGACTTGGTCGAATGTTCCGCCACGCAGACTTATATCTGCTTGACCGCCGTTGGCTCCGCGGGTGCGTATATCCACTCCGGGAAGCGTTTGCAGCAAGTCTGCGACGGTTGTTGCCGGCAGTGCGGCAATGTCTTCCCTGTCGATGGTTGCCAACAACCGCAGCGCATGTGTTGCGGTTACCGGTTGCGCAGCAGTTACCTCCACTTCAGAAAGGTTCAGTTGCGTTGCCAGAGAGTCCCGTTCAGCAGCAAGCGCCGTCATTGCTGACAGCGCTATACATGCTACTAAAACAGTTTTCTTCCGCATTGTTTGGAAAACTTATCTTCTTGTCGAACCACCGCCACCTCTCGGCATTGAAGGCGCACTACTACCGCCGGAAGGGCGACTGGTCGTCGTGGGAGCAGGACGGCTGGTGGTCGTTGTGGACGTTGTGGGCGCGGGGCGACTAGTTGTAGTCGGCGCAGGACGGCTCGTTGTAGTCGGTGCGGGACGACTGGTAGTCGTGGTAGTCGTGGTGGGTGCGGGACGACTGGTGGTCGTGGTTGAACGCGTTGTGGTCGTCGTTGTCGTAGGAGCGGGACGGCTCGTCGTAGAGGTTGAACGCGTGGTGGTTGTAGTCGTAGTCGTCGTGGGCGCGGGACGGTTCGTGCTTGTCGTCGTACGGGTGGTTGTTACACTCGAAGAAGGCTTGCGCGTTGTAACCGATGAGGTAGTCGTACGGGTATATGTGCTTCCATATGAGCGGTCAACTGCCGGACGTGTGGTCGTTGTATTGACACGCGTTGTATTATTTCCTACCGTTGCACGGGTCGCTGCTGCACGAGTGGTTACAGGTAACTGACGTGCGTTGGTCATACCCACGTTACGCTCACGGAATGACGTATTCGGATTCGCCCTCGCATAGTCATTGCGGCTTACGCCTTCCCGCATCGTACGGCTTGCAGGACGGGCAGACTGTGCATAGTGGAAACTGCAGCCATGATGGTGGTGATGGAAATGGTAGCAGTGATCCCAGTACGCCCAGTAGTGCACGCATGCCCAGGGATGCCACCAATAGGGATAATAGCCCCAGTACCACGGCGAATTCCAGCATACCCAGTAAGGGCTCCAGAACCAGTCGTAAATAAGAGGTCTGTAGATATATACCGGTTCAATCACGTAGTTCTCGCCATAAACGTACTCGTCACCGATAACCTGCACGGACACATTATTCGTCGCTTCGTCCTTCTCCACATAAATCGAAGCCACGTCCTGATAAATATCCTTCGCCAGCACAGCCTGTAAGACAATCAGGTGCTTGTTGCCGTTGGTTGTTTCGATTACACGGATATAATCCACATCACCGTCCCCGTTGAGGTCAAGGTTCACGAATGCCGAGTCCGGGTTGTTGAGGCGCTGCTCGAAATCTTCGAGGTCTTTTGCCTCGCCGAACAACTTCGCCACCACCTTGAGGTCAAGGTTCGCGGCAATGTCACTGTTGGTTGCTGACACGGTAACTGTTTCGTCAGCACGTGCTATCACGCTGCTTATCAGCAGGATAGCCATCAGGTACATCAAACGTCTCATAGTCATACAAGTGTTAAATTGTGGTGCATTTTCTCCTTCTTTGTCTGCATGTAACGCAGGTTATAGGGGTTCGGAGTAACCTCTATACTTACGTTCTCTACAATTTCTATGCCATAACTTTCCAAGCCCACTCTTTTTACCGGATTATTGGTCATCAGACGGAGCTTTCTGGCACCCAGTTCGCGCAGTATATGTGCGCCTACGCCATAGTCGCGTTCATCGGGACGGAAGCCGAGGTGCACATTCGCTTCCACCGTGTCGTCGCCCTGTTCTTGCAGTTTGTAGGCACGGATTTTGTTCATCAGTCCTATTCCGCGCCCCTCCTGATTCATATATACAATGATGCCTTTGCCCTCTTTTTCTATGAGCTGCATTGCCCGATGAAGCTGCTCTCCGCACTCGCAACGACGTGAGCCGAAGATGTCTCCTGTCATACAGCTCGAATGGACGCGGCAGAGCACAGGTTCGTCCTCTTGCCACTCGCCTTTGACGAGCGCAATATGCTCCAGTCCGTTCGTCATGTCCCGGAACGGCGTGAGGTGAAAGTCTCCGTATTCCGTTGGCAGGAAGACCGTTTCGCCGCGCTCTATGAGGACAGCTTCGCTGTTGGAGGTTGGAGCGCTGACGCTGTTGGAAGTTGGAACGCTGGCGCTGTTGGATTCTTGTTCCAAGCGGTAGGCAATGAGGTCTTTGATGGAAATGAGTTTCAGTCCGTATTGTTCTGCGACGCGCTCCAGTTGCGGCATACGCGCCATAGTGCCGTCCTCGTTCATTATCTCAATGAGTGCGGCAGCAGGCGTGAGTCCTGCCAAGCGGCATAAATCCACCGCTGCTTCGGTGTGCCCCGCCCGTTGCAGTACACCGCGTTGCTTCGCATACAGCGGGTTGATATGTCCGGGACGTCCGAACGTAGAGGGTTTGGAGTTCGGGTCAGCCAAAGCCTGAATGGTTGCCGCACGGTCCGCTGCAGAGACACCTGTGGTGCAGCCTTCGAGTTTGTCCACCGTTACGGTAAACGGCGTACCAAGCATAGAGGTGTTGTTCGCGACCTGGTGCATCAGGTCAAGTTCCGCACAGCGTTCTTCCGTAATCGGTGCACAAAGCACACCGCGACCGTGTTGCAGCATGAAGTTCACCTTTTCTGGCGTAATCTTCTCCGCCGCAATGATGAAGTCGCCTTCGTTCTCGCGGTCTTCGTCGTCCACTACTATGACGAACTTGCCTTCTTTGAAATCAATTAACGCGTCTTGTATTTTGTCCATAAGTTTTGTAGTTTCTTAAGCGATTGTTCCCAAGCTTTGAGCCATACTTCGGGGTTGAAGATGCCGGAGTCCGTAGCTGCCTTGTATGTGAGGAATACCCCGATAGGCAGCAGTGCGAACGAACTGAGCCACATACCCGCCCAGCATGGCCATATAGCCTCGCGCGCCATCTTGTAGCCGGTGTTGTCTATCATATAATAAATGATGAACATCACCACCGAGATCACCACCGGTGCACCTAATCCACCTTTGCGGATGATGGCTCCCAACGGCGCACCAATAAAGAAGAATATCAAGCAGGCAAATGCCAGTGTGAACTTCCGGTGCAGTTCAATCTCATGCTTGCGGATGTAACGCTGGTATTCGTCGAGCAGCAAAGCGTTGTAGTCTATCTGGTCACGCTGCGCGCGGACTTTGTCTTCCGTTATTTCCGCGACGCGTTTCTGCTGTTCCGGCGTCATGTGTGCATAGAGGGAATCCACGTCGTACTGCGGTCGTTCTTCTTTGGAGACGGGAATGAGCTGCCTGTCATTGACGCGTTCGCGCCCGAAATAGTTCCTACTGACCAGTTTGGAACTTTGCTGATGGCTTTTCTCGTGCGCGAGGTAGTTCACCGAGTCAATTGAATGCACCAGTGCCTTGACATCTTTTGCCACGTGCTGGTCCTGCAAGACGGACTCGTCATAGCGGCTCAATTCCGAATCGAAGTCCTTGAGCAGCTGCTTCCGCTCGAAGCTTTCCCGCCTATAGGGGATGTTCTGCTGCGTGCCGGTAGCGCGTTGCTGGGACTGCTTGATATTTTCGAAGGACTCGCCGTCGTATAGCGTGAGCATCAGGTGTTTCTTGTCCTTCGTAATCTGAATTTTGCCGGAGTCCGCGACGATGACCGTTGCGTTCTGGAAGCCTTCCGAGAAGTCGTAGATCATGACGTGATAGAGCATGCCGGTCTTGGCGTTTTTCTGCCGGACATAGACGTTGCAGCCGTTTATGCCATCGTAGAACTCGCCGACAGGGATGTCCAGTTCGGGCGACTTCTGCCGGAGCGAGAAGATCAACGCCCAAAGTTTCGCCTGCGATTTCGGCAGCACGTTGTTTGAGAAGAAGAACGCGCCGACACAGAGCACCGCGATTGCAATTGCCAAGGGACGCATTATGCGGAAGAGGGATATGCCTGCGGCTTTCATAGCTGTCAGTTCGAACTTCTCGCCAAGGTTGCCAAACGAGATAAGCGATGCCAACAATATAGCCAGTGGCAGCGCCAACGGGATAACTGACGCCACTGCATAGACAAAGAACTCCGCCAATACGGAAATCTCCACGCCTTTGCCGACGAGGTCCTTCACATGCAGCCAGACGAACTGCATGAGCAGGATGAAGATACAAATAAAGAAGGTAGCGGCAAAGAGCCCAAGAAAGTTCTTGAGCAGATACACGTCCAACTTCTTTATTCCCCGCATAAATTTAACAGCTTCACAATTCGTGCCGCAGCACCTATTGATGTCTTAATGCGTCAGGCTCTCCGAGAAGAATCCGACAGGCATTAAGTCTGATGCGCGGTCGAACACAAATATCTCTTTTTCGCCGTAGAGCACAACCTTCAGCGGTTTGCCGTAACGGTGTTCGGTTTCAATCATTACCTGTCTGCATGCGCCGCACGGTGCACCGGGTTCGTCTGTGAAACGTCCTGCGGTATAGCACGCAATGACGAGCGTCGAAACAGGTACTTCCGGATAGTTTGCTCCGGCTGCAAACAGCGCACTGCGTTCCGCGCACAGACCGCTCGGATAAGCGGCGTTTTCCTGGTTCGCACCTTTGATGACAATACCGTTCTCCAACCTCGCGGCAGCACCTACATGGAATCTCGAATAGGGGCAGTACGAGTTTTTGGTCTGGTCTTTGGCGATCTGAACCAGTTCGCGATCTTCCGCACTCAGTTCATCCCACTGATAGGAATGCACTTTTGTCTTGATCTCAATGTCTTTCATTTTATTGCATTTTTAGGGTTAATATACAAATTAGCGCGCAAAGGTACAACAAAAATCGCAACTATGCAAATTTAGTTGCGATTTTTTGTGAATTTTCTATGATTAAACTTTTTAAGCGACAATATTTATGCTTTCAAATATTACAACAAAAATATCAAATACGCAATTTTTTTTGATGTTTTAGTTATTTTTTTCAGTCCTTCACCTCACGGACTTGGCAGTTTAATCACGTACGAATCACATACGAATAACATACGAATCACATACATTTGGCTGCTTCGCGAGTGGTTAATAAAAGGTTAAAAACCGCTATAACGTTATTGCGGGAGCGGGATTGCGGAATAACGTTATAACGGTATAACGGTATTTTTTTATTTTAACTCGGCGCCGGAAGCATAATAGGTCTTGCCGTTGCAGAGGATGAGGAGCTGACCGTTGTGCAGGAGTTTCTGCGCAGGCGAGGACTCCTGCGTACCCGAGGTGTTGCCGATGGATTCTATCGATTTGTCTTTTTC
>CAJOFT010000075.1 GCA_905234025.1 Paludibacteraceae bacterium
AGGCTGGGTATGGGATAACACAGAAGCCCAACTGATCTGGTCAGGTACCGCAGCATCCTCCGTAACGCTGGAATGCAATAATAAAACAGGTGGAGAATCATATGATATTTATTTCAATATCTATTCCATAGAGTTCACGGTAAGTAGTGACGCCGCTCCGGTAGATCCGACTCCTTCGGGCGAAAGCTTCACATGGGCGGCTCGACAAGTCAACCATGTATCTTTGTGGTGCACCTCCGAGGGTGACAGCCAAACCACTCCTGTAATCAAGAATATTATTACATCGCTGACGAAGACAACCAATATTTATGGCAACTGCTATTTCCAGGACAGCGAACTTGGTATAAGTAATTGCGGAGAACTGAAGTTCAAATCCATTGTTGGAGATCTGACACGCATCGTCATCACATGCTCTTCTGTTACAAGCGCTTCTGATCTTTCGGGTGTATGGCAGTATAACAGCGGGGCGGGTACCCTTACGTGGGCAGGTGTTTCGGCAGCGGAGGAAGTTTCCCTTTCCGGAAATATACTCTGCAATATCGCTTCGATTGAATTTACCTATATTCCTGCTGAACCTCAGCATTTAGGCGAGGAATTCCAGGATAATAGGTATCTGACATATAGAATCACCGGCGCACACACGGCTAAACTCATTCCGCAAGCCACCCTCGGATCGATTGTTATCCTTGACTCGTATGAATATATGGGCGAAACGTATTATATCACCGAGATCGATGACTATGCGTTCTACAATTACCATGATAATAACGTTGCAATTGCCAATATTCATGGCGGTGCAAACATTGCCAAAATCGGTGCGCATGCCTTTGAGAATTGTTACCAACTGTATGATGCAATGTTAGGCTCCGTGATAGATGAGATTGGTGATGCCGCATTTAAGGACTGCAAACTCCTGCACGCCGTTGAATGCTATACCGATGTGCCTCCCGTACTCGGCAGCAATGTCTTCGCCGGCAATACCTACATGAATCATATCAACGTGCATTCTTCTGTTGTTAATACCTATACGGATGCTACTGGTTGGTCTGCTTATAGTACCAAGATCGGCGCGATAAACTCTGATCCTGCAGTCGGTGAGCAATTCGTATGGCATAACCAGACAACGGATGGTGTATATCAAGTTACATCTACCTCGCCGAAAGAGGCAAAGGTGCTTCCGTACCCTGCAGAAATAAATGCCCTCTTCCCGATTACTCGCGAAGGCACACTGGTTATCCCCGAAGTAGCAGTGTATATTCATAACTCCTATGCTGTTACGGGTATTGGCGCCAATGCTTACAAAGACAGCACCCGCTTCAACATGGTCTTGATGCCGGAAGCTATGAAAACTATCGAATCGGGTGCGTTCCGCAACTGTACGGGTGTAGAGAAAGTGTTCTTCCTCTGGGACGATCCGACCACTGTCACTTGGGCAGATGCTAATCAAGGTCTTGACTTCAAGACGGCTGCCAGCGGCGAGACTAAGATCTTTGTTCCTGCAGGCAGATTGGCTGCTTATCAGGCGTGGGCACCCGCATGGGCAAGTTGTATGGTAGAGGGTGAACTCTTTGATGTTACGGCATCTGTTGACCCGCATAATAACATACGGTACTACCGCACCTTCTTCAGCAGTACGACCGACTACATGATGCCGCCGAGTGTTTGGGCATACGCAGGTTACGTGGATGGCGAGAGTTTCATCCTGAATTCTGTTGCCTTCGACGGAGAAATCCTGCCTCGCGGAACCGCAGTGGTACTCGCATCGGAAACACCGACATACCGTTTGATTCCGACGGGTAATGATGCGCCGTTATATGAAGGTCCGAACGACCTGGTCGGTACGGACGTAGACATTCCGAGAATTAGTGTTGGCGATAATGGCGAAAATGTCTATGTGCTCGGCAAACAAGCCACAATCAATGGTAAGAGCCAAGTGGGTATGGGTATGTACCGCTATACAGGCACAACCTTGGGCGCACACAAAGCCTATATGATTCTGGATATATCAGGTAATCCGGATTCGCCCATCCAGCACGCTCCCGTACGCTTCCTCTTCAGACCGGAAACACATGAGACACCGACGAGCTTGGAGACTGTACAAGAAAGTAATTTGCAATGTACAAAGATTATACGTGATGGTCAGTTGATCATCATCAAGGATGGTAAAGAGTATAACGCACAAGGTCAAATGATAAAATAAGGAGGACGCAATTATGAAAAAGATGATGTATAGACAGCCCTCCGTCAAGGTGGTGGATATAGTGATGGTTCAAACGCTCTGCGCAAGCGGCGATGGTGGCTGGAAACCAGACCCCAACGCAACAACAGACGAGCAACTATAACCAATGCCCTTCATCGCCTCTGGCGAACATAGAAAAAAAGTGTCCTTCGGGGCACTTTTTCGTATATATCTCGACTACACCAAAATGTCTAAAATCGCAAAAAAATCAAAGTTTTAGACAAAATTATTTATGTATGTAAGCCCCCATATTTTGCCACTTCGAAGTAGCAAAATGAAGATTCTTGTGCTAAAAATAGTACTATGTATTGCAAGGTTCTGAAATTTGTAGTACTTTTGCACCGTCAAACGGTAATAAACCATCCTGAACAATCGAAAACTATTATAAACCCTCTTAACCAAAACGATTATGGAACCAAAGAAATTAACACGTAGCAACAACAAAATGCTGGCTGGCGTTTGCGCCGGAATAGCAGAGTATTTGGACCTTGACCCGACAGTAGTTCGGGTAGCGTATGCCGTACTGGCAATTTTCTCGGTTGCCTTTCCGGGCATACTGCTTTACATCGTACTAATGCTCCTGATGCCGAACAAGAATCAGGAATCCGGACTCCGGAACCATCCTGAACAATCCTGAACAATCACATTATGGTTGAAAACATCAAATCACAAATGCGGAAAGGAATCTTGGAGTTCTGTATCCTTTCCATCATCGACAAGCAGGAAGCCTACACCTCCGATATTCTGGAGGCACTGAAAAAGGCAAACCTCTTGGTGGTGGAAGGTACACTCTACCCGCTCCTGTCCCGTTTGAAGAACAACGGTATTCTAACCTACCGTTGGGAAGAAAGCAGTTCCGGTCCACCGCGCAAATACTTCGCCCTGACCGGAGAAGGCAAACGCCTGTTGGCACAACTGAAAGAGGAATGGAACGCCATCCGCGATTCCATTCAATTGGTAATTGACAATTGAAATTGATAATTGACATTTATGAAAGAGACAAGAACAATAAACCTGAACGGTCTGGTGTTTCATATCGACTATGACGCATTCCAGGCGTTGAACAGTTATTTGCAGGACATCGAGTTGCGTCTGCCCACAGACGAACGGGAAGACGTCATGACAGATATCGAAGCACGCATTTGCGAGTTGCTGCAATCCGCACTCTTCGCAAAGAACGTGCAAGTAGTGAATCTCCAGATGATAGAAAACATCAAGGAACGGATTGGCGCGCCAAGCGAGTTCGGAGAGAATAAGCGTCCCAAAGTGAAAGTGCGTCCGCAAGCGGAACGCAGCGGTTGCGGACGGGTGCTGAAAATAACCCTTATCGTGCTGCTGTTCCTTATTGCTATACCGATATTACTGCCGATATTGGCAATCGTCTTCGCCTTCTGCATTGCAGGATTGGGAGTCGGCATCAGTACGTTCGGCATACTCCCCATGACCATGCCGTTCTTTGAGGGGAACTGGGGCTTGGCAGTACTGACCATCGTGGCAGCATTAGTGGCAATCGGTTTGCCGATATACGCCATTATCCACACTATCGTAGCCTATGTGCGTACACGCCGCGGACCAAGCTCGCGCTTCTGGCTGATTACCATTCTGTGCTGGCTGCTGAGCGTCGGCTGCTTCGCCAGAGCCATATTCAAACAGACGACGAACTTTACCGGAGGACAGGGAATCGTTCAATATATCCAACAGTTGGATGAGGACGACCCCGAAGAAGCGGCAGAACTTTTACTGCCTTGTTTCAATGCCATAAACGCAACGGGTGCCGTAGATCTGGAAATCACACAAGGAGAACAAAACGTCATTGTTTCGGACTCGGACATCGTTATCGTCACGGTGAAAGACAGCGTGCTGTGCATTTCCGGGAAAGAGGACACCCACGGCTTCATGCACGTAGAAATTTCACTTCCGGAACTGACCTCACTATCGCTTTCCGGTGCGAGCAAAGCCGAAGTGCAAGGTGCTTTTGACGAAGTACAGTACGTTGTTTCGGGTGCGTCCAAACTGGATGCGGAAGATGCGACGGCAAACATCGTCCACGTGAACTGTTCGGATGCAAGCAAGGCAAGCGTACACGCAACCAAAGAGTTATGGGCGCAGGCAAGCGGTGCGTCTAAAATCACCTACTCCGGCAAGCCTGTAGTCAAACGGAGCATGGCTGTCGGAGCAAGCAAAATCAAAAAAGAGCCCTAAATTGCAATAAAATACAAAAAAATGCGCAATATATTTGCGTATATGAAAAAAAAGCAGTACTTTTGCCGCGGATTTGATTGAGGGGACCCGAAAAGGTTCCCTCAACTCGTACAAAAATCGGAATTATGATAACAAAAGAATTGGTTAAAGAACTGGTCGAAACGTACCTGAAAGACACGGATTACCAGTTGCAGACATTAGAAATAGACAGCGAGCAGAACATTCTTGTAGAAATAGACCGTTTGGGCGTAGTGGATGTGGATTTCTGCGCGGAGCTGAACCGCTTCCTCGTTGAGAAGCTGGGCGATGAGGATTATTCTTTGGAAGTAGGCAGTGTAAGCCTTACGGCGCCGTTTATCTCCAAGATTCAATATCAGAAGAATCTCGGACATGAGGTGGAAGTGCTGGCTGACGGCAAGAAATGGCACGGACAATTGGTAAGCGTGGATGACGAGACCTTTGCCATTGATACGGAAGTCATGGTGCAGGTCGAAGGCAAGAAACGCAAACAAAAAGAAATACAGACCATCACGTTCAACTACAAAGACGTGAAGTACTGTATCTATGATTTGAGAATTTGATTATTAAAACAAAATAACAATGGCAAAAACACAAGAGTCAGTTAACTTAATTGACATTTTCAAGGAGTTTAAAGACTTCAAAAACATTGACCGCCAGACCTTTATCAACGTACTGGAGGACTCGTTTCGTAATGTGATTGCAAAGATGTACGGTTCGGATGCAAACTACGACGTCATCATCAACCCCGACAAAGGCGACTTGGAGATTTACCGTAACCGCCTTGTCATGGAGGACGGCGATGTCGCCAACCCCGAAACGCAAATCGAGTTGAGCGAAGCCCGCAAAATCGATGAAGAAGCCGAAATAGGCGAAGAAATCACCGACAAAGTCGAGTTTGCAAGTTTCGGCAGACGTATGATTCTGAACCTGCGCCAGACACTCGCAAGCAAGATTCTCGAACTCCAAAAAGAGAATCTCTACCTGCAATACACCGACAAACTCGGTCAGGTTGTCAGCGGCGAACTCTATCAGGTCTGGAAAAAAGAAATGCTGCTTTTGGATGAGGACGGCAACGAACTGTACTTGCCGAAGCAAAACCAGATTCCGACAGATTTCTACCGCAAAGGCGACACTGTCCGCGCGGTCGTGGTGCAAGTTGACAACAAGAACCAGAATCCGAAGATTATCCTCAGCCGTACAAGCCCGCTGTTCCTGCAACGGCTGTTCGAGCAGGAAGTGCCGGAAGTGCATGACGGTCTGATCGCTATCAAGAACATCGCCCGTATTCCGGGTGAACGTGCAAAAGTGGCAGTAGAGAGCTTTGACGACCGCATTGACCCCGTCGGCGCATGCGTAGGTATCAAAGGTGCCCGTATTCACGGCATCGTACGTGAGTTGCGCAACGAAAATATCGACGTCATCAACTACACCTCCAACATGAACCTCTATATCCAGCGTGCACTTGCTCCGGCGAAGATTTCGTCTATGGTGCTGCACGACGAGGAAAAGAAAGCCGAAGTATATCTGAAACCGGACGAAGTAAGCCTTGCCATTGGTAAAGGCGGCTTCAATATCAAACTGGCAAGCATGCTGACCGGCTATCAGATAGACGTATATCGTGAAATGGACGAAGAGGATGCAGAGGATATCTACCTCGACGAGTTCAATGACGAAATCGATCAGTGGGTACTCGACGCATTCAAGAATATGGGTCTTGACACTGCCAAGGCTGTTTTGAACACGCCGAAAGAAGAACTGCTGAAAGGCACCGACCTTGAAGAAGAAACGATTGACGAAGTACTGCAGATTCTCGCGGAAGAATTCACAGACGAGAAATAAGATTTGAACATTTGAAAAATTAAAGAATTATGGCAATTAAACTTATCAAAGCTTGTAAAGAATTAAACATCGGCATGTCCACCGCCATTGAATTCTGTGCAAAGCAGGGTAAGGAAATCGCCGTTGATCCGAATACGCGTATCGACGACGACCTGTATCTGCTTCTCGCCAAGGAATTTAACAAGGACATGGCGTTGAAGTTGGAGGCAGAGCGTCAGGCTCAGGCTCATCAGGAACGTGTCGAACGCGAAGGACAGTCCGTGTCTGTTGACCGGCCCAAAAAGCCGGAACATATCGAGACAACTGTTCCCAAGCCGAAAGTGCTGGGTCATATTGACCTTGAGGCTGAAAAGAAAGCCAAAGAGGAAGCACGCCGCAAAGTAGCCGAAGAAGCTGCTGCGAAGCGTGCTGCCGAAGAGGCAGCCGCCAAGAAAGCTGCCGAGGAACGGGTGCGCAAGGAACTTGCTGACGCAGCCGCAAAAGAAGCAGAGGCACGCAAAGCCGCTGCAGAAGCACAGCGCATACGACAGCAGGAAGAAGCCGAGAAAAAGAAGAAAGAGCAGCCGGAAGTATTCAAACTGAAACGTCCGGAACTCAAGAACCAGCCGAAAGTGGTTGGTAAAATCGACTTGAGCGCCATTAACCAGGCTACGCACCCGACCAAGAAAACCAAAGAAGAAAAGAAAAAAGAGCGTGAGGCACGTATGCAGCAACAACAGCAGCAGAACGCCCAAATCGCCGAGAAACGCAAACGCGAACGCATCAAACAAAACAAGGTGGACATCAATGATGCGCGCAACCAGAAAGGCAAAGGCAACAGCAAGAAAAAATCCATCAAGGTGGAGATAGACGACGAGGAAGTACAGCGCCAGATCAAAGAGACGCTGACCCGTCTCCAAGGAGCCAAAGGCAAAACCGCGACCAGCAAACACAAACGCGAACGCCGTGAGCTCGAACGCGAGAAAATGGCGGAAGCACGTGCCGAAGAACAGGCACAATCCAAAGTGCTGAAACTGACGGAGTTCGTGACAGCAAACGACCTTGCAACGATGATGAACGTGCCGGTAACAAAAGTTATCGGAACGTGCATGATGTTAGGCGTGATGGTAAGTATCAACCAACGGCTTGACGCGGAAACCATCAATCTCGTAGCGGAAGAGTTCGGTTTCACGACCGAATATGTGGCACAGCACGTGGTGGAAGAAATCAATGCTGACGAGGAAATAAACGATGAAGACATCGAAGAACGC
>CAJOFT010000076.1 GCA_905234025.1 Paludibacteraceae bacterium
TCGTTTCCGCTTTCGCTGAAATCATCCAACGGTGAAATAGCAATGTCCACGTTTGCATGAGCAATGCCCAATACTGACAGATCTTTGGTCAATTGTTTGGAAATCGTCTGTTTGACAGCCTGTCTCGATTTGGTTAATGCCGCTGCTGCTGTCTGTAAATCCGACAAGCAAGACTGGACTTTCTTTTTGACTTGTGCTATGTCTTCGTCAAACGAAGCGATTTTGTTCATTTGTTCGCCCAGTTCGTTGCGTAAAGCGATTAGTTCCGCTATTGTCTGTACGCCGTGTTTGCGTAGCAGAGTATTGATTAAATCCAAACGTTCCTGTACTATTTGCATGCGTTCCGGATCATATTCGGTGTTTTGTGCCAGCCGGTTGGTTTCGGAAATAATGTCTTTGAGTTCGATTGCCACACTTTGCAGGCGGTTGCTCAGACTTTCTTCGTCCTGCAAGGCACTTTGCGCTATCCTAATCAATGACATAGCACTTTGATCATCTTCGTCCAGCGCCTGCAATGCCGTTTGCAACTGCGCTTTCAGTTGTTCGACATGGCTCAAACGGTATTCTTCCTCCTCCAAACTTGTCAGTTCGTCGGCATCGTTGAGTTTTGCTTCTTCCAATTGCCCGAACTGGAAGGCAATATAATCCTGGTCTTTGCGCGTTTTGGCTGCTAATGTTTCCAAATCCTGCAAAGCCTGCTCCGCTTCGCGATAGGCTGTATATCGGGTGGAGTAGGTGTTCCGTTCCGCTTCATTGTGTGCAAGTGCATCCACGACGCCTAACTGGAACGAATCGTCCGCCAGCAGCAGATTTTCATGCTGTGAATGGATGTCAATGAGTTTGTTTGCAAGAGCCTTCAGTTCCGTTTGCGTGACCACTTCATCATTCACCAACGAGCGTGAACGTCCGTTGCGGTTCAGTTCACGCCGGATGAGGTACTCTCCGAAATCCGCTTCAATGATGCACTTTTCTTCGCCTTCCGTGATTGTTTTCAAATCAGCACGTCCGCCCATAACCAGTGCCAAAGCACCGAGAATGATGCTTTTACCGGCACCTGTTTCGCCTGTCAATGCTGAAAAGCCTTCGTGGAAATCAATGTCCAGATGCGAAATAAGTGCGTAGTTCTGTATGTGTAGATGTTGAAGCATTACTGTGTGATTTTCTCATAGAGGTTTCCGCGTGTCGGGTCTATGTCCATGAGTATTTCGTAGGCATCTTTCTTTTCTTTGTCCGTTCCTTTCTCAAAGATATTTGTCAGTTCGTCGGACTTGGCATCGAGAAAGACGTTGATGACATATGTTGCCGGACGGGCACGGTTCGTTTCGCGCAGAATTGGCAGACCTTTGGCAATGAGCGCGCGTGCATTTGCCACATTCGCAGCCATATTATCCAAGCCGAGACGATGGTATTCGTAGTAATACTCACGGTATTTTTTGAATGCTTCGTCCATCAGATTGTTTATCAGTGCATAGCGGTTTCTGTTGCTGTCAAACGCTTTCCAGCCTTTTTGTTCCTCGGTGCTCATAGATGCAGACTGGCACGAATTGACAATGTCTTCGCAGGCTTGGAAATAAGGCGTTCCGCCCAGACGCTGGAAACTGTCGCAATCATGTCCGATAATCAAATATACATAATATGCCAGCATTGCTGTGAGATTGTTCGTGAACACGTTTTGCTGGTATTCAATCCGATCATAATCCTGATAAGTGAAATGGAAGGCATTGTCCTTGAAGTTCAGTAGCGGCGTAGAGTAGGAGGTATTGAACACCGGACGTTTGGATTGCAGCTGCATTTCGCACAAATACAGATTATCGTTTACCGAATTGACGATAATCATCATAGTGCACTCAATCTTTTCCTTTTCGGAGAAGGTCATGTTCGTCCAACGGTTATTGTTGATGTAGTCCGAAATCGCCTGTTGAAGCACCTCGAACGTGGATTTGTTGGTGCCCTCGATTTTGTCCGAGTTGATGGTCACCGTGCAGTTCAGTTCCTGTGCTGAAAGTCCTGTTGCAAGCAGCAGTAATATGGCTAATATTGATTTTTTCATTTCTCTATGCTTTTAATGCCTCCGGTTTGTGTGTCGAAGATAATCCGAGGCAGTTCTCCGTTTGTGAACAGCGTGCGGGACAGCGGAATTGCAATGCCGAACTGGGCAATTGACGATTGCTGTTCCGTGATAGTTTCGTTCAAATATAGCACTTTGTAGTTTGCCGAGCCTGGCAGATTATAGAATATCTGTGAGGGTTGCGGGGCTTTCTTATTCTCCTTTTCGGGACGCGGATTTCCTTTTGCCTGACGACGTGCAGTGATGTTCAGCAGTATAGGCTCACCATTTTCAGCCGTGGTAAATCCTTCTGCTTCAGAGAAATAGCCAATCTCAACCTCTTCCGTTTTGACGGGTGTGTAGCACAAGGTTTTGTGGTGTCTGGTTATTTCGCGGCGTCCGACGAACAATTCCACCAGTTGTTGCTCCTGATTGTTCAGTTCGTCCAAAACGAGCTGCATTGCTTTGCCGTCCGCAGGCGCATGATCAACTTCTCCGGCAAGCAGGTACATTCTGTTTTCACGAATGCGGTAAATCAGTTTGGCTGCGCCTTGTGCCTGTTGTGTGACACTTTTGCCATTGATATACTCCTCCAACAAGGGCATTACATCCGGTTTCGGCGATTGTACTGTCTGTTTGGAGTTTGAACGTTGTCTGGGCTCTGATTTCCGAGGTGCTGCAGATGACAGATTATAGCCCTTCAAGGTGCCAAAGGATGTCAGCGTGAGCAACTGGCTGTCAATGTCTTTTTCTGCGGTCACTTTATAGACGCGCGTGTAATCAGCCACGGTATGCGTGTGCGCTTTTACGCCCGTCAGGCGGTATGTAGTCTCATCCGCTTCCACGATGTCCGTAGTACCGAGGTATTGCTCTGCATACTCTGCGAAGGGGCCTTTGTGCGTGACAATCTTTTCGTATTCGACGTCAAAACACAACTGTGTTTGGGGCATGTAATACACAATTGCCAACTCATTGTCTTGTACGGTTTGCGCACACATTATGCTTGCAATGGCGCATAACAATCCAAATAAAAATACTCTTTTCATATACGTTATTATCAATTATTCCATATTTTCCAACTTTCCTCGGCTTGTATCAGCAACATGCGTTTGCCGTTGATAGTTATGGCTCCCCGCGCTTTGCCGCGACGAAGAAATTCCGTTTCTTCGGGATTATAGACGCAATCAAACAAAACCTGCTTTTCGCAAAGCATCTGATAATCCATGTCCGGACAGGTTTCTATATTCGGGAACATTCCCAACGGCGTGGCGTTTACAATCAGGTCGTATTGCCGCAGATCCATCTCAATCTTTTCGCGGGCGCTGATGGTTTTAGCAGGAATGTTCATCAGTTTGAGCGCATAGTTCACCGCTTTGGCTGCACCGCCTTGTCCCAAAATGAGGGCGTTTTTCAGTTCTATATTCCGGCTGTGCATGATTTCGGAAAGGGATTGCTTGAAGCCAATCCAGTCGGTGTTGTAGCCTTTCCCGTTCATGACAACGTTCACGGCATTTATTTCTGCGGCAATCGGGTCAAGTTCCTGAAGATAGGGCAGAATAACGGTTTTGTAAGGAATGGTGATGTTGTAACCGTCCAGCCCGAGTTGCGGAGCCAGAGCTGCATTGTCCAGTTCAAACAGCCGGTAATCCGCGTCAATGCCTTCTGCGGCGAACTTTGCCGAAAAGTATTGGGCAGACCACGAATGTTCCAGTTTCTTTCCTATCAATCCAAAGTGCTTCATAATCTTTCTCCGAGTGTTGCGAGGTGTTCTATTTCCGCTTTCGACCATTGCGCCAACTCCGCTCTGATAGCATTGCGGCGGAACGTTATATCCGTATTGGTCGAGTCCTCCATCCATTCTATTTTGCGGATGTCCCGCAGGTAGTGGCAGATATAATCGTGCGTTGTGCACAGCAGCGGGCGAATAACAGGAACGGAGCGTTCGCTGTAGGGATTCCTGCTTTTGGCAGCCATGCCGTACAAGCCTTTCAGCCCGCAACCGCGACGAATATTCATCAATATTGTTTCCGCCTGATCGTTCTGGTGGTGTGCCACTGCAATGGCGTTGCAGCCGGTCTGTTCCGCCAACTCGCTGAACCATTGATAGCGCAATTCACGTGCAGCCAGTTCGAGGCTTTGTTTGTGCGACTTGGCATATTCCGCTGTGTCAAAGTGCTTGATATACAACGGAATACCGTCTTTCATCCATAGCGGTTTCGTTTTCAGGCGCTGTCCCAGCGTATTGCACAACTGGCGTACATACGCTTCGTCCCGTTCACTTTCCGCGCCACGGAGATGGAAGTTGCAGTGTGCAACAATACACTCGTACCCTGCACGCAACAGCACGTCCAGCAATGCCACGCTGTCTGCTCCGCCGCTCACGCATACCAGCACTTTTTCCCCGTCCTTCAGCAGTTCCTTGTCTGCAATATATTTTTTTACCCTGCGCAGCATTAGATTTCCACCAGTTTGTTTACAATTGCATAGATTGTCAATCCTGCCGTTGAATGGATGTTGAGTTTCCGTGCGATGTTCTTGCGGTGCGAAATAACCGTGTGCAGCGATATGTTCAGTTTGTCAGCTATCTCTTTGTTACTCAGTCCGTTAACGACCTGAGTCAGTACATCTTTTTCGCGCTCCGACAATTCCGATGATTCAGGAACCGGTTCTTTGGTCTTTGCTCCGTGCTCCTTAATCATGGCGGGTAGCAAAATGTCATCCTCTATGGCGCAGTGCAGGGCAAGTTCTTTCTCAATGGCGCATATGTCCTGCAACGCGTAGTAGAGCAGCCCGTTCTGTTCGTCCGACGGATAGTACTTGATAATCAGGTTTTTCAGTTCGCGCATCTTTGCCGCAAGGTGCTGGTCATCCGAAGCATGTTCCGAGAACTCGTTGGCGTTTTCGTGGGCGATGTGGTTCCGCACTTCTTCCACGTATTCGTCGTACAGCCGGATGATGAGCAACGGAATGTTACTGCCTGTTTTGACAGCACTGACCGCGGTAATCAGTTCCTGACGGATGCGGGGCAGGAGGTAATCCAAGAAATATGTGTGGGCGTTGTTGAGATAAACCATCAGCGTCGGGATGTCCACGTCTTTATTCGTTTCGTGATTGATGACGCTGAGGAACGTCGCTGTGTCAATGTTGCTGTCGCGGCACACTTCGCCGACGGTTTTCTCGCCAATACCGAGCGGCAAACCGAAACGGCTGATTATCTGCAATGCCTCGTCGGCACTGTTCATCAGCACACTCATTTTATCCGTTTCCTTGTACATATTCCGCCTAATTACACAATTTAGCCCGCAAAAGTACAAAAAAGTTTGCATATATGCAAATTATTGTGGATATTTATGTGTTTTTTATAAAAATCGGGTAAAATCAAGGTAATAGAAGTGCCGGAGATAAGACCATTCCGGAATATTGTGATACAATGGAATCGTGTCTGATAATGAAAGTTGTCGGAAGGGTATTTGTTATGCGGTACATGTTAAAGGTCTGAATTTCGCGGATTTCAAAGTTTGTTTTAAAGAGACGACTGAAACGATAATATGCGATAGAATCTTCTATTGCCAATCCGATAACCTTGTCCACAAAACCCATTGGCTGGTATTGGTTTACATTGCCGATAGAATTTTGGCAGTAAGGACAACTGTAGGAGAATGCGAAAACAAGATATGTTGAATCTGAAGAACAGGAAATAAATTCTGACAAATAACTATTCGTGAGAGGAATAGGATTAAAGGTTGTTTGCTTTTTCAAGCAATCGGCGCCACGAAAAGTGTAGCCGCACATAAACATCACAATGGTGGTTATAACTGCCATAAAGGCAGTAACGAGAATGGTAAGTCGAGTGCCGGATTGCGGCTTAATCAGAGAAGGAACAAGTATAATAAGGAGTAAACCATTACGCAGGAAAGTTAGCCAAGGGTTGGAATTCAACCATGTAAGCGGTCCGAAACAACCGCAATCGGTGATGCCTTGTATTATTACTCCGTAAAGAAAAACGGCGGAAATAGCAAGTAAGAATATAGTTGTGGCAAGGGATGCCAAGTGTGGACGAATATCAAAAACAAGGAGTATACCCAAGATTAGTTCAACAAGGATTATCAGCGGTGCGCCGAAACCGAACCAAATGGCACCATAACGGCTCATTAGATTGGCAAAAGTAGCAGTGTCAATAGCTTTGAGTAAGGCCGAAAATAGAAAAACAATGCCGACAAAGATGCGGGCATATTTTGTCAGTTGTTGTAGCATAAAGACAGAAAAGAAAAAGTTGCCCTGCCGAAACAGGGCAACGAAAGAAATTAATGACAATTAATCGAAGGAGTCCCCATGCCATGTGAAGCATAAGCACCTCTAAGAGCTGCTGCTAATTCACTACAGGTGGATGCACCATAACCTTGCATTTCACTTTTAGTAATAAACTCACCGCTTCCTCCGTCAAAAGTGCATGTGCAACCATTCGAATTAGTGTCAGATGCTGCATTTTTGTCTTTGCAGCCGACAAACATTACACCCATTGCCATAGCAACAAGTGCGCTAACCAAAAAGATTTTCTTTTTCATTTGTTTATTATTTTAGTTGTTTTCCTGCTCTTACGGCTTTGCAGGTCTTGCCCCGTTTGAAGAGTGACGGTTCTCTATATAACCGTTGCGGTTTTTGGCGGGCAAGTATAAAAAAGAAAGAGCGTTCCCTATCTGTCCCAAGGCTGTAGGAAATGCCCATTCACCGATAAGTCACGCCCATATAGAATACGGACGTCTGCTGACTTATTTTAGGTGAATCTTTAGAACTTCCTACATTCTGGGACACCCAATAAATCGCAAACGCGAAAACCAATATGTCTGCAACGGGATAAAATCCAATTGCGGGTGCAAAAGTACTGCTTAATTTTGAAATACGCAAATAAAAATGCAATTTTTGACAAGAAATGACAAAATGTGTGGCGAAAATTTGTTTTTGTGGAAACTTTGTTGTACCTTTGCAGCGGATTTTAGAAAAGCATAAAAACTGACGAAAGTCGGAAATGAAACGAAGTCCTGCCTGTCGGCTTTGTGTCATTTGTGTCCCGCTAAAGGGTGCTTTATGGTGCAATAATGGTACAATAATTGTCCAATAATGGTGCAATAATAGTGCAATAATAGTGCAATAAAATGAGGGTGTAAATATATATAATATATATTTATAAAAATTGCGGAAAAAATAGGGAAAATTACACAGAGAAAACATAAGAATAACCACCTGAAAATCAGATGGTTATCGGTAGTGTCGGGAAGACAGGATTCGAACCTGCGACCTCCTGCTCCCAAAGCAGGCATTCCACCGGGCTGAACTACTTCCCGTTATCGCGTGTGCGACGAAATTTTTGATTTTTGATTTGAGATTTTTGATTTCTTCTCAAAAGCGGCTGCAAAAGTACTACAAATATTTGACACCCGCAAATTTTTTGTGACTTTTCTGCAA
>CAJOFT010000077.1 GCA_905234025.1 Paludibacteraceae bacterium
CGGAACCAGGGAACGAAAGGCTTGGAGGTGTCAATCGCCTGGTTAAGCGTCAGTTCGTAGCCTGTTCCGTTTGAACCGTTCGTACGCATAAGCAGCTGCACGGGGAAATAGCCGGGTTCGCCGCTTACGGTAAACGGTATCGTGTAAAAATACGTGCGTCCTTCCCACCACAGTCCTTCGTCGGCGGGTGTGACGATGTTCGGGATGCTATAGCCCGTAGCAGGCAAAGCGGACACTACGTTCTCCATCGGTCGGAAGGCGTAGCAGGACGTATTAAGCATGTTGCGCGCTTCGAGGTAGGTGAGGCGCACCGCCTGCGTCGGGTCCTCCATATTAATACGTTTGTTCTCCGCCACACTCCATTTGAGGTCAATCTTCGCGGCAATGTGGTACAGCATGAGGTCAAGCGATGCCACTTTTTTCCCTATATTGTCAAAGGAACCATAGTACTTGCCTGTGGAAGACAGGATATAGTTGTATGGCGAAGAATAGATGTTATGGAGGCTCTGCTGGATTGTATTCGAGGAGATATCAATCTTGAGGTTCATCAGTGCGTTCCAGTCGGGCAAGGTCGCGGCATTCACTTCGGACACATTGAACGTGAGCGGCTCATAGGACGCAATCGCACACATCCTACCCTCTACGTCATCTTCGTTCAATAGCATGCGGATCTTCCGTGTATAACGGTATATGGAGTCCCCTTCCGACATGAAAGGTCCGGAATAGCGTTCTTTCTGCCAGTCGTTATCGTTGAGCGTTTCCGTGATTACATCCACCATATTCCAGTCCGTACCGCTCTTCTGCATGATGAATATATACGCATAGCGCGGTAATTTGAACTGCTCGGTCATTCCCGGGTCTCCGGGTTCGCGTCTGATTCCAGGCGCCCGTTGCGGGGCAAAGTCCAAAGACGTAGGCATAGAGAGGGAGAATGGTATTTCCACCACTCCGTTGGTCGCAAGTTCCTCATCCTGCCGTGTCGTACATGCCGCACAGCAGAGGAGCACACCTATTATATATATAATATATAGTCTGTTACGTTTCAATACCTCACTATTTTTACTCAGACGTCTATGTCGTGAGACCCACCTTCTTTCCAATCCAATGTGACAGTAGCACCGATGTGCGGGCTTTGGAGCGGCGTAACCGAACCGTCCTCATTGAGCTGGCATTTGATAATCTCCAATCTGCCTGCGTCCAGGGAAGTATCCGAGGACAGCAGTGTTTCCGTTTTTTTGCCGTCGGGCAGCGTGACATGCACGACTAACTGCCAAACAGCGTTTGGTTCATTTGTTTTTTTCGCGACAGTTGCACTTGGTGTCTGCTTGACCGTATCAGAGGGCATCGTGACAGCAACATAGCAGAAGTCCGTGACTTTCTCCGCCCTGACAAGTGTTTGTTTTTCGAATGAATAGACACTGTCCTTGACGGCAAAGCCTGTTGCAGACCCCTTCATCAGCACATCCATTTTCGGCGATACGAGTTTGGAGTTCGTTATCACAAGCGCCACGGCACTATTAACCATGTAAAGGTGGACGTTGAATGTCAAGTTCCCGTCTTCCGCCATAATCATGGGAAGTCTTGCCGAATAAATCGCCGTGGGATGTGAAGGCAGTGTGTCAACCTTATTCTGCTCAATGCGCATGGAAGCAGCGTGCTGCTTTCCCATAATGGTGATATTGTCGTTTTCGGCAATATTCACAAGCGCCAAGTGCATATAATCCTCTCGCGGGATATACAAGGTAAACGACTTCTGGTTCGCGTTCACCATCTCCTCCCGATGGTGTCTCAGTTCGTCTGTGCCGTCCTCGGTATAAAAATTCATATCGAGGTCGTGCGCGTGTCCAGAGAACAAGGGTTGGAGCCACCGTTTGAGCGTATCGGCAAGCGGTTTCTCAATGTCGGTAGCCAGTTTCTCATCCACAATCATGTGCATTTCGGTGACGAGTTCCATTTTATACTCGATCTGGTACTGCACATTGTTGACAGTGTCTTCGGTTTCACACACACTCAAGTCGTCGTCGATGAGTGAACAGCCGGCGAAAAGGAAAGAGAGAAACAATATGAACGCGTGTCGTTTCATAAAAAGCATTGCCTGTTCAGGGCAGCAAGTGCCCCGAACAGACGATGCAAAGGGATATTAGTTAATCTCAATGTCATATGTATGGCCGCTCTCCCAGTTCAGGTCAACGGAGAAGCCGAGTTCGAGTTCCGGTGTACGGAGGTCAGGAATCTCGTTGTAAGCGTTAGCCAGACTCTTGAGGGTGAGGTTAGCCGTTGTGGTGTAGTCCTGCTTGAAGACACGTTGACCGGTCTCGGTAGCATCAGCAGAAGGAAGTTCAGCCACTACATAGAACTTGCTGCCCTTCGGGATGAGCTGACCACCCACACCGATGAAGTCTTCACCGGAGTTATTCACCAGTTCTACAGCAATCAAGATGTTCTTGTTGGCACCAGCTTCGGTTTCGAGCACGAGAGTCGAGTTAGCCGCACTCTTGGAAGTGGTAGCAGCCATTGTGTTGGAACTCATCACGTTATCGAAGAGTGTATAAACAGCCGTACCCTTCGGAGTGAAGTCAAAGCCTACATGTTTCTGACCACCAACCAACACGCCTGTTACAGGATAGGAGGAGCAAGCAATGCTCTTCGGAGTTACAGGAGTGTTATCCACCAGTGTGCCTGCTTGCAGTTTAACTGTAACATCGAGACGAGCTACACCGTACTGGATAGGATCGGTAATAGCCACGGCACGTGTCAGGGAGTTCACTGAACGTGCAGCTTCGTGTGCAGCGATGATAGCAGCCCAGTCGTTCGAGTTGTCATACATAGCTTTCTTCGAGGAGTTCGACGTGTTGATCAAGCTGTTGGCATAGTACCAGAGTTCAGCAGGATAGGTGTAGAGGTTCAGCGGAGTGTTGCTTGCAGCTGTATATTGAGCAGCCGTGCATGCAGCAAATGCCTTTGTGGTCACATTGTCGTAAGCAACACGTACAGCGCCCTGCGGGAGACCGAGGTCTTCGGGGAAGCCTGTGATGCTGTTATCCAGTACCAATGTCGGGTTAGACGGATCCGTTGTATCATCCCATGTAGCATAGGTAGTGGTAATGGCGGTTTTGATAGCCGTAGCAATCGGAGTGCTGAGAGGAATCAAGGACTTGTAGAGGTCCTCCATCATACGACGTACCTGGAAGGAAGAGAGGGAGTGGTTTTGGCTGTATGTCTCAAACATAGCAGTCATAGCGGCACTTTGTGCAGCGGTGTAGTTTCTCCATTCAATATTTTCCGTAGCATCTTTAGCCTGTGCAACCTGGTTGAGGTAAGCGATCAGGGCTTCACCTTTGGAACCTGTTCCGGTCGGAGTCTCCAAAGCGTCCACAATGGGTTTCAGGTGGAACTCAATGTTCGCAGGATCAGCGTTGGAACCGATGGTAGCCCAAGGATCCAAGTGACCGCGTTCTGCCATTGTGGAAGCGTTTACGGCTTTCGACTTCGCATAGAAGAGGAAAGAAGCGGTTGTCAGAGGAATGCTAACATTCGAATACACTTTCGCGCTGCTGTTTGTTCCCAGTTCAGAACCTGCAACGATTTCGCTCAATGCGATGGTGTCGCCAAGACGTGCGTCGCCGGCAGCGATGCTACCGCTTTGTCTTGCGAAAGGCACCAGGGTGATTTGGGTCATACCCTGGAAGTCCGTGAGACCGGCCTGTTGTACGATTTTTCCCGGCATGTTCTTACGAGTAGCCTGACCGGGCAGAGAGATTGAGAATTCGGTTTTCACCTCTTCTCCGTCGAAGTCACCCTTTTGCTCCTGTTGCTGAGCTTTGGGCTCATCGAGTTCTTCTTCACTTGAGCAGGATGTGAAACCTGCGGCACTTACGAGAGCAGCTATGCTCACATAAGCCAATGTTTTTAATGTTTTCATAATTTAAACATTTTGTTTTGGTTAATAATTAAGTTAGTTATTTTCATCATTGTGATAAGTTTTTGCAGGCTGTTAGTGCGCAAACTTAGACAACAATTATTTTTATTTACGATTTGGCGATTTACGATTTAACAATTTATTTTTTTATTTATTCATTTTCGCATTTTTGCATTTTCTTATTTTCGCATTTGTTCATTTTCTCATTTTGGTTTGACATAGACCATGATGCAGCCGAGGTTGCGGAGGATCGGTCTGTATTCCTTACGTATGTAATTATAATAGGTGGCACCTCCCTTAACCTTTCTGATGAGTGCTTCGCGCTTGTCAAGGTCAGGCTCGGTATCAATGAGACGTACCACTTCGTCCATACCTTCATGGTCATCCTGCGAGAAGTGATACTTGAGTTCCGCCCAGCTCTCACCACCGTTGCAGACTGCGAAGTAACTGTCATCCAACTCCGGATAACGCTCCTGGAGATAATCCTTGATGGACTTCGCACGACTACCTGCGAGGCGTTCGTTGTATGCGAGTTTACCGTCGAAGGATGCAAATCCGACAATCTGGATGTGGGTAATCTCAAGGGTCGGGTCATCGATAGCGTCACCGATGAGGTAAGCAATGGAGTCAAGCATCTTGGCGTTCTCGAAGAACGAGCGGTCAAGGAAGGTGACGTTCGTCTCGAAGTGCAGGAAGACGTTACGCGGATCCGCACTGAGTGCCGTATTTATATCATAAGGTGTGTATTCACTGTCATCGCGGAAGACACCGGCACGGAGCTTCTGCATTTCCTCGCTATGCGTATCCATAGCCGGTTCAGCAGGTACCGTATCCACCGGAACGGGCACTTCGGTGTAAGTGATAACCGTGTCGCGGATGACGCGGACAAGCGTATCCGAAACAGGTGCAGGGATAAGCGTGTCGCGCGAGACAACCAGTACGGTGTCGATAACGGTCAGCGGTTCGTCCTCATCCTCGCAATCGCAGCGTTTCTTCAGGGATAGTTTGTCACCTCCGAGCGGCACAACCAGACTGATACCGACCTTCGGCAAAGCAAACCAACCCTTGCCGTGCTCGTCAATGCGTTCGCCGCAATGTTTGCACTCGTAGCGGCTGAACCACGTGTGACCGGCGTCCACGCCTGCTTCCAGTTCAATACTGAAGTGCGGCGAGATGGCGAAATGCCAACCTCCGCTGACACCGAACATGAGCGCATCGCCCTGATAACGGTTCTCCTTGACGCTGGGATACATCCAGCTAACCGGCCAAGCGTTACCAGCCACATTATAGTGCGCATATGCCACGTTGGCGGAGAGGAAGCCGCGGTTGAAGACGTTGCAGAACCAGTAACGCGGTGCCACCCACATTGAAAAATGACGCCATTTGGGGAATTTCTCGTCTTTCAAGGGGAAAGGATTGACCGCCGCACCGAGTTCGAGCGACCAGTGCTTGTGCATACGGAACTCTATTTCAAGGTTCGGTGTGAGAATGGCATCATACAGGAGGTTGTTCTTGAGGGCAAGAATCTCGTTCTTTGCCGTGTCATAATCGTGGGTCTGGACAGCAGTGCTGTCAAGGCGTGTATTATAGACCGTATCAACGTGCTGGGTGAAGACCGTATCGACACGTTTTTTAACAATTGTGTCAAAACGCTGTTTGTAAACCGTGTCGGCAATTTGAATAGTTTTTGCAGAATTTTGCTGTTGGGCATTAATATTTGAACAGAAGCCGCATATTAGCAGAACCAAAATATATACGTTTGTGCGCACATCTTTGCAGACGCGTTGAAAACGGAAAGTAGCACATACTTGCCTAAGTATGTTAAGTGTTATATACATAATCTACTGATTATCAGCACCTTATGCCCCCCCCCAACAGGGTGTTTCAAGCCTTCGGAAAGGGCGTTTATTTCAAAACAGTGTGCAAAAGTACTAAAATTCTCTGATATGTGCAAATATTTTGAAAAAAAAATGCATTTTTTTTGTATTTTTCCCCGATTTTTGTTTTATTCATATGCAAAATGTCGTTTATTTTTGCGGAAAATCAAAGGATCAGAAGTGTTAAAATGCTATTAAAACGATATGAATATACATTAAATTACATTAAAATTATTAACGTGCATTTTTTAGCAAAAACCGGTCATTTTAAGCTGTTTTTTGTATCTCGGCGTCACCCTCCCGGTCTTGTCATTGTAATCACATACGTTTGGCTGCGTCAAGAGTTAAGATTTCAAATTTAAGATTTCAAATTTAAGATTTCAAGTTTCTTATCCCCATGGAGCGATTATTTCAAATTTGGGATTTGAACCGCAAAAAACAGAAAAAGACGGAAATTGGCGGAAAGATTTGCAGGTTCGGAAAAATAGTTGTAATTTTGCAGGCTTTTAGGTCGCTTAGGCTAAGGCTCGCACGATTCGCGACGACGTCGCGCATAAAGTGCTACGCCTTGCCCTACGCTCTCCGACTTCGAAACGGCACAGAAGTGCCTGGTTTCTTGTCGGGGGAAGATACAGACACCCGCATAATATGCGGGACTAATCGACGAAGGAAAACAACCGAAGTAAAATACAATGAAACAAAGGATTTGGATTATGGCAACTATCGCCGTACTGGCAGCCGGATGCGCCAGACAACAAGAAGACCTCACAAAAGCCCCTATCACCAAGCCGGAAATAACCATCGAAGGCGGCAAACTCACGCCTGAAGGATTATGGGCAATGGGACGAATCGGCTGCGTTGTGTCTGACATCGAAACAGGATGGCTCGCGTACACGGTGAGCTACTACAGCGTGGAAGAAAACAGAAGCACCACATGGATCCGTGTGTGCAATCCGTGCGAGGACATGAAAGTATTAGACGAGTTCGTCGGCAGCGACCCTGCATGGTTCGGCGGAAGCGGGAACATCGCGTACCTGAAAGGCGGGAAGATGTTCCTGCGGCGGGACGGACAAGAAGTGGAAGTGGGTTTGGGTGAAGGGATTGAGGGATTTCTGCTGTCACCGATGCGGGACAAAGTGGTGCTGATACAAACCGTAAAAGCCCATCCGACTACTGCGGATATGTATCCTGACCTGCCGTTAGCCACAGGACGCGTGGTGGACGATTTGCTGTACAAACACTGGGATGAGTGGGTGGATGAAGTGCCGCAGCCGTTCATCTATGACCTTAATATAGTATATTACGGCGAAGGAGAACGGATCAAGTCGGCGTCTGTGAGCAACGGCGTGAACATCCTTGAAGGAACAGCGTTCGAATGTCCTATGCGTCCTTTCGGCGGCGTGGAGCAGCTGGCATGGAACCCGAACAACAAAGAAATAGCGTACACGTGCCGGAAGAAAACAGGACTGGATTATGCGGTGAGTACGAACAGTGACATCTATCTGTACGACCTTGAGACCAAGCAGCACAAGAACATCACAAGCGACAACAAAGGTTATGACACGAATCCGAGTTATTCGCCTGACGGACAATGGGTTGCGTGGCAGAGTATGGAACGTGACGGCTATGAAAGCGA
>CAJOFT010000078.1 GCA_905234025.1 Paludibacteraceae bacterium
TTGCAATCGTTACGAATAATCGACCTTATATAAACGGATATGTATCATCATTAGCGTAAAAAGTTAATTTTTTGTAAAATTTTTAATATAGTTCGTTCGAGCCGTTAACGGCGAGATAAGAACGTACTTTCGGGATTTGGGTGTTCCCGATGAAACGGGAAAACCCATAAAAAGGAAAAGGAATTTCTTTAGGCGGCGTCCGAAGGTACAAATAATATGCCATATATGCAAAAAAAAGTGCAATTTCTCGCACTTTTTTTGCTATTTGGCACGCCTGCAGCCGTCTAATGCCCAGACGAAGCCTTCAAACTACTTCACAAACTTGTGTCCGTTCTGGATTACAATGCCCTGATATGTTTCGTCCACAGGCTGACCGAGGGCGTTATACATCGGCTTGGAGAGGTCAAGTGCCGCATCAACGTCATACACATCATCTATTGCCATATGTAAACGCTTGATATCTGTGAGCTGGATGTAGTCCATGCAATATTCACTGAACAGAATCCCCTTCACTTCTATCTCTTCGCCTAACTTGAAACCCATTGCTTCAAGTTCTTGTTCCCATGTACCGAACTGGTCTTTATATTCGCTGATGAAATATACGGTACCGTCAATTAAGATAGCGGGGGCTGGACCGCATTCCGGCCATAACCATTCTTCAACAGGACATTCAGGACAATAGTTATCGTCTTTATCCCGACATTCTCCCCATTCATCTTGCGTAAATATTCCCACATACGTCTTGATTTCGTTTGACGGAGCTTTCCGCATGGACATACATGCCGTTACATTACTCATTGCCGCTGCACCTGTCAGTACAAGCAGGCATAATACATACCGTTTCATAAGTTATATCATTTTTAATGTTGAATAATTATCTTTTGTGAAGAAATACTATTATATCTTGTTTGTATAGACAGAATGTATATACCATCCTGCAAATTTTGTGCATCAATGTCAGCCGCCAGATTGTCCGTACTGCCCGAATGCGAATAAACAAGAGTACCCGAGATAGTATAAAGCGCATAGTTATTTACATCTTCGCTCAATTCAATATTATTCAAATCCTCCGCATTCTTGTCATTTGCAGGCGAATGCTGTAGAACATCTCCAAAGAGTCTCGTTCCATAAATGTATAAAGACGGGTCTCCATTCAGCACATAAGCAGTTAATCCTTTTTTTCCCACACCAATGTTATTTGCCTTTCTGACTCCGTTATAAACCAATTCGCCAATGGTAATATTTTTATTTTCCGCTAACCCTCGGAACATGCTTTTCTGTAAAGCAGTGTTTCGGTCACTATATGTACTTACTGTTGCTCCATAGAACGTACAACTGCTATCACCGAGGTTCACCCAATCCGTTCCAAAACCTTCTGGATAATTCAACTTACATCCAAAACCGAAACTGAAAAATGGCAAATTTTCCGGTAAATCAAACCTTGAAATATTATTCTCATTATTAGCACATAAACTGTCTGGATCTCCATGACCACGGTAGACAAAGAAAGAGTTGTCATATTGCACAAATTCACTCCTTATGTACGCACTATTGAATCCATTACGTACCGGATAATGAACAGCTGTCATACTGGGTACATAATCTTGTACAATAGTTAACACCGTATCATTTGCCGATACAAAAATATCTTCAAAGCGACGTTCTTTATCTGTTCCAGAATACAACACCATTCGCATATTAGGAACGTGTGATTCATAGTATACCGATTTCTCATAAATATTCAACGCTTCTTTGCTATTATGCACAGGCCACCTGCCAACATATATATCTGGTGTTATGTCTTCATTCTCCGTATAGTATTCATCCACACAAGCATAGTACATATCTGTTGGAGGATTGGAGATATTATTCAATTCTCCGGTGGAATACGGGATTTCATCCCCAATCAGCAATATATACTTCGGACGGCATTCTTCGTAATCATACCATGACTTAATATAGTGACGGATAAAAGTAGAATCCAGCATGTAATGATCCAACGTCTCCACCCATGCATTGAATCCGAGACTATTTTTATGATCCGCATATTCTAGTGCCTTTTCTTCATAATCTTCTGTTGCCAAAATAAGAAGATTCCCCTTATATTCAGGATGAACAATTGTATCTATATGTCTGTATGTGTCATAAAAATTAATCATATCATTTAAACTCGGTGTTTCGAGTGTTTCGTCATGCATATCCGATAGTGTCATGTCACCGTTATCTACACAAATGGAATATGTCATTCTATTTATTGGTCGAAGTATATTTTCGTTAGGGAAATACAATGCAGGTCTGAATTGCACGTTAATACCGGTCGTACCTCTTATCAAATATGGCTCTGATACAACTATGGGAGTATCCCATACATTATCTATACCGCTGCTATAATAGCTATCGTCATACTGCAAAGGGAAATAGTCGCCCGTTTCCGGCACATCCTGTACAGGCGCATATTGGTAATTTAAGTAAATATCATTGTAGTAATTTATGCTTTCGACACTCGCTTCTACGGTTGCTCCATCAGGAATTTGCAAATTTAATGAGAGGAATGGCATTTTCGGTTGGCCGTTTACGGTTCCATAGTCAAATGGTTCACATGAATATGCATAGCCCGGATATACCATTTTCTCAAAGCTTTGCGCGGTAATCGCCGTGTCATTCGGAAGAACAACTTCGGCTATCTGAAAACAAGGAAATTCTACTTCAATATAATAGCAATCAGACACTGTGTCAATCGTATACGACAGTGTCATTGGTGGTTCATTCGGTTCTTCCGGTTCTCCGGACCTCAAATAACAATTTGGATCAAGATTGAAATCTCCAACCAAGTGAAGTCTTGCATTTTGTATTTCTACAATATGCTGTCCCAAAGTCGGCAATACAAATGCCGTATCACCTACAAAACGTACATCCAGCATCACCACGCCGGACGGACTGTGCACAATTACATGATTGAGATTGGAGTTTGCAATCTTAAAACTCAACGTTTGCCCTGCGATGTAAGCATGGAACTGATTAGGGCGCGGCGGGTCGTCTGAAGACTGTTCGGGACTGTCAGTTGGCATTAAAATTCCCATGCCCTTGCTTTCATGCAGAACGATCTCCCTTACTGTTGTTTCAGCGAACAAGGTCGCCGACATCATCAGCATCAAACCAAAAAGGATGTAAAAAAAATCACGTTTCATAATGGTAATCTTTTAAAGGTTAAACTTTTATATTGATTTGACGCTGCAAAATTACTGCTTTTCCCCCACCTGACCAAATAAAAACTTGGGAATTTGATTTTATTCATTTTACTTATAATCAGCAAATTAAGTAAATTGGCACTTGGGAATTTTACGATTTCTTCACAAAAGTTGTGCCTTCGACAGCCAAATTAATCAGTTTTTGGCGCATCTCTTTCACCGAAACACCCAGTTTCTTGGAGGTCGTATATTTGAACTTGCTTATACCGCTGAAAGAATAGGGTATCATGTGCGACATCTGTCTATAAGATACATTTATCGCCACCAATATGCACAAACGCATTTCTTTTTCGCTCAGCACGCCAGTCTTACTAAGTTTCCCCACAAGAAAGAACAATTGTCTGTTCACGATTTCGCACATGCGGTTATAGTCGTTCCAACAGAGTTCCCTCTCCAGATTGGGAATTTCGCGCAATACCTCACAATTATGTTCGAAGTTCTCCACAGCGGTTTCATAGTGCAGTTTCCGCTCCTCATGCAGTTGCTCGGTCAGTTGGCGGTTCGTAACTATATCCTGCCATAGTTTTGGATGACGCCGACGCATAAGATACACATACAGAAATGCCCCCGCCAATGCAGCTATGCCGAACAGGAAATACAGCCGGCGCCAATCATAAGGAGTCTCCAGATACTGCACCAGTTTGTCCACAGCGCGGGACAATTCTCCCTGACGAACCTCAAGAGCTTTCTGTATATCCGCACGTTGCGCATTGAGTTGCAGGATGGTTTCAATACTCTGCCCGCTGTCATTAGCTAAAATGTAATACATGTTATTAAGGTCAAAAAGGGAGTGCGATGTCTCCGCCGCTTTGCGGGCATAGCACACCGCCGAGTCCTTTTGTCCAAGGTGCGAGAACGCCTGCGCTTTCACCACATAGCCCGCCGGATACCTGTAGCCATACTGCCAGGCCAGGTCAGCACAGACAAGCGCGGAATCATAGCGGTCCATATGCCGGTACATTATCGCCCTCGACAGGTGACAATGTGCAAACAAACCGGAATCCGCCGTCAGGTTTTCCACAAGGGTTAGCAGGGAATCCGAGACGAAAAAGTTTCCCGTCTGCACTTCCTCCACCGCCACATCACAGAGCGCATAACCGTACGCTATAGTGTCCTGCGCTGACAAGAACGCCGTAGCCGCAAGCTGGAAAACCGAGGAAGACAGGTCGTAACTGCCTTCCAAATGGCAAATATCCGCCATATTGGTATAGATACGTCCCGACAGGACTGCATCTTTTTTAGTTGCGCGTACGGCTTCTATAAGACATAGCATCGCATCAAAATAATGCTCCTTGTTCTTCAACAAGCGGGCATAGTAATAACTGGCTTTGGCATAGTCTTCAGGATAGCTGTACCGCCACGGCGTGAGGGCGGAAACCGCCTCCGCTATACGGGTGCTGTCCGCCATGGTAATACCCTGCGCACGCAAGGAATCCGCTTCCGCCAAAGTCATCTGCGCTTCATGGAGCGCAGTAGAACTGCAACCCGTCAGCACTATAAGCAAAAAGAAGATAATATGTTTGCGCACTTTCATAATCGCCTGCAAAGGTACAACATTTTTCCGAAATACGCAAATAATCAGATAAAAAATATGATTTTTAACGATTCTGAACAATTCCAAACTATCCAAAATTAAAAAAGCGGCTTCCAACAGCCGCTTTTTTCCTATCTTCTGCTCTTCCGCTTGCGCTGCAAGTTCTGCTGCTTGCGGTTGTTCAGCACCTGAATGACCGCGAAGATGAGGATGGCCAATATCACCACCAGGATAATCCCCACCATCACAGGACTCAGGTTGTCACCTTTCACGCGGTTCCACATCTTCACAAGCTCCTCGTTCATGTCACCCGCATCGTGCATCAGCGCACAACGCTCAATCACCGACTTGTCTGCATACAGCACGGGATTAGCATGTATCGCCGTTGCTTCCTCGCCGAAGAAATAACTCAGATCCTGCGTCTCTTCCCACTCGTCCTCGTCATCAACCCATTCCAACACTTCCGGCGTCGCAATCACGGACACATAGCCGATAAAGTCCATGTTCTTGATGGCGTTCTCGGGAATACACATGTAGTTGATGAACCACGATGCAGCCTTCTCGTTCTTGGCGTATTTCGGAATGCACCATCCGTCAAACCATACGTTCGAACCTTCTTCCGGCACGATATATTCCAACTCAATTCCCATTTCTGCAGCCTCGTCAATAGCCCATTGCGCATCGCCTGACCAGCTGAGGTTCATCCATGTCTTGCCTTTGGTCATTTCCTCCTTTCCGAAATCGACTTCCCAACCTGCCACATTATTCTTGGCAGCCGTCAGAATCTCCTCTACACGGGCAATACGCTCGGGTGTGATGTGCTCCACCAACTCGTCACGGGTCACTTCGCCGCGTGCAATCTCCTCACGGTAAGCATACAGCACAATCACCGAATAAACATCACGGAACGCGTCCTTCATGTAAATGCGTCCCTCAAACTTCGGGTCAAGAATAGCACCCCATGAACGCAGATCCTCACGGTTCACGAACTTCGGATTGTAAATGAATCCTGTCGTTCCCCACATGTAACCAACGGTGTAGTCGCTGACGTTCTCTGTCTTGGACATCTGGCGGAACTTGTCCACCACGAACGGCGCCACGTTGTCGAAATTGCGCAGCGAATCGGGAATGAGTTCCTTGTTGATTTTCTTGAGCAGGTTGGCTTTGAGCATCCGCTCAATGATGTACTCCGACGGACAAATCACGTCATAATCCTCATGTCCGACCTCAATCTCGGTCAGCATCGACTCATTGATGTCAAACGTCTGGTAGATCACTTCCACATCCTCGCCGGTCATTTCCTTGTACCATGCGGGGAAACCGTTCAACACGTCCTCGTCAATGTAGTCCGCCCAGTTGTAAACCTTCAGTAAATGTTCGCGGTCAATCGCGAAACTGCCTGTAGCGAACAATGCCGCTAACACAAATGCATAGATTTTTTTCATACTCTTATAATTTATTTGGTTGTTTTTGTTCTTTTATTTAGGCATCCGGATGAAACCAGCGAAGCGTTTCACACGGATAGAGCGGGCTGCACAAGTCGCCCAATGACTGCGGGGCAGTCATTTTTTGCGATCTTGTTGCTGACCGCGAGCTGCTCTCCAGTTTATAATAATCAATAGCACGAGCATCGTAATGAATATCAGGCTGAACAGCGGCCGCAGTTCCGGCGTCAGTCCGCCTTTGCGTGCATCTGCATAGATGAACGTACTCAGCGTATCTAATCCGCCGCTGCCTTTCGTAAAGAACGTCACACCGAAGTCATCTATACTCAGCGTGATACTCAAAATGAACCCACTCAGCATCCCCGGCCACAATTCCGGAATAAGCACTTTCCGCAACGCCTGGAACGGTGTCGCACCGAGGTCAAGAGCCGCCTCATAGATGTTCGGATTCATCTTAGTCAACCGCGGCATCACACTCAGCACCACGTACGGCGTACAGAACACCACATGCGCGATAATCACCGTCATCAGTCCGCGGCTGATGCCGAGGAACACGAACAGCAGGAACAGCGATATACCCGTCAGTATATCGGGGTTGATCATCGGGATGCTGTTCATGAACTGGATGACCTTTCGTCCTTTCTGCCGCATATTGAATATGCCGATGGCGGCTAATGTGCCTAACAGCGTCGCAAACGTCGCCGCAACCACCGCAATCAGCAGCGTGTACCACAGCGAATGATACAGATTCGGGTCCACATGTACCTGTGCCACACGGTCATAGCCTGTAAACAGGTTCTCATACAATTGCACCGTGAAACCTGTCCAGTTGCCGAGCACTTTGCTCTTCGTGAACGAGAACACGATAATCAGCACGATTGGTGCGTACAGCAGCAGCAGTAAAAACCACAGGTAAGACTGTGCAAACACACGCCGTGTCTTCAGGCTCCGTTCTCTTTTCTTTGCCTCTATCTGTGCCGAACTTAATACTTCCTTCAACATAAAACCTTAAACGTTAAACATTA
>CAJOFT010000079.1 GCA_905234025.1 Paludibacteraceae bacterium
CCAAAAACAGGGCGGCGTTTTATCCGGCAAGTGCATACTTTTGCGGGTTTGCGATGAACGAAGTGGCAAAAGGACAAAGTCTGGATGATGCCATCGAATCCGTAAAAGCCGCTGCACGTGTGGAAGCCGTTTCCACCATTCAGGTGCATGTGCAATCCGTCAAGAACGATTATTCGCGTTCAGACAGTTATACCGACGGCAAAAAGGATTTGGAGGAATTCTACCAACGCTTTGAGTCCATGACCAAACTTTCCACGGACATGGAAATTCCGGGACTGAAAATAGAGAGTTACCGCAATGGCAATACCGTTGCCGCCTTTGCATACGTCAAGAAGCGCGACCTGCAACGTCAGCTGGAAAAGCAAATAACCATGGGGCTGACGCGCCTTGAAACGCAGCTGGACAATATTGACGAACTCATCAGCAACGGCGAAAAGTCTGCAGCCCGCGAACGCCTGAAACCGCTTGCACAGGACTTTGATGCCATTGAGAAGAATCAGGAGTTCTTGCTTGTTGTTGATCCCGAAGCGGATGCGGAAAGCTTGCAACTGAATGAAACGAAAGCTTTGCAACAACGCCATGTGAAAATGACGGCGGCACTCAAGAACGGTATATACATTGCCCTCCAATGCGAGGCAGATTGTTTTGGAACATCCTATCCGGCTTTGCAGAACGAAATAAAAGGACAATTATCGCCAATAGGTTGTTCCTTCGCGGACAAATCGGAAGAAGCGGATTGGCTGATTGTTATTTCTGCCAAAGCGCGTGAGCATCGGGCAGAAAACTATGGCCAATACACCTCTTATTTTGTATTTGTGGATTCGCATATTGCCATTACCAAGCAGGCGACAGGGCAAAAGGTGTATGAAGACCAGATTTCGGTGAAGGGCGGCGATACGCGTAGCAACGAAAACGCCGCCCGTGCCGCGTACAAAGAGACCGCACCTAAATTGAGTGCCATCATTCAAGAGCAAGTTCTGAAATAGTATTATCCGGGTTTTATGACGTACGACGTGCACCGCTGTGCACCGTGGTCTGAATAAGTGCTATTCAAATATTAAATCAAATGTTAAATCGGATGTCGGAAAATCCCGGCATCCGATTTTTCAATCAGCATATGTTAAGCATCTCTTAAGCTTCTATTAGCGTTATTGCTGGACGCGGATGCTTTCGGCGTGAAGGGCTTCCATGATTTGCCTTACCGTTCCGGCGGTAAGGCTTTTGTTTTGTGCCCAGGCAAGACGTCTGGTGAGAATCTGTTCAAAGCGGTCAGGCTGCACCACTTCTATGCCGTTGGCTTTCTTATACGCACCAATCCGGCGGCTGACCTCCATGCGCTTGGCTATCGTTTCCCACAACGCATCATCCACTTCGTCCATCATATGACGCAACCACAGAAGGTCGTTAGACCGCTGCGCTGCTGGATGTTGGATCGTTTCACTGTCAGAAATCTGCTGCTGAATCTGCTCTAATTCCGCAGGCGTAATCTGCTGCTTGGCATCGGAAAGCGCCTCTTGCGGATTGTCATGCACTTCCACCATCAAACCGTCGTATTGCAGCTCGGCAGCGATGCGGCAGAGTCCCGAAACTCTTGCCGCGTCACCACTCATATGGCTGGGATCCAGCAATAGCGGTACTTCCGGCATTTCCTGTCGCAATTGGTATGCCATTGCCCAGCACGGACGATGATTGCAGCCGCGGTGAACCGCAAATATGGGCAGACCGGTTGTTTGCAGCCGCCGGATATTGCCTATCCACAAAGCGGCATCTTCATTCACTGGATTCTTGACAAGAATGCCTTTGAGCGCTTGCGGATGCTCTTTAATCGCATCTGTCAATGTCTGTACAAGTATGGGATTGGCGGAAGTGCGTGCACCGAGCCAGAGATAATCCATTCCGGCTTCAAGGGCTTTGCGCACCTGTTCCGGCGTTGCAACCTCTGTGGCAACCGGCAAGCCGTATTCGCGCTTCACGCGTTGCAGCCACGTCAAACCAACATCCCCGACGCCCTGAAACGTGTCCGGTGAAGTGCGCGGTTTCCATATTCCGGCGCGGAAGATGGTCAGATACGCGCGAGATACGCGCGAGATACGCTGTGCGATGCGGAGAAGCTGTTCTTCCGATTCTGCGGCACAAGGTCCAAGTATGTTCAATGGCTGCTTGATGGTGGCGTAATATCTAACTAATATCTAACTAATAACTAACTTAAGGCGGCGATATTGGCTTTCAGCGTTGCAATGCGCTGTTCGGCATCGGCTTTCTTTTTGCGTTCCAGTTCCACCACTTCGGGTTTGGCATTCTGGACAAAGCGTTCGTTGTTCAATTTCGCCATTACGCCGCGCAGGAATCCTTCCTGGTGCGCCAAGTCCGCTTCCAACTTCTTCAGTTCCTCGTCCACATTGATGAACGCGTCCATCGGAATGGCATACTCGGTTGTGCCCACTATGAAGTTAGATGTTTGACCGTTCTTCGAACTGTTAGATGTTAGAACTACTTCAACGTTTGCGAGTTTATCCACAAGCGCATTGAGTGCCTTCGGGCTGATGAGCGTCAGTTTCTCTTTTGGCGGAATATTCTTCGAAGCACGGACATTACGCACGGCGGCAACGATTTCCTTGATTTCTTCAACCGCGCTCAACAATTCATCATTAAGCGCAGCGTCATCATTTGCATCATTAAGCGCAGCGACCATTATACTCTCGCCCTCCTTGCGCTCGCAGAGATTCTGCCAGAGTTCTTCCGTAATGAACGGCATGAACGGATGCAGCAGACGCAGCATTTCATCAAAGAACGACAAAGTCTCTTCGTACGTCTTGCGGTCAATCGGCTGTTGGTAGGCGGGTTTGACCATCTCCAGATACCAGCTGGAGAACTCGTCGCAGTAAAGTTTGTATATCGCCATCAGCGCTTCGCTCAAACGGTATTTGTGCAGGAGGTCAGCCACTTCGGCGGATTGCTCTTGCAATTTGGCAGCGAACCACTCCGTAGCGGTTTTGTTCGTGGCGGGTTGCTCGAAGTCCTTTACTTCCAGACCTTTCATCATACGGAAGCAGTTCCATATCTTGTTACAGAAATTGCGTCCCTGCTCGCACAGCGCATCATCGTACAGGATGTCGTTTCCGGCAGGTGCCGAAAGCAAAATACCCATACGCACACCGTCTGCGCCGTAGCGTTCAATCAAATCCAGCGGATCAGGACTGTTGCCGAGCGACTTGGACATCTTGCGTCCGAGTTTGTCACGCACGATGCCTGTGAAATAGACATGTTTGAACGGCATCTTGCCCTGGTATTCATAACCTGCCATAATCATACGTGCCACCCAGAAGAAGATGATGTCCGGTCCGGTTACAAGGTTTGCGGTAGGATAGTAGTATTGAATCTCTTTGTTGTCAGGATGCTCGATGCCGTCGAACAGGCTGATAGGCCAGAGCCACGAACTGAACCATGTATCCAAGGCTCCTTCGTCCTGCACGTAATTGCCTTCGGGTTTGGTCTCGCTGACGATGATTTTGTCTTCCGGATAATTCTCCGCGCCTGTCTGTGCCAGCAAATCCGCATCGTAGTAAGCGGGAATACGGTGTCCCCACCACAGTTGGCGGCTGATGCACCAGTCTTTGATGTTCTCCAGCCAGTTGCGGTAAGTGTTTTTGTATTTGGCGGGGTAGAACTCAATGTCATCGTTCATTACCGGCGGCAGAGCGATATCCGCAAAGTGCTTCATGCGGATGAACCACTGGAGCGAGAGCCGCGGTTCGATAGGCACGTTCGTGCGCTCGGAATAGCCGACTTTGTTGTCATAGTCCTCAATTTTCTCCACAAGGTCAAGTACTTTGAGGTCTTCCACAATGGCTTTGCGGCAATCGAAACGATCCATGCCGTGATATTTGCGGACGTTCGGCTGGAGTTCTTCTTCCATCGTATCCATGTTCAGATGCGCATCCGGCGTGAAGATGTCAATGGCTTTCAGATTATGAATCTGTCCCAACATGTAGTCGTTGGCGTCGTGTGCGGGAGTTACTTTCAGGCAGCCTGTTCCGAATCCGATTTCCACATAGCGATCCTCGATAATCGGAATGACACGTCCCACACCCGGAACAACCACGTGTTTGCCTTTCAGCCACTGGTTCTTTTCCTCTTTGGGATTGATGCAGACGGCAATATCTCCGAAGATGGTCTCCGGACGGGTTGTAGCCACAATAGCATATTTGCCAGGTTCCTCTACAACGGCATAGCGCAGATAATAGAACTTGCTGTGCTCGTCGTGATAGATAACCTCTTCGTCCGAAAGTGCAGTCTGGCGCTCGGGATCCCAGTTGACCATACGCAATCCGCGATAGATAAGACCTTTGTTGTACAGGTCGCAGAAGACCTTGATAACGGCTTTGCTGCGGGTCTCGTCCATAGTGAACGCTGTGCGGCCCCAATCGCAGGAGCAACCGAGTTTGCGGAGCTGTTTGAGAATGATTCCTCCGTGTTCGTCCGTCCATGCCCATGCGTGCTTGAGAAACTCTTCACGCGTCAGGTCGGATTTGTTGATACCTTGTTCCTTGAGGCGTTTGATGACTTTCGCCTCGGTTGCGATACTTGCGTGGTCAGTTCCGGGTACCCAGCAGGCATTCTTGCCTTCCAGACGTGCACGGCGCACCAGCACATCCTGAATGGTTTCGTTCAGTACGTGCCCCATATGCAATACGCCTGTTACATTTGGTGGCGGAATGACAATCGTATAAGGTTCGCGACCGTCAGGCTTGCTGCTGAATAACTTGTTGTCTAACCAATACTGATACCACTTGGTTTCTATTTCACTCGGACTATACTTTGCATCCATATGTTTATTTTATATATAGTTTGTCTTATTTTTTATTCTGTTGGCTTTGTCTTTCCAAAGACGCCGCAAAGGTACAAAGAATCTTTGGAATATACAAATTTATTTGCATTTTATGGGAAGTTTATGAGATAAATCTGTTCCGTGGCGCGGGTAAGTGCCGTATATAGCCATCGCAGCCAATCCCGTCTGTCCTCATCGGAAGCGTCTTCTTTGAGCGGGAACCCTGCATCAATAAAGACCCGTTTCCATTGTCCGCCCTGTGCCTTGTGGCAGGTGACAGCATAGGCAAAACGCGCCTGCAAGGCATTGTAGTATTCGTTTTCGCGGATGAGTTTGAATAAGTCCTGTTTGTTGCGGATTTCGGGATAATCCTCCGCAATGCGGGCGTACAGTTGTTTTTGCAGATTATAGTTCTGCTCCGGCGAATCGGTTGTGAGCGTGTCCAACCATAGAATCACATCCACTTCCCAGTCATAGTCGATGAGCCGCAAGGATGCGTCTGCAAAGTGAAAGCCGTACAGTTCGCGTTCGTTGCGCAGGCGTACAATCTCTGCCATGTCACCGTTGGCGAGAAATGGCAGGTTCTCGTAGTTCTGCGTCCAGAAATAATTGTTCTTGGAAATCATCAGCCGGTCTCCGTTGCTGATGGCATCTTCTTTCCACTTTATACGCGCGCGCACGCCTTGATTGTAAAGGTTTGTGCGTCTGTTGGTGCGCGTGAGGATGATGGTTTCTTCATCCCCTGCTTCTGCGTAACTGCGTTCAAGCAGTTCCTGGATGTCAGTTCCTGCTATTCTGACGATGTCTTTGTCCTCCTCAATATGCGGTGTATAGGCATTGACGGCAAGTTGTTCGCGCAGTGCTGTCGCATTGCGCAGAATACCGCTGTCAAGAGCCTGGCGTGCAACCTGGGTGAGCGAGAACGTGGAGACACTCAGTCCGTAGCCGGAAAGGAAATCCGGTTCGAGAGCTTTACTCTCGGGATTGCTGACAGGCGGCAATTGGGCATCATCGCCCAACAGCAGCATGGAGCAAGCGGTTCCGCTATAGACAAACTGCACAAGGTCATCCAACAGGCTACCGGTTCCGAATTGCTCATTGTCGCGGCGGGCGGAAATCATACTCGCTTCATCCACAATAAACAGCGTGTGTTCGGCTTTGTTTTCCGCAATGGAAAAGGTTTCTTTAATCCCTGAATCCTGACGGTAAATCCACTTGTGAATCGTGAAAGCGGGATAGCCGGAATAATGTGCCAGCACTTTGGCAGCGCGACCTGTTGGCGCAAGCAATACGCAAGGTTGCTGCAGTTTCTCCATTGCACGGACAAGGGCGGAAACAACGCTGGTCTTTCCGGTTCCGGCATAGCCTTTGAGAATAAAACATTTATGCGGCTCCCGACTGACTAGAAACCGTCCGAGTACGTCAAACAATTGCTCTTTTTCTTCGTTGGGAACAAACGGCAATTCCGCCTTAATGCGCGATATTATGAATTTTTCTAACAAAATTTACAGAAAAATTTGTGTATTCAAAATATTTGTAGTACTTTTGCAGCCGGTTTTGAGAATTTTAGGTAGGTGCTATACGACCAGCTCCCTCTAAATTCCCCCAGGTCTTGACCGAAGCAAGGGTAGGAGGTTGTAGCGGTGCGATGTAGAAAGCCTACCTTTTTTTATTTACGATTTCTTTTCTCCTTACAGTCGAACGATCTGCTTCGCCGTATGAGCGATTTTTTCAAGCATGACCACGTTCTCCACATGCTGCGTGTGCGGGAACATATCCACCGGCTGAACGGCAGCAATGGTGAACTTCTCCGCCAACAGCGCCAGGTCTCTTGCCTGGGTGGCAGGATTGCAACTCACATAGACAATGCGTTTCGGAGCGGCTTTGAGAATGACGTTCACCACGTCTTCGTGCATACCTGCGCGTGGCGGGTCGGTAATGATGATATCCGGCTGCCCGTGTGCGGCAATGAAGTCCGTCGTCAAAATATCTTTCATGTCGCCTGCAAAGAATTCCGTATTGGTTAGACCGTTGATTCCGGCGTTAATCTTCGCGTCCTCAATAGCCTCCGGTACATATTCAATGCCTATAACCTTTCGGGCTTGCCGCGCAACAAAGTTGGCAATGGTTCCTGTGCCTGTATAGAGGTCATAGATGATTGGCTGTTCGCCGCTATTGCCGGAAAAAGCGAACTCCCGCGCCACTTTGTACAATTCGTAGGCTTGGTCGGTGTTGGTCTGGTAGAAGGACTTGGGACCGACTTTGAATTGCAGATCCTCCATTACCTCGATGATGTGGTCTTGTCCGGCAAAGGTTTTTACTTCCAGGTCGCCGATAGTGTCATTGAATTTGTTGTTGATGACGTACATCAGGCTGA
>CAJOFT010000080.1:0-10810 GCA_905234025.1 Paludibacteraceae bacterium
ATTACTTGCCATGTTCTTTATGCTGCGTAACACAAGCACAGCAGATGTCGTGACGGGGACATCCTTCTTTTGTACAGGGACAATCGATGTTATTACTATATGGACAGGGCATGAGGGATTATATAGGTTGTATTAAAATATCGGTCTGCCACCGGATTCGGCGACGGCATCGTAGTACTCTTGATCTGCCCATTGGTTGCACTGCTCCATGACTACTTCGAGGGCTTGCTCCTGTCCTTCGGGCGGGTAGTTGTATTTACGGAGCAGACGCTTGACCATCGTACGCATTTGTGCGCGGGCAGACTCACGTTTGTTCCAATCTATCGTGCGGTTCTTACGAAGCGTGTCGGTCAGTTCTTTGGTAAGAGCCACAAACTGCTCATCGGAATACGCTTTGCGTACCATCTCCGGTTGCGTGAGAGCATCGTAGAATGCTTTCTCCTCTTTGTTCAGACCAAGGTCGTTGCCTTGTGCTTCCTCGGCTTTTATCTGCCGTGCCAGTTTGATGAGTTCGCCTATGACTTCCTCGTTGGATAGCATTCCTTTGAGATAAGCAGATAGCGCTTCGGAAAGCATGTCGGAGAACTTGGCCGATTGCACTACGTTGGTATGCTTATAGCCACCAATGACCCCTTTGAGCAGTTTCTTGAGAATCTCAACGGCGAGGTTCTTCTCTTTCATGCGCCTGATCTCTTCCATGAAGGCTTCGCTGAAAAGCGAGAACTCACGTGCATCATCTTGGAATAATTTGATGACTCCTTCCGATTGGACGGATTGTTCGAGCAGATGTTGGATACGTGCGTTTATCTCTTTGGCGCGCACGTTACCGCCGCTGTGCTGTTCAAGCCTCAGCAAAAGGATACGCACGGAATCGTAGAACGCGACGAGTTGTATCTGTTCATCGGTGAGCAACGACCGACAAAGGGTGACGGAGTTATGCAGCAATGCCGCCTCCTTGACGAAAGCTTTGCGGTCTTCCTCTTTGCTGACCGCGCAGAGGTGGTTGACACCGCCTTTGATAAGTTCGGCTTTGCGCGCGTCGGTTGCCTTGGGGAACTCACTATAGTCGTAGCCGTGCATGAGGTCAGAACAAATCTCCGCTTTCTCGCGGAAAGTGAGGAGTGCAGTCTTGGCGATGTCCGGGTCACCGAACTTCTGTTGGTCACGCTTGGTATATTCCTTCATCGCGCGTTTGAGTGCTTGCGCGATACCGATATAATCAACGATAAGACCACCTTCTTTCTCCGGGAAGACACGATTAACACGCGCGATAGCCTGCATGAGGTTATGTCCGACCATCGGTTTATAGACATACATCGTGCTAAGGGAAGGCACATCGAAGCCGGTGAGCCACATATCCACGACAATAGCTATCTTGAGTTCGCTATTCTCGGCCTTGAAATCCTTGGCGAGTTGCTTGCGGTAGGCATCATTGCCGACAATGGGGCGCCATTCTTCGGGGTCTTGGTTGTTGCCCGTCATCACCACTTTGACCTTGTTCGCCCAATCGGGACGCATAGCCAAGAGACGGTAGTATATCTTCATCGCAATCTTGCGATTGAAGGCAACAATCATCACTTTGCCGGTTAGTTCCTGTTGACGGAACGCGGTATAGTGGTAGTAAATATCCTTGACAAGCGAATCGATGGTTTCCGGAGCACCGAGCACTTCCTCCATCTTACTGAGGTCGCGTTTGGTCTTTTCGACCTGTGCATCAGAAGCACCGACGGCATCCAAATTGGTAAACTCGGCGTCGAGTTGTTCGAGGATATTCTGGTTCAGTTTGAGTTGCATAGCGCGACTCTCGTAATAGACAGGGAGCGTAGCATGGTCTCGCACCGATTGGGTCATATCGTAGATGTCGATATACTCGCCGAATACCTCTTGCGTATCACGGTCTTTGTTGGAAACCGGTGTGCCGGTGAAACCGATGAACGAAGCATTGGGCAGCGCATCCCGCATGAGACGCGCATAGCCTTTCTTTGTGCGCAAGGTCTGTATGTCGAATGTCGTATCGCCGTACTGGGAGCGGTGCGCCTCGTCGGTCATGACGATGATGTTGCGACGGTTGGAAAGGAAGCGCTCATCTTCCTCGAACTTCTGAATGGTTGTGAAGAAGATACCTCCAGCCTCACGGTCACGGAGCAAGTCTGCGAGTTCGGCTTTGGAGTTCGCCTGTTGCGGCATCTGACGCAGGAAGTCCGAGCAACGACTGAACTGACCGAACAACTGATCGTCGAGGTCGTTGCGGTCGGTGACTACCACGATGGTTGATTCGCGGAAATGACGACCGAGCAGACGCGCGAGGAAGACCATTGAGAGCGATTTGCCCGAACCTTGCGTGTGCCAGAAGACACCAATCTTTCCGTCACCGTTTACGGCATCGTACGTGCGTTTGAGCGCACGGTTGACGGCAAAGTACTGATGATAACCGGCAAGGATTTTTGCGGCTCTGCCTTCACGGTGGTCAAAGCAGATGAAGTTATGTATGATGTCCAGCAGACGCTCTTTCGGGAATATACCATGGAAGAAGGTGTCGTAGCTGACATGATCTTTGTCTTCATATACTCCGTTGCGACTCTTCCACTCCATATACCGTTCTTCGTCGGCAGTGATAGTGCCCGCAAAGGTCAGCCCTATGTCGGAAATGACATTGAAGGCATTGTAGGTGAACAGGTCAGGCGCTTTGAGTTGGTAGTTCCGTATCTGCAGGTACGCATCATGCACGGTCACGCCTTCCTCGGACGGTGATTTAAGTTCGATGACAACGAGCGGCAGACCGTTGATGAAAACGACCATGTCGCAACGAATGGCATCATGTCCTTCCACACGCCATTGATTGGCTATATGGAAGGTGTTATTGGCGGGGGTTGCGTAGTCGATGAGTTGCACTATCTCCGTGCGTTCTTCCTCGTTGACTACGTACGGCAGTTCAAGCCCATCTTGCAGATCATGCATGAACGCTTCGTTGGATTGGATGAGCGTAGTTTCGGAAGCATGGAGAATACGCCGGAGCGCTTCATCGAGGGCTTCAGCAGGTAGTGCCGGGTTGATACGACGGATCGCCTCTTCGAGTGCAGGCACGTAACAAGGTTGCCGGTAGTCACGTTCGATGTCCGGTCCGTAGATATAGCTGTAACCTAACTCGTCACGGAAGAGCGCGATAAGCGCTTGTTCGTAACTATCCTCGGTGTATTTGGCTTTACTCATAGTTGCTTCAATTGTTTTTCGATTTCTGCTTTGCGGTTTAATAATGCTGCCTTCTTTTCTTCCAATGCAGTCAATTCTCTTTCATTCGGATTTGGGATATTGAGCTGACTAAGCACTTGCGCACCTTTTTCATTACCTTCTTTTTCCTCTTTGGTTATTTGCACTTCTACATCTGCCAATTCGGCGTTAATGTGATGAAGTTCAATCTCCAGATTCTGTCTCAACCCTGCTTTATGCCATTTATATCCCCAGACAATGCCAAGAGCCGTAGCAACTAAAGTTGCAGCAGATATAGCAATGATAATAATTGTGTCTACACTCATACTGCAATCTCTCCTTTCATCAATTTTGGCAATAAAGTATCCCGCAAGGCTGCAAGGCGTTGGTTCTCCTTGAGATTACGTAAGATTGTGGTAAAATATGGCATAACAATATCACCAAATTGTTTTACTGCCTCATTCTCCGGAGATAAAATATTGATATTCTCTATATCCGATTTATTGATACCTGGAATAGCTGCCTTTCCTCCCTGTGCGTTGAGATAAGTCATTACTTCCGGTTCTTGGAAATAGAAATAGCAGAATATATTAAATGCCTTATCCGGAAAATCTAATTTTAGGACATGTTCGTTGATATAGCATTCATCAAACGGATACCCTTCTCCATAAATCGTAAAGTTAGGAATGAAGTAGCCCGGCTTTCCTCCATCTTTATAGATAAGTAACTCATATCCCTTAATCTTACCTGCCTTCATTGAACGAGCATACTCTTCCGTGATATACTTTGTCTTCGAATAATCGTAAGTGCCCATTCCTTTAATATGTTCAGCACCTATACTTGGGACTCCAGATTCAACCGCACCGCCCTTAGGACGTCTGCCTGTTTCTAATATATGTGGGAAGGCAGATATACTACCAAATTTCCAATCTTCCGGCATAACTCTGCCAAACGGTTCAAAATCTACGAACCAGCTTTTGAACAAGGCTTGTGCTTGCGCTTCGAGATTGGCACTGATGCGATTGTTGTTCTCTATCTTAGCATCCAAAGAAGAAAGGATAGCAGCTATGCGGCGTTGAGTTTCTATGGGAGGGAGAGAAAGTTCTAGATTTGAAAAATGACTTTTATTTAATATTGATAAAGTCGTAGATTGCCCTTCCAAACTTTTAAAAACATGCCACATATTTTTCATGCAGTAGTAAACGTAATCTGGATTTATTCCTTCTTTAACAACTATGCTATTTATCTGTTGGTTCGTAGCACAATCTGAAGAAGAAACACCTATATATCCTATTGTTCCTATGCAGGAAACACAAATAGCTCCTCTAGGGATGACGTTTTTCCCTAAAGATTGTCTTCCTTCTAAAGTTATATGTTTTTCTGAAGAAAGAATATGCTTAGTACAGGAGTTAAGGTCAGATGGGCCAATAAAGAGTATATCTCCATGGTCGTAAAATGCCGGATTCTTCGTAGAAGGAGTTTTACCAGTGACAATTTCTCCAACCTCCCCTAATTTAACCGTTTTCCACTCCATATTATTTCCCCCTCTTTAAGCCTTTTTCTAATGCACGGCGACGAATAGAAGCTTCTTTTTCACTAGAAGGCATTGCGACTCCTTGGTATTCTTTACGTGCTTCGTATTCATCTTGCATCTCTTGGAGTTTTGCCTTTTTGTTCTTGCGATAGATAACCCAAGGAACAATAACAGCTGCCAACAATGCAAAGAACGACACAACGCCTGCATTGGCATTTAGTACGTCAATAATATTTTGCCAAAGTTCTATCATATCTTGTAGCCTATAGACGCTAATTGTTTACGGATTTCTGCTTCGAGGGCATGACCTTTGTCGAAGAGTTCGGACAGTTCGCCGGTAAGGCGTGCCATCTTCTGCTCGAAGGGTTCACCATCGTCTTCTTGTTCAGCAATACCTACATATCGACCCGGCGTAAGGATATAGTCATGTTCGCCAATTTTGTCTATCGAGACGGTTGCACAGAAGCCTTTCTCGTCTTGGAGCGTTCCGGCTTCGTACTGACGGAAAGTATTAGCGATACGCATGATATCCTCTTCAGTCAATTCACGCAGTTTGCGCGAGACCATCGTGCCTAGGTTGCGTGCATCAATGAACAGCACTTTGCCCTTCTGCTTCTTTTCGCGGTTCAGGAACCACAAGCTAACAGGTATGCCGGTAGAATAGAAGAGTTGGTTCGGCATAGCGACTATACCTTCTACCAAATCCGCCTTTACGATATTAGCACGGATATCTCCTTCACCGCCGGTTTGACTGCTCAACGCACCGTTAGCCAAGACCAGACCGATTTTGCCATTAGGCGAGAGGTGATGGATCATGTGCTGAATCCATGCGAAGTTGGCATTGCCTGCGGGCGGGATACCGAATTTCCAACGGACATCTTCAAGCAAAGACGCTTGTCCCCAATCGCTCAAATTGAACGGCGGGTTAGCCATGATATAGTCGGCTTTGAGCGTCGGGTGTTGGTCCTCGAAGAACGTATCTGCGTAACTCTTGCCAAGGTCGGCTTCGAGACCACGGATAGCAATATTCATGTGCGCCATCTTCCATGTGGACGGATTGGCTTCCTGACCATAGATGGAGATATTGCGTACCTCTTTCTGATGGCTACGGATGAACTTGGCAGATTGTACGAACATACCGCCCGAACCGCAACACGGGTCATAGATACGACCGCTGTAGGGTTGCAGTACTTCGACTATCGTGCGTACGATACACGAAGGCGTATAGAACTCGCCCGCATTCTTTCCTTCCATGGACGCGAACTTCTGCAAGCAGTACTCATACGTGCGACCGAGCAAGTCTCTCTCGTCACCGGCTCCGTGCATCTGGATATTGGTGAACAAGTCCACCACATCGCCCAGACGACGCTTGTCGAGTTCAGGACGTGCGAAGTTCTTCGGCAGAATACCTTTGAGACGCGGGTTCTCCTGCTCGATAAGACGCAGCGCGTTATCGATGGTCACACCGATAGACGGTTGGTGAGCGTCGGCAGATATAACCGACCAACGTGCCTCTTTGGGAACGAAGAACACATTGTCCGCCATGTACTCGTCCTTGTCCTCCGGATCAGCCAGCGGGTCTTGCACGAGAGCAGCATACTTGGTCTCGAAGCGGTCGGAGATATATTTGAGGAAGATGAGTCCGAGGACAACACCCTCGTATTCCGATGCGTTGAGGTTACCACGCAGCACGTCTGCTGCTTTCCAAATCTTGTCTTCAAATCCGATGGAGATTGTATCTTTTGCCATATAGTGGTATTAGTTTTTTATTCGTTCAAGAGTGAGACGTGTCACACGTTTTTAAATTTTCCTATAATTTTTGTCTTAACATTTCATTCGGAACTGTTTGATCCGGTGTTAAGTCAGGGAAATAGTTCTCATATTGCTTTCCATTATCATCAAGCGACAATGCCGTGGAATGCGTGATGATAGAATACAAGTAAAATTTCTTGTAGTCAATCTGCTGGTCGATGCCCAAGGCACGATAGCGTTCTATAGTTTGCAGTATGTCCGTCATATTGGTATTATTAAGCGGATGTTTTTTACTTTGCACACAATTTGCGTGCAAAGGTACAACAAAATTCTGGTATATGCAAATAAAATTGGAAATTTTATGGAATGGCACGGTTTTTGTTGGATAGGTTTTAGATTTTCAGTTGATTTTCCAACGGAATTTAGTGTGTTTCAAACGTGATTGGCAAGAGATGGTCAAGTCCCTTGTTTGTCTGCTGTGTGTCTTATGAACAACCTATAAATCACATATAAATAAAGGGTGGTTTTATAGTGTATGGTGTACGGTGTATGGTGTATGGTGTACGGTGTACGGTGTATGGATGATATCCCGCGACAAGTGCCAAGAATCTTCCGCCCGCAAATATGCGAGCGAAATGCACAATGTAGCAAAAATATGCGAGCGAAATGCACAATGTTACAAAAATATGCGAGCGAAATGCACAATGAAACAAAATAGTGAATACAACAAAGTTTTTATTTGTGCAAATAAAAACGCAAAATTATTTTTTGTACCAGAAGAAAAAGGCATTCTGACGCTGTTTCTGCTCCTTTGTGCGAGCCACATAAACAGGCTGCATGGTATAAGGATTCAGACCGGTGTAGAACATCGTCGTGGAAAGAGTCATCGGAGTTGGCGTGAAATCCTGCACCTGCTCGGGGTGATAGTGCATTCGTTTGGTTTCGGCAGCAAGTTGTGCCATGTCCTTGTCCGTACAACCAGGATGAGAAGAGATGAAATACGGAATGAGTTGCTGGCGTGTTCCGTTCTGCTCGTTGACGCGGAGGAAGAAATCACAAAAGCGGAGATACTCGTTCCAGTCAGGCTTGCGCATGAGTTTGAGGACACCTGCGGACATGTGCTCTGGTGCGACCTTGAGACGACCTGAGACGTGATACGTAAACAGTTCACGTCCGTATTCCTCGGACATCAGGTCATAGCGGATGCCTGAACCGACATACGCATGCCGGACATAAGGCAAGGCACGGACAGAACGGTAAATATCCAGCACCGGTGCAAAATCACGGTTGAGGTTCTTGCAGATGTTCGGTTGCAGGCATGACGGACGTGCACACTGTTCACAGAGGGACATGTCTTTGCCGTGCATGCGGTACATATTGGCACTTGGTCCGCCAAGGTCGGAGATGACTCCGTGCCAGTCAGGCAGACGGGAGAGTTTGTCTATCTGACGGAGAATGGACGCCTTGGAACGTGAGGTGATCTGCTTGCCCTGGTGCGCTGAAATCGTACAGAAGGAACAGCCTCCGAAACAGCCGCGGTGCAAGCAGACGGAAAACTTGATCATGTCGTATGCGGGAATACGCTTGCCGCGATACTTGGGATGCGGAGCGTACTGGAATGGCAAGTCGTACACGGCATCGAGTTCTTCTGTTGTCTGCGGCGGATAAGGCGGATTGACCACAACATTGTCCTGCACAATTGTATGCGGATGAATCTTGTTGGATTCGATTTCAATGAGGCGGAAATCCTCGGCGTGGGCACGTTTGTCACGAAGTTCCTCTTTGAAAGAATGGAGACGGATGGCGTCCGGGTCGTCCGTTGTGCCGATAAAAGCGGTCTGCGGAATATTGTACAGGGGAGCGTTTTGCTCCATACGGCGGGCAAGTTCGAGCATAGCTCTTTCGCCCATTCCGTAAACCAGAAAATCCGCTTTGGAATCGACCAGAATAGAAGGCATCAGTTTGTCCTGCCAGTAGTCGTAATGAGCAAGCCGGCGCATAGAAACTTCAATACCGCCGATTACTATCGGAACGTCGGGAAAATGCTGTTTGAGAATTTGGCAGTAGGTGACGGTGCAATAATCGGGACGCGCTCCCGCCCTACCCTCCGGCGTATAAGCGTCATCCGAGCGACGACGTCGCGCTGCGGTATAATGATTGACCATCGAATCCATCGCTCCTGCCGACACAGCAAAGTAAAGCCGCGGTCTGCCCAGTTTGGTAAAGTCGCGGTGGTCACCCCGCCAATCAGGCTGCGGAACCAGCGCCACACGATAACCCGCCGCCTCCAAGACGCGGCAAATGACCGCTGCGCCGGACTGCGGATGGTCAATGTAGGCATCACCGGAAAAGAAGATAATGTCCACTTCATCCCAGCCGCGCAGGTCAAGTTCCTTGCGGGTGGTGGGGATATATTGCTTCAGGTCATTCAAGTTGGAGTCCCAAGGCGGCTTTCATATTAGCGAGTTCTGCATTCTGTGCGACAAGCACTTTGTACTTCTCTTCGGGCGTATAAGCGCGGGTGGAAGTGTCATATTCCGCCACTTTGAGCGTGAGTTGCAACTTGCTGTTGTGCAATGTTTTGCGCACATAGTCCATCGCCTGCTTGCCAATCTTCTTGAACTCATCTCTTTGCCATGGATTGACAAGTGTGAGTTCGGCATGTTCGGCATCAATGAGTTGCGGGCGGTGGTCGTTAAGCATTGCCAGGAGACGCGGTTCTTCGGGGAAGAGCGACTTGAGACCAGCCCACGCGTCAAGGAGCTGGTCAAGCGTAAAAGGGCGGTTTTCCTCCTGTGCAGGCTGTTGGGGTTGTGTTCCTGCGGGCGAGGTTTCCGGTTTGGAAGCCTGCGGATGCAGGGAGGGTATTTTCGGCATTGCAGGAATAGTCGGGATGGAGGGGATATTAGACCGCTGCGCTGTTGGCTGTTGGACCACCGGTGCTGCTGGCTGTTGGACCACCTGCGGCTGTGAGACCGTTTGCGCTGTGGGAGGCGGGACAGCTGCGCTGCTGGAAGGTTTTGCCACCAATTGAGCGAGTTTGACAAGGCAGAGCTCCACCGTAAGGCGTTTGTTGCGAGCAGTGCGGTAGTTAATATCACAGGTGTTTACCACATCCAATGCTTTGAAAATCCACGCGGCATCACAATGCGCCGCCTGTTCAGCATAGTGCTTGCGGATCGCATCGGACGTTTCGAGCAGTTGTACGGTGGAAGCGTCCTTTGCAACAAGTACATCGCGCAAATGCCGCGCAAAGCCGTTAATGAAATTGCCGGCATCGAAACCACGCTGCAGCACTTCGTTAAGCAGAAGCAACGCCTGCGGAACATCCGACTGCAACAGCAAATCCACCAGACGGAAATAGTAGTCCGAATCAAGGACGTTGAGGACTTCAATGGTTTGCTTATAGGTGATGTTATTGCCGCTGAATGCAACCAACTGATCAAAGATAGACAACGCATCGCGCAAGCCTCCGTCCGCTTTCTGGGCAACAATATTCAGTGCTTCTTCGGACGCCGTAATGCCTTCCTTTCCGGCAATATATTGCAAATGAGCGATTATATCCGCAACTGTTATCCGTGCAAAATCATAAACCTGGCAACGTGAGAGAATGGTCGGCAGAACCTTGTGCTTTTCGGTGGTGGCAAGAATGAAGATGGCATACGATGGAGGTTCTTCGAGGGTCTTAAGCAGAGCATTGAAAGCACCTTGCGAAAGCATGTGTACCTCGTCGATGATATATACGCTGTACTTGCCTATTTGCGGAGGGATCCGCACTTCCTGAATGAGCGTACGGATGTCCTCGACCGAGTTATTGGACGCGGCATCGAGTTCGTGAATATTGAACGAGCGCTGCTCGTTGAATGCCAGACAAGACTCACATTCATTGCAGGCATCGTGGTCTGCAGTGGGATTGAGACAGTTGATAGTCTTTGCGAAAATACGTGCGCACGTTGTTTTGCCGACGCCTCTCGGTCCGCAGAAGAGGTATGCATGCGCCAAGTGATTCTGGCGGATGGCATTGCGCAAGGTCTCTGTAAGCGCGTGCTGCCCGACTACCGATTCAAAGGTAGCGGGGCGATATTTCCTGGCGGAAACAATGTACTGGTCCATAATTGTATATTAGCGCCTTAGGGCGGCAGTCATTTGCGAAATACGATGTCTGAGCACAGGGTCAATGTCAAGCTGGTCTTTCATGAGCCTGATAGAGTGCAGCACGGTGGCATGCGAGCGTCCGCCAATTGCTGCGCCAATCTCAGACAAGGAGTTGTCCGTCAGTTCCTTGGCAAGATACATTGCGGCATGACGCGCCTGCAT
>CAJOFT010000080.1:10941-13860 GCA_905234025.1 Paludibacteraceae bacterium
GGTCAGTCAGTGTGGAGTATGCCAAGAGGGAAGCGAGCACACCTTCAAGGTCACGGATGGAATCGCGGACATTATTGGCAATAAAGTCAATGATGTTCTCGTCCAGCACAATGCCGTCACGGTGCAGTTTATAGCAGAGGATATCCTTGCGAAGCTGGAAGTCTGGGCGTAATATTTCCGCTGAAAGTCCCCATTTGAAGCGAGTGAGCAGTCGGTCTTCAATATCCTTGAGTTGCAAGGGTGAGCGATCCGAAGTAAGGATGAGCTGCTTGTGCGACTGCTGGAGGTAATTGAAGATATGGAAGAACGTGTCCTGAGTGCCTTTGGAAGTGAAGTACTGGATGTCGTCCACGATGAGCACGTCCACCTGCTGGTAGAAGTTCAGGAAGTCCGGTACACGGTTTTCCTGTGTTGCCGCCATATATTGCAGTTTGAAGGTGTTCGCGGAGACGTATAGTACTTTCTTGGCGGGATCCAACTGGCGTACCATATTTCCGATAGCGTTTGCCAGATGCGTTTTCCCCACCCCGCTTCCGCCATAGATAAACAGCGGGTTGAACGCCGTATAACCGGGCTGTTTGGCGATCGTGAGACCTGCCACGCGCGCCAACTTGTTCGGCTCGCCGGCGATAAAGTTCTCAAAGGTGTACGAGGTATTCAACTGGGTATCAAACGCCTCGTTGACTTCCTGCGTCGCAGTATTGCGGCGCACAGGTGTCTCCATATGGCTGCCCGGAGATGAGATAGTCGATGCCGCTCCGGAGACGGAATCCATAAGGACTCTGTATTCAAGACAAGTCTGCGGTCCGAACACGCGGCGGATAGTCGGTGAAAGAATCGGGATATAATTCTCTTCGATATACTCTGCAATGAATTGCGATTTTACCTGAAGCACCAACACATTATTCGTGAAACTGAGCGGCACAATAGGAGCGAACCAAGTGCTGTACGCACTGGCGGTCAGATTGTCCTTGAGAATGGTCTGACATTCCTGCCATTTTTTGTTCAATTCAGTCACGATTTTTCAGTGTTTTATCCTGTTTTTTTCCGAAATCGGGTGCAAAGGTACTGCTTTTTTTTTATATGGCAAAATTTTCCGAAAAATGCCATTTTTTTGATTTTTCGTATTTCACTGATTATCAGTTCTTTATAAAAAGTCACTTGATTTACAGCAAGTTACGCTGTTTTTCGCTTTGCAACTTGCTGATTTTCAGCAGCACCACCTTCAATGGGTAAAAACGCACCTTTTCACAACTCGCTAATTATTAACGAGATAGAAGAAAATGCATTTTTTTCTTATTTAGAAAATATAAGAATAAGGAAACGCTTTTTTACTACTTTTGGGTCGTTTTTTTCTTTTTATCACTCTTATCTTTGCCACCGAAGAGCGAGAAATGCACATATCGTCTCGGGTTAGCCTTGAGGTCAACCAAAAGTGAGTCGGCAGATTGTACGGTAGTGTTGATATTTGCATAAAGCGACTTGTCGTAAATCAGTTGTCCGAGCGTTCCCTCCTGCGCGCGCACGTCCGCGAATAATATATTTATATTGTCTATTGCGGTGTCCACGCGTGCAATCGTTGCGGGCAAATCGGCTTTGCGCACATCCGCCGCGATAACGGAGATATTGGCAATCATTGTATCCAGATTATCAACGATGCCGGGAACTTTATTCTTCATAAGCAGCGTGAGTGCATGCGAGGAAGTCTGCAATTCACCGGACAAGGAGTCAATGCGCGCGAGTACCGAATGCAAATGATTGTCAGCAAGTTGGCTGTTTACGTTTTCAATCATGGCTTTTGCCGCCAGAATCGTACTGTCAAGGTCTCCGAGCAAACCAGCAGAGAGGTTGTCCATCAATCCTGGAATTACCTGTGTCGGCAGGAAATCGCCCGAGACATATTCCGCAGAACCGGCAGCTGTCGGGATGGACAACTGAATGGCGCCGCCGCCAAGCAGACCGTCTGCAATCAGATCCATTGTTGTTCCGTGAGGCACGCGGATGTCCTTATTGACGGATATTTTTACCGTAAACGCACTGTCCTGCGTGAAGTCGTAACGGATGAAATCGACCTGCCCGACTTTGTAGCCGCGGATATAGACCGGTGATTGTTCCGTCAAGCCGTTCACAGCGGCATACACGCCATAGTAATCGTGGACGGGAGAAAAGATATTGACTCCTTTCAGGAAGTTAAACCCGAAATACAGAAGGAAGAGGCAAACTACTGCCACTATGCCCACTTTAATTTCACGTAAATGTTTAATATTCATATATTTATAGTTCTTTCTTTTTAATTCTTACAGTTTTATCACAAAGCAACCCGGGAACTTTTTCTGTAGCGATTTCGACAACTCAAATGCTTCTTCGCGGTTGGTTGTTTCTCCGCAATAATACTTGTACCATTCGCCGATGCGGATATATTTGCAGTCCGTGCGTCCGCAGAAACGCGGGTCATTGTCCGGCAACTTCTCGTGGGATGCAAATATTTGCACGGCAAACAAGGTTTGAGCCGGTGCCGGATTGTTGTCAGGAGCAGGCTTAACTTCTGGTTTTACCTCGGGTTTTGCTTCGGGTTGGACTTCGGGTTTTGTTTCGGGTTGAACCTCGGGTTTGACTTCGGGTTCAACGACCGGAACAGAGGTGGTGTCCACTTTCAAACTTGTGGTTTTTCTGTAGAAAGACGAGAACGCATCGCAAATGGCTTTGGCTATCTGGTTTTGTCCGTTCTGGGAAGACAAGAAGCGTTCCTCTTCGGGATTGGAAATGAAGCCCATTTCCACCAAAACGCTGGGACATGCGGACTTAAGCAGCACCCAGAATGCCGCCTGTCTGACACCACGGTCGCCACGCTTTAATGTGCCCGAGAAGTTCTGTTGCAGGAAAGTTGCGTAATTCAGACTCTGATCCAAATATTCGTTC
>CAJOFT010000081.1 GCA_905234025.1 Paludibacteraceae bacterium
GTTTCACCGCATCACCCTTGTGAACAAGGCAAAGACAGAACGCCTGACCATAGACATGGACTTGGTATGGAAGAACGTTATCACCGGCGAAGAAAAGACCTTTCCTGAACTGGTGATTATTGAACTCAAGCGCGACGGAAACGTGCCCTCGCTGATGACAAAAATCATGCTTGACCAACGGATTCACCCGCTGAAAATCAGCAAATACTGCATCGGAACTGCCCTGACCACGCCCGACCTGAAGAAGAACAGGTTCAAAGCAAAGATAAGAAAAATAGAAAAAATGTTGAATGTTTAATGTTTAAAGTTTAACGATATGCTCTTTCAAGTTGATTTAGCCAATCCGACGTTGGAGTTCCTTGAGAACGACCCGGACATCGCTGCCCGTTTTGGTACCAGCGACAGTATCTCGTACCTGATGCATTCGATTGCAGACTTCCTACACGTGAGTGAAAACCTCATCACTATGCCACTGATGTTCCTGTTTAACCTGCTGGTGACATGGATTCTGATTTATTGCATCTATTACCGGTTTAGCCACCGCCGCGACTACTACGTGCAATTTATGCTGTTCTCCAGCGGCATGTTCGTGCTGTTGTGGCTCATGCAGATACTGGACATTCAGACAGGCTTTGTGCTCGGTCTCTTCGCCATCTTCGGCATGATTCGCTACCGGACGGAGACCGTTCCCGTACGCGAAATGAACTATATGTTCCTTATTATCGCTATCTCGGTAATAAACTCGTTAAGCCTGAAAGCCGACGGCTTGGCATGGTATCTGCTGCTGTTCGCAAATATTGTTGTAATAGTACTTGCCTTGGCATTTGAAGCATGGCAGGCGCGCAAACGGATCTCTACAAAGATTATTCTCTATGAGAAAATCGAAAACATCAAGCCCGAACGCCGGAAAGAACTGATCGCAGACCTCGAAGAACGCACAGGTCTGAAGGTGCTGGACGTTGAAATCGGACATATTGACTTTCTGCGCGATGTAGCGTATATCAAAGTAACCTACCCCTTGGAGTCCGGCAAAACAATCAATAGTATAGACCTTATAACAAAGTTCAAATGAGAAAGTGTATTGGGCTGATAGTACTTTTGGCAGTTTGCCTTTCTGCCAATGCGTGGGAATATGAGACGCAGGACAAGCGGACCAGTCATGCCGCGCAAATGCGTATAGGCGCAACGTTCACCAAAGAATGGCATAACGGTCTCCGTCTCGGCTTGGAGGAAGACTTGCGCTTTGACATGTACAACTCGCTCTACGGTCCGGCATTCAGACGCTCATATACCACAGCGAAGCTCACATACGTGCTACTTGAATATGTACGTTTTGACGCAGGTTATACACTCAAGGTTATTGGTCCGGACAGCACATGGACAGACAGTAAGCGGCAAGACGTGAACGAGTTGCTGAGACATCATGTATTCGCAAGTGTTACAGGAGCATATATGGCAGACTTCTTCAAACTCTATCTGCGCGAACGGGTAATGTGCGAAATGCGTACGGACAGTATCAATCCGCTGGAGAAGAACAAATACAAATGGACGTTGCGCAGCAAGTTGGGAGCGAATTTCTATGTGCCCGGCAAGCCTGTGAAACCATATGTGTGGGTAGAACTGGTCAACACGCTCAATGCGCCGGAATACCAACAAAAGAACGGACACCAGTTCATCACTGATGTCCGTACACAGGCGGGTGTCAAATGGCGTGTAAGCAGAAATAGTAGTCTTGATTTCTATTATAGATTCCGTTACGGCTATGACCGTGACATCAACATCACGAAGAAAAAAGGCTATATCGAACTCACGGAAGAAACGCTCTTTCAGCACGCCATCGGCATCACCTATAACTTCGATTGGTAACACCTTGGCAGAGACGTTATCACACGTCCCTTACTCCAAGCAATCATCCAACGCCTTGATAATGGCGTCTTTATCCATCTTCTGACCGATAAAGACAAGTTTTTGCATACGGTCACCGTAATCCTCGTCCCAGTCGCGCTGCAGAACAGGATCATGCGCCAAAGCACGTCTCAATTCTTCCTCTGGCATAGTGGCATAGAACTGCCCGCACTGCTTGACGCCAATCTGACGTCCCGCCTGCTCCAACAGATAGCACATATTGAACTCGTCCGAGAAATAACACATGCCCTTGCAACGGATAACCGACTTCGGCCAGTGGCGCGCCACAAATTCGTCAAATCGCCCAAGATTGAACGGACGGCGACGGTAATACACAAACGTCTCTATACCGTACTCCAGCGCTTCGCCTTCATCCTCGTGGTCATGATGATGCTCATGGTGATGTTCGTGGTGATGGTGCTCATGCTCATTGTCCTCGTTGTCATCGTCGTCCTCTTCCTCTACATCACCTTCGACCTTTTCTATCCACGTCGCACTGCCCGCTACTGCATCAAAACTGAACAGGTGTGTGTCGAGCAACTTGTCAAACGGCACATTGCAATAATCACAGGCAATAATCTCTGCGTGCGGCTGTATCTCGCGGATGATCTGGCGGATATGCTCTAATTCAGCCGGTGACACTTCACTGGCTTTGTTGAGCAGAATAAGATTGCAAAACTCTATCTGCTGGATAACAAGGCTCGCCAAGTCTTCCTCATCGCCGCCGAACTTCTTGACCTTGTCGTCCAAATCGGAGAACTCATCACGCAGGCGCAAAGCATCAACAACGGTGACAATATTGTCCAATACAGGTTTCGGGTCTTCCGTGAACGGAACCATCCGATCATAAGAACAGATGGTTTGCGCAATAGGAGCCGGTTCACAGATTCCGCTTGCTTCAATAACGATATAATCGAACTTCCGCGCCACACACAGGTCGTGCAGTTGCTCGACAAGATCCATTTTCAGCGTGCAGCAGATACAACCGTTGGTCAGTGCCAACAAGTTATCGTCCTTCTGGTTTACTACTCCGCCCTTCTGAATCAGGTCAGCGTCGATATTCACTTCGCCGATGTCGTTCACTATTACAGCGAAACGAATTCCCGCCTTGTTGGCGAGAATCCGGTTCAGTAATGTTGTCTTGCCGCTGCCAAGATATCCTGTCAGCAGCAGCACAGGAATATTATTTGCTTGCATATTGCGTATAAACGGGATAATATTTGTCAAACAATTCGTCGCGGTGGAAGCGGTCAAGGTTCTGCAATACATAGCCCAAAACTGCCGAATGGTGTCCGAGTGTTGAATTGACAGCCGACCGCTGTTGTTTCGTCAGCTGTGCACCCCACTCCAGATATTCCTGACAGTTCATTGCCACCTTGTCCATGATAGAATCCGCTTTGACCTTGTCCTCTTCCGAACCGAGCGTGTAATACACGGACGCCATGGATGCTGACGTATAATCATACGGAATATTGTAGCCGGGCAGCATCTGTTCGGCATAATCGAGCACCTCACGTGTCTGATCCTTTTTGCCCTCGCGGTACAACGCTTCTGCCAGTTCCATAAACATCATACGGTGCGTACGACACATGCGCATCAGGTTCTCGTCAATATAAATGCCCGGAATATTCATGTTGCCGTACTGGAACTTGTGCATCATGTTCTCGAACATCTTTTCCGTATTGACGCGTGGCTGTCCATTTCCACTGCGTTTCGGCGTCACCTGGTAAGCCAGACCTGTCAACTCAAAGTACGGTTCAAGACCGAGATAATAATCATTTCCAACCGTCACCGCGAAATAAATCGGGCGTTTCCATCCGCTCTTTGCGTTCTGGGACAGCATTTCCATTATCATCATCTCCGAACGCGTATAACGGCGTTGAGACTTGATATTGATATGCTCGCCGTTCTCACCTTCGACGTACAACTGATTGGATGGCAGATAATTCTCACCGTCTTTCTTCGTACGCGGGTCATCCGAACGCAGGAAATCAAAGGCTTTCCCCACTTCCAACGGCGCATTGAGACGGTTATCCACCCAAACGACTTCGTTGGTACCGGGCATAAAGTCCTTGTATTCCCAGGAAATCGGCAATGCAGGTGATTCATAGTATGGACGCTTCATCTGGCTGATGTACCAATCCGTTTGCAGATACGAGAGATTGCAAACCCGCAAATCCGTGCCGACTTCCTCCACCTCCTGATTGTACCAAAGCGGGAAGGTGTCGTTATCACCGTTGGAATAAATAATGCCTTCGTGCTCACAGGACTTGAGGTAGTTAGCTCCAAAATCACGGCACGAATAGCGTTGCGAGCGGTCATGGTCATCCCAGTTCTGCGATGCCATCTGTGCGGGCACAAGCAGGCAGACTACCGTTACACAGCATGCCACAACAGCTTTCAGACGCTCGTCCTTGATGGCGGTATTTGCCCAATCCACAAGTGCCATCACTGCCAAGCCGATCCATATGCAGAAAGCATAGAAACTGCCTGCATACGCGTAATCTCGCTCACGGGGTTGATAGGGTGTCTGGTTCAAGTAAACAACAATAGCCAGACCTGTCAGCAGGAACAACAATGCCGTAATGGTGAAACTGCGCCAGCCTTCGTGCTGCTCTTTCTCACCTACTTTGATGCGCTTCGAGCACTGCCATACAACACCAATTATTCCGAGCAACAGCGGGAGCATGTAATATACATTGTGTCCCTTGTTGTTCTTCAGTTCAGTCGGCAATGCATCCTGATCGCCCAACATGGCATTGTCAATGAACTTGATACCGGTAATCCAGTTACCTTTGCTTAAATCACCATAACTCTGCAAATCATTTTGGCGACCCGAGAAGTTCCACATAAAGTAACGCCAGTACATGAAATTCACCTGATAGCGGAAGAAGAATCGCAGATTCTCCGCAAACGTCGGACAATATTCCGTCTTCTGCTGTCCGCAATAATCATAGCGCACACGCTTGCCTTTTACATTCGCCCATTCCTTATAGGCGGAAACATGGCTACCTTGCCCCGAGTGCATACGCGGGAAAAGCATCTTGAACTCGTCCATATACTCATACGAAGTCTTGTAGCCGGTAAGTGCATAATGGTCTTTTTCTCCTTCTTTCTGCGGAGCCGGAGCATATTGCGCATGTCCTTTCTTTTCAATAGGCACGCACATATTGCCCTGCACTTTCAGTTTTACAGGCGCATTATAGACCTGACCATACAGCAACGGAGTGTCACCGTATTGCTCACGATTGAGGTAATAGATAAGGCTGAACACATTATCCGGCGAGTTCTGATCCATCGGTGTATCTGCATTCGAACGAATGACCAACGCTGCGTAGCTGGAATAGCCAACAATAATGACCGTAAGCATCAACGCGCCTGTATTCAACCAACGCCAAAGGTTCTTTCCCTTGCCTTCCTCATACTCGGCAACCGCGCGTTTGCGAGTGAACAGAATTGCCCATACAAGCAATGCCACTGTCAGCACGACACATACTGCCAAACCGGTATTGAACGGACATCCGAAACCGTTGACAAACAGCAGTTCGAACCAACCTATAACTGTCGGAAGTCCGGGAATAATGCCGTACAGAATAACCGCAAGAATAACCACGGAAATGAGGAATGCATAAATGGCGCCTTTCCAGCTAAACTTGTATTTGCGGAAGTAATAAACCATCACAATGGCAGGAATAGTCAGCAAGTTCAGCAAGTGAACACCGATGCTCAAACCCATCAGATAGGCGATGAGAATAAGCCATTTGTCACTGCCTTCCTCATCGGCATGCTCGTCCCACTTGAGTATCAGCCAGAACACAACAGCAGTAAACAAGGATGACGAAGCATACACTTCACCTTCCACAGCCGAGAACCAGAACGTGTCCGAAAAAGTATATGCCAACGCGCCGACTGCACCAGCTCCCAACAACGCAATTCCTTGGGCGAGAGACATTTCCGCCACATTCTGCACCAGTTTTCTGCCAAGCGCCGTAATTGTCCAGAACAGGAACAAGATACAGAACGCACTTGCCAAAGCAGACAATGCGTTCACACACATTGCCACATGACTCGCATCGCTTGCAAAGAGAGAGAAGAAATGCCCCATAAGCATAAAGAACGGCGCTCCGGGCGGGTGACCGACATCCAATTTATGAGCACTTGCAATAAACTCGCCGCAATCCCAAAAACTTGCGGTCGGCTCAATCGTCAGCAGGTACGTTGCTGCTGCAATCGCAAATATAACCCACCCGCAGATGATGTTCCACAATTTAAAATTCTTCATATTTTTGTACTAATAATTGCCTTTTTCCGCAAAATCGTGCAAAGGTACTACAAAATAATGATATACACAAATTTTTTTTCACAAAAAAAGAAGAACCACCTATCGTGATTCTTCTCTTGAGCCACTTCCCGGACTCGAACCGGGGACCTACGCATTACGAATGCGTTGCTCTACCAACTGAGCCAAAGTGGCAATAAACGGTGCTTTCTTTTCCAAAAGCGGCTGCAAAAGTACTGCTTTTTTTTGATATGACCAAATTTTTATGTAGTTTTTTTGCAAGAATGGAATAATTTTTGTACTTTTGCAGGCAAAATGAGAGTATTTAAGGTCATATTAGTGCTTTTGGCAGTGTGTTACGGGCAAATCACCAACGCTACGGAAGCGGCATACCGGACACGAACCATCAATCAGGAAACCATCAAAACTCTGCGGATAAGGTATGTCGATACACGTACCGGCGAACCTGTTAAAGGTAACCCCGTGCGTCCGTTCCTTGTTATCGGCACAGGAATGCCCATTGACGAACAAGGAGATTTGCAAAATCATGTGCTGGAAATCAGTTTTGACGAGATGTCGCATGAAGTCCACCAATACACCTATTCGCTCATGCACCTTAATGCAGATGGGACAGAAAGCCGGTTGAGCAGTGCGGAATATGTGGAAGGATTCACGACACAGGACATTACCTCTTATGAACATTCACTGAATACCAGCGAGTTATACACACATTACTCGTTCA
>CAJOFT010000082.1 GCA_905234025.1 Paludibacteraceae bacterium
CCGCCGAGGATAATTTTGTCAACCTGTGCACGCAATGCCACGTTTGCCATCACCTGGTTGTAAGGCTGGTCAGGATCCGCAAAGAACGGAATCTTCTGTCCCGAAACGAGCGTGTTGTTCAGGTCAATACCTGCAATACCTGTTGCAATGAGCTCTGACGGCTGTTTACGGCGCACCGGATTCACGGACGGACCACCGATTTCGACTTCTTCGCCTTCAATAGCAGGACCTCCGTCAATAGGCTCTCCATAAGCATTGAAGAAACGACCGGAGAGTTGTTCACTCACTTTCAAAGACGGTGCTTTGCCGAGGAAAACCACTTCTGCGTCCGTCGGGATACCTTCCGTTCCCTGGAAGACCTGCAGGGTCACTTCGTTACCCATAATCTTAACGACCTGGGCAAGTTTGCCATTCACCAGTGCCAATTCGTCGTTACCGACGCCTTCTGCACGCAACGAACATGTCGCCTTGGTGATAGCAGTAATTTTTGTGTAGATTTTTTGAAATGCTTTTGCCATATGTTGTTGTATTTTATTCCTTATATATTATATATATATTAGCGCATGATTACTTTCGAAACGTTCTGCCCGTCGTAAATGATGTAGAATCCGGGCTGTGTCGGCAGTACACGGCGACCTTGCAAGTCATAAACCACTGCATCGCCGCCAACTGTGATGTGCTCCACCGCTTGCGGATCAGTTCCGGGATCGGGAATAATCGGATCGTCTTGCTTTTCCGGATCGAGGTACTCATAGAATACGGCAATCCGCTTCACGTAGATAGCCTTTGCAGAGTTTGTGAAAGCAATCATCAAACTACCCGATTGCGGTTCTTCCAGTTCGTAGGTATAAGTGGTTGAAGTGGTGGTCAATTCCTCGGAGTTGCCCATAAAATTGCCTACAAGATAGACATCCAGCATGGCGTCTCCGTTACTTGCCATAAACGCCTCAACTTCGACCTTCTTCACGCCACAACCAGCAGTTTCCGTGGTGTAGAACGAAACACCTTTGGACGGCTTGGAACCGGAGCCGAATTTTACGGCATTGTTTTCAAACGTTATTTCCGCTTCGGGATTGCCCGTTTTGACCTGCCATTCATAGCCACTCAGATCATTGCCGCCGATTCCACATGCTTTTGTAAAGACATGCTCATAATCCAGACAACCGTTTTCGTCCTGATAACGGCTGTTTTGAATAGTAATATATATGTCGCTGACAATGTCTTCCGCCGCAATCGTCACAAACAAGGAATCCTTCTTGAAGCTAACAGCATTCGGAAGCGTTTTGCCGCCACATTCGACTTTGGCAACGCAAGTAGCTGCTGCCGGTATGACATAACCTTCTTTTTTGCCGAAGCTGACAGCAATGTCGTGGATGTCGTTTGTCTTGACGTAAGCACCGTTGAAATCGAAATAATCGCCGATTTCAACGCCTTTGACGTTCGTATAATCAACCCAGAACTTGGTATTGTCCTTCATTACGGCAAAGACGGAACAATCGGACATCGGATAGAATTTATCGCCCGGTTGACCTGCATCGGGATTGGTGCTGTTCTTGCGCGTTGCCCAGCCGAGGAACGTGTAACCTGTTTTAGGTGTAACATTCGGCAAGGTCACGCCTGCAAACGGAGCCGTTTCCGTTTCATCCGTCTTGGCGGCGGTGCCGTTACCACCTGCATAGAATGTTACCGTGCAGCCCGTTTCCACGCCTCCGTTGAAGAGGAACGTAATAATGCCGCTTTTTTCAGACACACTCGCTACATCCCATTTGTTGGAGAACATTGTTTTGCCGGTTGCACCGGACGGGAAAGCGTCACCTTGTTTGCCAAAATAGCCGTTGGTGAGGTTATCCGCCTTGTATTTCGGTTCTTTTCCGTCGGCTTCAATGAGGTCCACCAACAGGCTCGGTTTGCCTTTGATGAGGATATTTACTTCGTCACCAGCCCAACGGCTCTTGACGTAATCAATCTTTGTGATCAGCATTCCGTGTCCGGGGAGATATTTGTCCCAGCCTGTCTGTTGGCGGTTCTCAAGGATGAAGAACTCGCGCGGATCAGGGTTATCGCCCAACATGTTCGATTGACCGGTACGCGTAACAATGGCACATTCGCCGGAAGTGTTCAGGTTGCCCAGACGCACATTCATCGGTTCATTGAGTAGAATCGGCTCTACCCAACCCAAATAGAAACGTTCGTAAGCACTATACGCCGCCGGTGTGTTACCGCCGTTGTTATAGCAACCGTGGTCCATCACATCCCAATCGCCAAGCGTTTTTTCGTCGCCACCTTCGGTGTCACTCAACGTCGGCAAACCAAGAATGTGCGAGAACTGATAAACCGTCTCGCCTATTCCGGCACGTTTCTGCTTTTCGTTGAGTTCGGGTACACAAGCATACAGGCTGATGAACTTATTGTCCAGAATTACGTCATCCTCCATCACGCCAGCCATCGGATAAACGTAGTCCGGCTGCTTGTCTGTCTCGCCTTGACCGGCATATACGATGACAACTGCATCCACAAATCCGTCTCCATTAACGTCGTACGGGGCGAAGTTCGTGCCCTGTGCATGCGCCAATTCACAAGCCTGAGTAATCATTGCTTCGGCTGCGACATCATCGCCGTACTCATCGTTAGCACCGTAGTTCAAACGTTTGTCTGACAGCGTCACGGGACCAACTACATCAAACTGCGGCACAAACTTGCCATAGGATTGGTCTTTGAAATACTTCTGCACCGATCCGGTTGCTCCGTTGTAGTCATACGAGCTGCTGTTGAAGAAGTCGTCATACGCGGCTTTGGTGTTGGCTACGTCAAACGAAACATCGCTGAACTCAGCCAACACAACCAGCACTTTTGTCGGGAACGCACGCAGATCGTTTGCGGCGTATGCCATACAAACCGACAATAGCGCAACTATGATTGCAAAATATTTTTTCATGAAATCAATTGTTTTTCTTCAATTGGAAATCCTTTTGTATGGTACCAACACCCTTATCCCAATCAGCATCCGGTTGGCTGTACGTCACTTTCACACGTGCCGAATCTGAGGCATAGACACCAGCAGTATCAGTTGCAATGATATCCACCGAATCTTCAGGGAACATATATACATCCTTCACTGCATACGTTCCGTCTTCTTTTGAATATTGTTCAGGAAGAGCCCGATGCAAACAAGTTTGTTTGACGGTAACTTGAATGTTTTCCAAAGGTTTTTTCTCTTGGTCTGTTACAAGACCTGATGCGTCCAAAATGGCTGTAGGTATTCCATACATTTCCGTTGGTTGCTCATCCTTACAACCATAAAAACCCAACAAACCTAATAAGAAAACAATTAGTGAGTTGATTTTTGTTAATACTTTGGTTTTCATAATGCAATTTGTTTTTCTGCGAGTAAGGCATCCAGTTTCTTGCGGTAATCCTCAAATTCCGGGCTATGGAACTCGGTGTAACTCATCTGCTTGCAGAGGTTGATGACCCGTTTGAAATACTCGCTGACATCGGTGAATACCTCGAAATCGTAGTCATGGTGGCAGATGTCCATCACCATGTCAAGGATGTAACGCTGCCGTTCCATCGGGCATACTGCGTCAATCTTGTCAAAGGCATCTTGTTGGAGAACCACGAAGTCAATCACTTCGGATTTCCAGAATTCCTCGTGGTAATCAACAGGCACACCGTCATCACCCAGAATGTTGATTTGCTCCTGCACATCTTTACCGCGTTGCAGATAAGTCTTCATCTCATTGACTTTGCCAATCCACTGGTCATCGATGATTTTGGAGATATATTCCGCAAATTCAGGGTACTCCAGATATTTCGAATACGAATCAATCGGGTTAACCGCCGGATAACGTTTTCGGTCAGCACGTGCCTGCTCCAAAGCATAGAAACAACGCGCGACTTTCTTCGTTCCTTCGGTCACGGGCTCTTTCAAGTTACCACCGGCAGGCGAAACGGTTCCGAGGAAAGTAACTGAACCGGTTTGACCGTTGTTCAGATATACATATCCGGCACGTGAATAGAATGCACCGATAATAGCCGACAAGTCCATTGGGAACGCATCTTGTCCGGGAAGTTCCTCCATACGGTTGGACATTTCGCGCAATGCCTGTGCCCAACGAGATGTTGAGTCAGCCATCAGTAGAACACGTAATCCCATGGAGCGGTAGTACTCGGCAATTGTCATAGATGTATATACAGAGGCTTCACGGGAAGCAACCGGCATATTGGACGTGTTCGCAATGATAATCGTACGCTCCATAAGTTTGCGTCCGGTGTGCGGGTCTTCGAGTTCCGGGAACTCGGTAAATGTCTCCACAACCTCGTTGGCACGCTCACCGCAGGCGGCAATAACCACGATGTCCGCTTCCGCCTGTTTGGAAATGGCGTGTTGCAGCACGGTTTTACCTGTTCCGAACGGACCGGGAATAAATCCTGTACCACCTTCGCAAATCGGGTTTGCCGTGTCAATCGTACGCACACCTGTTTCAAGCAGTTTGAAAGGTCTCGGTTTTTCGCGGTATGCCAAAATGGCTTTCTTGACCGGCCATTTCTGCACCATGGTCACCACATGATCTTTGCCATCGGCATCCGTAAGCACGGCTATCTGGTCTTCAATCTTGTATTCGCCGGCCTTTGCAATGGATTTGACCGTATAAACGCCTTCAAATACAAACGGCACCATAATCTTGTGCGGTTGGTGGTTTTCATCCACTTCGCCAAGCCATGTTGCTGCTTCTACTTTGTCACCGACTTTGGCAATCGGCTCGAACTTCCAGAGTTTTTCTTTGTCCAGCGGGAAATTGTATTCACCGCGTTTGAGGAATACGCCGGTTTGTTTGTCGAGGTCATTTTGCAAACCGTCATAATTGCGCGACAGCAAACCCGGACCGAGAGTTGCTTCCAGCATATGTCCGGTGAATTCGACCAAATTGCCGACTTTCAGACCACGTGTCGATTCAAACACCTGCACATAGACGTTGTCGCCGGATACCTTAATTACCTCTGCCATCAGTTTTGTTTCTCCAACCGAAATATAGCAGATTTCGTTTTGTGCCACAGGACCATCCACACCTACTGTCACGAGGTTTGCGATGATTCCTTTAACTTTTCCTGTTGTCATATATTGTTATAGTTTTACTCCCTTCTTCATATCTTTTACCATCTCACGGAACACACCTTCGCCTTTTTCGGGTGTCAGGTCGTTCCAGCGGTTCATAATCTGCGTTTTCAGATAGTACGCCAATACATTTTCCAGCGAGAACGTAATCATTTCCGTACGTTCGTCCAACCATGCAAGATAAAGCGCATCTATCAGATGTTCACGCTGATACAAATCCGTTTCTTTGCTGACGTTCTTCACTTCAGGTGCGATTTCATCGGGCATTTCACCAATGATATATTTGTTCGGGTCCAATCCGTGTTTACGGCAAACTTCGGCTGTCAAGGCATTATTGACCGCTTTTGTGAAGTCCAACCAATCCAGCACAAACGAACACGCACCCTCACGGGAACGCAGTTTCAGCAAACGCAGCTGTTCTTTGTCTTTGTCTTTCAGGCTTTCTTCCAATTGTTCCTCCAGTGCCTCCATAGAGAGTGCACCGGCCTCGGGCAAGCCTGTCAATAAACACTCGTAGCCCATATTAGAACAGCAGTTTTATCAGTTGCGGACGCAAGAATGCTTTGAAGAACGCTTCAAACTCGGCGTCACCGAATGACAGTTTGTACCCGCCTTTCTCGCTGACAATCTGGAAATCGGTCTTCAGACCTTTCACTTCCTCGATTTTAACGCCTTTGTCCAGCAGTGCTTTGGCATTTGCCGCAAAGTACTTTTGCAACGCTTCGCCGTCTTTTGCTTCAATACGGACATCGCCGTCTTTCGCCATTACTTCAGCAATCTTGGCGATTACGACTTGCATGAATTTGGCATCCGCTGTCGCAGCTTTCACGTTGGCTGCCACGATTTCTCCGTTGAGCAGATCCACAACCGCCGTTTTAACGGCATTCAATGCCTGTTCGGTGTACAATTTCAACTCCGCCTTTGTATGCGCATCCAGTTCTTCCGCCTGTTTCTCGGCTTTTGCAACTTTTTCGGCAGCTTCTTTTTCTGCTTTCGCAATGATTTCCGCTGCTTTCTTGTTTGCCTCATCCAAAACGCGTTGCGCTTCCTGATTACCTTTTTCTACGCCTTCCGCATAGATTTTTTCAGTTAATTCTGATAAATTCATATAGCTGTATTTTTATAGTGTGCACAAAAAACGCGGCAAAGTTACAAAAACTTTACCGCATTTGCAAGTTTTTTTTGCAAAAAATTGGAATTAGTTGCTCTAAAACATTTTTCTAACGCTCCTCAAACGTGCCGTCAGAGTAAAAAATCACCACTTTCTCCACCGTTTTTTGAGCTGCTGCATTTGCCGGAACAACTGGATTTTGGATTTCCGGAACTTGTTTGGCAACTGTTTCGTCTTCTTTTTTCAACGATTCCAGCGGCTTTATATTAAATAAGGTGTTATCCGGTCCTTCACCGTTTGGACGGTACATGGAACCGACACCTAAAATCAGCCAATCGCTTGAAAGTGTCCGGAAACGGTTCAAAACACGTTGCAAAACATCCAAACTCGGGTTGTTACGCCCGTTCATAATGTTACTGAGTGTACCGGCTTGAATACCGATTTCCGTTGCAAACTGTTTGGCGGACAAATTTTCCGCTGTCATTACTTGCTCAATCCGTTGACGTTCGTTCATATTTTTCTATCCGTTGAGAATTTAATATTTGCGTCCTTCTGTACATCTTTTTGCAAAAATCGTCACAGAAAAACGCTGCAAAATTATGAAAACTTTTTCACACTTGCAAATTTTGAGAAAAGAAAATTAAATATTTCTAAAATTCACATTTGAAAAACATAT
>CAJOFT010000083.1 GCA_905234025.1 Paludibacteraceae bacterium
GCAGACCTTGAAGGCGCTCAAGATATCCAAAAACAGCACCTGTTGGAGGCAATTTCATACCGTTCCCTTGACCGCAACAATTGGGCGGGATAATCAGGACGAAAGTTTATTGAGCAAGTAGCGGCATCCGGTAAGAATGTCATTATATGCCGTTTCAAAATCGCCGGTGTACCACGGATCTGCAACATCACGGTTTTCGTTGCCCCAGGACATCAAAAGAGAGACTTTGTTGTCAGTATCTTCACCGATAATATAACGCATCCATCGCAAATTACTGCGGTCCATGCAAATGATGTGGTCGTAGTAGCAGTAATCGGCTTGCGTCATCTGACGTGCCGCACGCCGGGTGAATGGTATGCCTTTGGCTGTCAATATACGCTTGGCAGGCGGATAGATATTGTTGCCTATTTCTTCTGTTGATACCGCCGCAGAGGCTATTTCGTAATTACAGGAACAGCCGGCTTGATGAACTAGATGCTTCATAATAAACTCTGCCATCGGGGAACGACAGATGTTTCCATGACATATGAAAAGAATCTTCATCATTCCTAAATCGATGAAGAATTTCTGCTTGCGGTTGAACATGGCAATGCCGATAACGAGCAATACCAACGTGAAAGCGGCACTATAGCCTAATGCCAGCCAACTGAATTCGCCGGCACCGTACGCACCGTACTTGAAGGTCTCTACAACCGGTGTCATCGGGTTCAGAAGCATTATTTTATGCAGGGTCGGATTAGTGACATAACTCAACGGATAAACTATCGGGGTTGCATACATCCACAGCGAAACAAAAACGCCGAAGAAGTTTGTCAAGTCACGGTATTTGGTGGTAAGTGAAGAAACTATTAGTCCAAGTCCCAAAGCCAAACCTTGAATTAAGAGGATTAGCAGCGGGAAGAGCGCCAGATACCAGTTCGGGTGCAAATTTACACCTTTTATAACAAACATGATATAGACGATGATAAATGTTCCAAGTTGCAACGAGAAGTGAAAAAGTTTCGACATCACAACCGAAACAGGCGATACAAGACGCGGGAAATATACCTTTCCGAACAAATTGGCATTTGTCTGGAAGGTTTTCGAAACAGCATCAAGACACGTGGAGAAATACTCCCACATACAGATTCCGCTCAAATAGAACACCGGCTGCGGTATATCGTCGGTCGGTATTCCGGCTATGCGGCCGAATACAACAATATACATTACCATGGAGAACAACGGCGAAATGAAATACCACGAGAATCCGAAAATGGTCTGTTTAAACTGCACAGTCAAATCCCGCCGGATAAAAAGCCAGATGAGATAGCGTTTAGACCACAATTCCCGCAGCCCCATACCTTTTGCATAGGTATTGGGAGAAATCTCTGTTGTCCAATATGTATCTTGCGTTTTCGCCATTATACCGTATCCATGAAAGATTTTTGGACTTTGTTAAACAGCATCAGTCCGAAAAGAAGCAGAACCAGTGTCACTAATACACTATAGCCAAGCCACATCCACGAAAACTGCCCTTGTCCTAACAACGAGTACTTAATTGCTTCCATAATGGGAGTGACTGGATTCAATGACATGGCAAGATGCAATTTCGGATTAGATACCAAACTCAGCGGATATATTACAGGGGTGATATATACCCACAGCGAAATAATTTTTGTGAGCATAATCTGCAAGTCCCGGTACTTGGTTGTCAGCGAGGAGAATACCATTCCGAAACCCATCGCCATCAACGCCAACAGCAGCATCAGGAAGGGGAACAAAACAATTTGCCAGTGGATGGTCAGTTCAGTACCGGTAGCAACATAATAGATATAAAAGACAATGAAGATTGCCAGTTGTATTGCAAAAGAAAGCAGGTTCGTTGTCACTGCCACCATTGGCATAATGATGCGTGGGAAATAAACCTTGCCGAAAATGTCCGCATTGGTTACAAAGGAATTGGATGTTGAGTTCAGGCATGCTGCAAAATATCCCCATACGGAAATACCTAACAGATAGAACAATACAGGAGGCACGCCATCCGTTGGAATCTTTGCCACACCGCCAAACACCGCCACATAGACTATTACCGACAACACTGGCGTAATGATGAACCAAAGTGGTCCAAGAATCGTTTGCTTGTATGCAGTACGGAATGCACGTTCGACAAAAAGCACGAACATATCGCGGTAACGCCATATCTCACGCCAATCCAGCGTAAGTAACCTGTCACGCGGGGTTATGACGGTGCTCCAATGTGTATCATTCTGCTCTTTCACAATGTGCTGTTTCAAAAACGGCGGCAAAGGTACAATAATTTCTTTGATTATGCAAATTTATATTGTTTTTTGTAGAACATTACTACAATTAAAAACAATAATTGTCATTTTATTCCACGGAGAATTTTGATATGCTCATAGGCTTCGTTGATGGTGCGGAACTTTTCTGTCGCCTGCTGTTTGATTTCTTCTCCTGCAGTTGCCACCTTGTCAGGATGATACTTCATTGCCATGCGGCGATAGGCTTTTTTCACCTCGTCATCAGATGCAGAAGGCTCGATTTCCAATGCCGTATATGCCCAGTTCGGGTCTTTGGTCTTGCGGTACATAGCAGCCAACGACTCGTAATCCCGAGGAGTAACACTCATAGCGGCAGCTATTTGTTCGATAATCTCCTGTTCCTGCGCAGCGAAGTCACCATCAGCATTGGCAAGGTCAAGAAGCATATGGATTATCTCCAGACGCGTTGAATAATTGACATGTCTGCCTATCTGACGGGAGACGGCAGCTACGTCTATGTCCCGCTCCAGCATCTTCTTGAGCATTTGCAACGCCTCTTTTGCGCCATCCTCTCCGTATGTCTTAACCAGGAATGGTTTGATGAAATTTACTTCCGACTTTAAGACACGTCCATCCGCTTTCATCACACAGGCAATAAGCACTAATAATGAAATCTTAATGTCGCCTGCTGTTGCACGTTGCGAAGATCCGGAATCGTCGCTGTAACTCTGCTCGGAATCTTGCGACTGATTTTCTTCGTCACCTGGAAGTCTGCCAATCCATGACGAACCGCCCTCAAACAGCGAGCCCAGAACCACTCCTATGATGGCTCCTATCGGACCGCCGAGAACAAATCCCAATCCGCCTAATATCCATTTTGCCTTTCCCATATTTGTCTTTCAAAAAACGGATACCAACATCTATTGACATCCGTTTTATGCAATCAGAGCACGATACACTAACGCTGCACTACGGTGCACTGCGTACGTGCTAAAATTTTTATTACTCTATGATTCTACCCATAAGGTCATAAGTCTTTCCTGCACGGAGGAGATATATTTGTCCGTTGCGGTAGAACTTGACAGCGTCAGTAGTGCTGTTGGTGTTGAATACATTCTCAACCGGCAACAGGCTTTCCAGATCGGTATTGATAACCGGCAGATCCACTTTGGAGCCTGTGAAAATCTTCACCTCGCCGGCAGCCAGATTTATACTGCTGCCTGCCTGTGTTCCGCCTGCATAGTAGTCATACCACGTGCCAGATGGCAAATTAATCGTCTGTGAAGACGAGGCACTGACATTCGCCACAACATATACATTGCTTCCCCATTGTACGTAACGAATCATGGCAGCATGTCCCAAAGAGGATGCCGTCGGATTGCCCGCAAAAACATTCGGCATTATTTTCGTACGAAGTTGGATTGCTTGTGCGCATTTGACATAAGCCGCCACGCGTTTGGGATCTTTGAAATAGCCCAGTGATTCGGGACGCGGTTTCTTGTTGCAGCGGTATTTGTCATCCCCATCGCCAGCACCGGCATTGGGGTGGTCTATGTCGCTATTGATAGAATAATCATAACCAATCTCCTCAAACTGCCATATCATATGCGAACCATCGAGCAGAACATTCATTACCACACATTCAGCAACACGGTTCAAACGGGTGGCTACGTCCGTCTTGATGGCACCGTTACCGTACATCTTGCACTTGTACTGCATACGCTCCTCGTCATGCGACTCGCAATAGGTAACATAACCATCCTTGTTTGCTGCCGAGATGTCGTCATTTTTGTCCAACCATCCCATAGCAATCTGCATATACGGTTCATTCGTATTCATCCAGCAAATCATGCCTTCAGGAATGAGTTCCTCGCGGTCTTTGCCGGCATTGTCGCCCCAATGCTCAAGAATCATATAGGCATCAGCAGAAACAGCTTTCACGCCTTTTGAATAGTACTCCTTGAGGTTTTTTACAGCATCATAACTTGGACCGCAGAGACCATGACTGAGGTCAAGACGGTAACCGTCCACCTTGTACTCTTTGAGCCAGTATTGCATTGCACGGATGAACATCTGATGTGCGGGGGCGAAGTCGTGGTTCCAGTCCTCATACACATTGTCCGGATGCGGTGCGTTAACATTGAACCACGGGTTCTTGGCAAGATCTGTTCCATACGGATAAAGTTTGTTCATCGGGTTGAGACCGGTAGCATGGTTGAATACCATGTCCAATATAACGGCTATACCGCGTTTGTGACACTCGTCGATGAAGCCCTTGATGGCATTCTCCGATCCATATGCACGGTCTGGTGCAAAATAGTGGTTGGGCGAATAACCCCAGTTATAGTTGCCGTCAAACTCGCAAATCGGCATCAGTTCGATAGCGTTTACACCCAATTGCTGGAGGTAGTCAAGACGTTCGAGAACACCTTTGATGGTGCGGTCAGGAGTATAGTCATACACCCACAATTCATAAATAACGAGGTTATCCCTGTTCGGACGTTTGAAGTTTAACGTCGCATCCGACCAATTATATGCCGGTTTGCCGGGTTGTATAACTGTTACATAGCCGCCGTCGGCACCAGTTTTCGGATAATCAATCAAGGTCGGGTCTGCCTCCTTCGGTTCCCATTTGTCATCGGGGTGAATAACTTTCTCGGAGAAGAGATCGGAAATCTGCTTTCTCACGCCATCCGCACGTTCAACCGCATATTGGAAACGGTATTCTTTACCTTTCTCCAGACCGGTAAGCGTAATCCAGAAGTAGTTGTCGTCCTTATAGAGTTGGTGGTCTGCATCCAGTTTCCAGTTGGTCATATCACCTAACAGGAACACGCGCTTTGCAGACTCGGTCTTGCTTGCTGCGTAGGTGCACAGAGTCACAGACGTGCCATCAGAACCGTAATAGATACCCTGATCAACGCCCGATGGACGTGCTTTGGTAGTAGGAGTCAAACCTTTTACGGCATCCCATATGTCACCGATAGATTCCTCACCCATGATTACATAGATATCCTGTCCACCGGCTGTTTTGCCTTCCAATGAACCGCCAGGGCCGTCATTGAATACGAAAACCAAAGCTTTCACCTCTGTTCCGGAGGGGATGTTGTAATAGGTGAACATGTTATCAATTTCCAACTGCCACTTGTCACCGACTTTTGTCAATTGTGGTGCATTGGCAGAACGCCAGTCGGCTTTTACGCCGAGCCAGTCCTTTGTCGGAGTGCAATAACCTGTGTGGGCATAGCACTTGGTCGCAGCAGCCATACCTCCGTTACCCGCTTTCGGGTCAAAGGTAATGACAATCTTACCTGTGTAATCTTTCTCAACAATAGAGGGAGTGGTTGTCACCTGTGCCACAAGAACGCAGCACCAAACGCACAAAAGTGCAAAAATAGAGAATCGTTTCATGTTGTTTAGTGTTGTTTATAATTGTTTAAAATGCTCTTATATTATTTATTTAGGGAGTAGAAACGGTAATCAGCCGTCTCTACCCAATAGGTTAACGTACAACCTTGCCTTGTGCGTCAAACTTCACGCCATTGCGATAGATGTAGAGAACACCGTTCTCAATCACCTTAACCATGGCGGCATTGCCTACGATATGGTCAATGCCGGAACCAACATCGTACTTTGACCATACACCTTCGCACCCAGGGTCACCCCATACTTCTGTAGCAGAAGTAATTGTATAGAGGTTATTTGCACCTATCTCGGAAACAAGCAGGTCTCCAGTCTTTGCACCCCAATCAGCGATGGGATCATCAGGTTTCACACGCGTGAAGAGAATCGCCTTGTAGAGAGAGAGATCCACGTCAATGTACCACATATCCGCTTCTCCGTCAACAGGAGTCATGCGTACACCCGGCCATTCGGCATTTTTAACATTGCCGTCATTGAAGGCATAGAAACCAACGGCAGCACCATCAGCTTTCCACCAACCCTGAGCCATTTTGCAATAAAGACGGGTGGTCTCTGCAGACATCATTACTGTGCAGCAAAGAGCTGCTACAAAAAATAAAACTTTCTTCATAATCTTTTTTGTTTTAAATTGTTATTAATTATATTAAGGAATGTCCGCACGCACGCAGCGTGCAGACATTCCTCTTTTTGTTATTCAACGAGGAGACCTTGAACGCTGTACTTCTTACCGTCACGGTAGATATACATGACACCGTTCTCGATAACCTTGCGGAGCTCTGTACCGTTGCCATAAATATTCTCGCAACCGGCACCGGTTTGCTTGGCAACATAGATATAACTCTTGCTGATCTCATATTCAGCATGTACATAGAAGTCGTAAACGCCACTCTCTGTTACTGAATATACATCGTTTTCGCCATCCTTAACAATTGCAAACTGATAGCTGCCTTCATTCCAATTCGGAATTACCCAGCCAGCCTTATTTACGTTGTCATAGAGTACGAATTTCTGTCCGGAAGTCAGCGCTACATTAAGTGCCATGAGTTCCTGGTCGTTTTCAGGATTAACCGTCGCCTCAATGAAATCTGTACCGTTAACAAGCAGACCGTATTGAGCTACAACTGGAACAACATAGAAGTTACCGGCAATTGTGAAGGAAGCCGCAGTATAGGTAATAGTTACATCACCTGCCTTCGCCAATGTGAAGTTGATGTTGTTGTCCTTGTCGGTCGTTACTCCGGCAGGAGCTTCACCTGTCAAATCACTGAAGCCTTTAGCACTGCTCCAATCCAATGCGGTCAGAACTTTGAGTGAGTATGCACCGGCGGGCAGAGCCTCAAATGTGTAACTGTCTGCCGTTACGGCTATCGCCTTCTCAAGATTCCAAGCATTACCCTTGCCAAGCAACGCCTCATTACCTGTGATATAGTACTTCGCTACAACAGGTGCTACGTAAGGCTCCCATTGACCCTTGCTCCAATCCGTTATCGTGAACGTCTTGCCTACATAGTCAATTGAATCCTTCACATCGTTCCACTTCTTGTCCCAACTCGGTTCCGTGGCATCACTGTTCAAACGCACAAAGACGATACTGTCTGCCTTCGCATTCACCTTAACACTCAACGTGTCACCTGAACCTGCAAAGAAACCGGTCCATGACTGG
>CAJOFT010000084.1 GCA_905234025.1 Paludibacteraceae bacterium
ATTTGGCTGCTCAGACGGCGGATTTGTCCGAAGCAGGAGATAAAGTCGCGTTCTTTCTCCGCATATTTTGGAACGGCTATCAGTAGCCGGTTAATCGTGTTCAGCGGTTGGCGTTCCTTATATACAACCGTTGATTTGCCGGAGCGTTCAATCAACTGGTGTGTTTCCTGCCAGTCGGTACACTCCACTAATTCCACGTTGTTGAGTTGGCTCAGTTCCGCGAGACGGTTGAGATGGTCATGTTTTTCGTCTGCCACACAGATAAACGTCCAGTTGTCTTGCGTTCGTTCAGACTCTAACTTGGCTTCCTCCTGCAAGGCGATTTGCTTGGCAGCCCGTTCGGTAAGGAAGGAAGATATGGTACACAGCACCAGAATCATGATAATGGCTCCGTTGAGCGTTTCTGCGTTGAAAACGCCTGCTTGGAATCCGATTGTAACAATTGCTAACGTGCCTGCTGCGGTAGCGTGAGTGAGACTGAACATCAATTGACGCTCAACGCGTGACAGCCCGAATAATTGTTGTGAAACCCACGAAGCAAGCCATTTGCCGACAAGTTTGCTGCCAATCATGACACCCGCAATTGCCCATACAAACCAGCTCTCCCAAAAGACGGCGATATCAATCATCAGCCCGACACTGAGCAGGAAGACCGGCACAAAAAGATTGTTCCCGACAAAGTTAATCCGTTTCATCAGCGGACTGTGGTTCGGAACGCGTCCGTTCAGTGCTACGCCGCATACGAATGCGCCGAGAATGGCGTCCAGACCCGACCACTCGGCTAACCACGCGGAAGCAATGAGCAGCACCATGACAAGCATAAAAGCGGTTGCAGCGTCTTGCCAACGTTTGAAGACCAGTTGGCAAAGTAACGGAAAGAGCCATAGTATCAAGCCTAACATGACTGCTACTTTGGCAAGCGAGATATACCATTTGACGGATGTGTCATTTGCTGTCAGGAACGCTAATGCTAATAGTGATAGCGTAATGGTCAGCATCGTGCCGCCGACGACAATGTTCACGGTCGGCGTTTTTTGTATGCCGTAACGGCTCACAATAGGGTAAGTCATCAGCGTATGCGATCCTAACATGGCTCCCAATAGCAGGCACGAACGCCATGTCCAACCGAATGCCAGACCTGCTGCTGCGCCGAGGATGACAGGAAACAGAAACGACAATAATCCGAACAACCCGCTACGGAAACGCTGCGGGTGGAAGTTGTTCATGTCAATCTCTATGCCTACTTGGAACATAATGTACAGCAGACCCAGTTTGCCAATTAACGCGATTGTCGGAGTATTGTCCAACACGCCCAAAGCGGAGGCTCCGAGCCCTACGCCGGTCAGGATAAATCCGACAATTGCAGGCACGTGTATTTTTCTGCAAATCAGAGGAACAAGCAGAATCGTCACAAGAATAACAAGTAATATGAGCAAAGGATTGTCCAATCTTCTAATAGTTTTTATTTGTTATCCGCAGGTAACTGTTATATATATTTTCCTGTCAGGGATGCGGAATTTTTCTTCAGTTCTTCCACTGTGCCGGTTGCAACAACCTGTCCGCCGTCACGCCCACCTTCGGGACCAAGGTCGATTAAGTGGTCGCAGGCACGTATGACGTCCGGATTATGTTCAATCACAATGACCGTATTTCCTTTGTCAACCAATTTGCGCAGCACGCCGAGCAGGATATGTATATCCTCAAAGTGCAGACCTGTGGTCGGCTCGTCAAGGATATAGAGCGTCTTGCCGGTTGATGGACGCGCCAACTCGGTCGCCAATTTGATGCGCTGGCTTTCGCCGCCGGACAGCGTAGTGGAGGACTGCCCGAGTTTGATATATCCCAAACCAACCTCTTGAATGGTCTTGATTTTCTTGAGAATATAAGGTTGCGCTTCAAAGAACTCTACGGCTTGATTGACTGTCATGTCAAGCACGTCGCTGATGGTCTTTCCTTTGAACTTGACTTCTAATGTCTCCTTGTTGTAGCGCATTCCGCCACATTCTTCGCATTGTACGTAAACATCCGGCAGAAAATGCATTTGGATGGTCTTATAGCCGTTACCAGCGCAAGCTTCGCAGCGTCCGCCTTTGGTGTTGAAGGAGAAACGTCCTGCTTTCCAGCCGCGGATCTTGGCTTCCGGCAGTTGGGCGAAGAGTTCACGGATATCATTGAAGACGTTGGTATAGGTCGCAGGATTCGACCGCGGCGTACGTCCGATGGGGCTTTGGTCAACGGCAATAACTTTGTCAATTTGTTCTATTCCTTCTATGGCGTCATATGCTAATGGGGTTAGCAGGCTGCGGTAGAAATATTGTGACAGAATAGGGTAGAGCGTCTGGTTGATGAGCGTTGATTTGCCGCTACCGCTGACACCGGTCACGCCGATCATCTTTCCCAAAGGGAATGACACGGTCACATCTTTCAGGTTGTTTCCTTTGCATCCGCGAAGCGTAAGAACGGGCTGTTCCGACCCGCTTGCAGAGACGCTGTTCCTGGTCTCTCTCTGGCTGTCCACGTTCTTCTCACCACGCAAGTACTGTGCCGTCAGCGTGTCGGTTTTCAGCAGTTCTTCGGGTGTCCCCTGAAACATGATTTTTCCGCCTAAACGCCCGGCTTTAGGACCTATATCGACAATGTAATCCGCTTCGCGCATGATTTGTTCGTCATGTTCCACCACGATGACCGAGTTACCGAGGTCGCGCAGTTCCTTGAGCGACCGTATGAGCCGCATGTTATCGCGCTGGTGAAGCCCGATGCTCGGTTCGTCAAGTATATACAGCACGTTTACAAGACGGCTGCCTATTTGGGTGGCAAGCCGTATGCGTTGGCTTTCTCCGCCGGAGAGACTTTCGGACGAACGGCTCAAACTGAGATAGGACAGTCCGACGGACTGCATGAAGCGCAAACGGGCGGTAATCTCTTTGAGAACAGGATCTGCAACAGCATTCTGCTTGGTATTCAGTTGCGACGTGATGTTTTCCAGGAACGGCAACAGCGCACCGATATCCATATCGCTCAACTCGGCAATGGTTTTGCCCGCAAAGCGGTAACTGAGGGCTTCTTTGTTCAGACGTTTGCCGTTACATTCGGGGCATACGGCATACGTTTCCTTTTGCTGCTCGTTCTCTTCGTCTTCCTGAAGCGTATATTCCACTAACCGTTTATACCAGTTCGTGTCATCGCGTACGATATTGTCCAGTTCCTCATCGCTGTCTGCTTTCCGTCCTGCGGTTATTTTCCCGAGTCCTTTGCAGCACGGACACCATCCGCTGGGTGAGTTGAACGAGAACGAATGCGGAGCAGGCTCGGGATAGCTCAATCCTGTTGTCGGGCACATCAGATTCCGGCTGAAAAAGCGTGGCTTGATGGTATTGTCCGCTTCTGCAATGAGCATCACACCGTTGCCTTGAACCATAGCCTTGTCCACGGACTGCCGTAGGCGGCGGAGGTCGGCATCATCGTTGGCAACTTTGAGCTTGTCCACCACTAACTCGATATTGTGGTTTTGGTATCGGTCCACTTTCATCCCGAACTCAAGGTCACGGATGGCACCGTCTACACGAACTTGCAGAAAGCCTTTCTTGCGGACGGTATCGAAGAGTTCCTTGTAATGTCCTTTGCGTCCGGTGACAAGCGGTGCTAACAGATAAATCTTCTTGTCGGCATAATCTTGCAGGATAAGGTCTATAATCTGCTGGTCGGTATAGTGCACCATCTTTTCGCCGGTGAGGTAAGAGTATGCTTCTCCCGCGCGGGCATACAGCAGACGCAGGTAGTCGTAAATCTCGGTAATCGTACCTACGGTCGAGCGCGGATTTTTGTGCGTCGTCTTTTGGTCAATGGATATGACAGGACTGAGACCGGTAATCTTGTCCACGTCGGGACGTTGCATGTTCCCTATATATCCGCGCGCGTAAGATGAAAAGGTGTCTATATACCGCCGTTGTCCTTCCGCAAAAAGCGTGTCAAACGCCAGCGAGGATTTGCCGCTGCCGCTCAAACCGGTAATGACTGTCAGTTTACCGCGGGGGATGGTGACATCAACGTTTTTTAGGTTGTTCACACGTGCCCCGATTACTTGTATCACACGTTCATTGCTCATTTTCGCCGCAAAGGTACTACATTTTTTTGATATATGCAAATTTAGTTGTATCTTTGTGCAAAAAAGGCTTATGTATTACGGTTATATTCGGGTCTCCAGCGACAAACAGACGGTGGAGAACCAGCGTTTCGAAATCAATGAGTTCTGCCGGACGCACGGAATTGTAATCGGGGTCTGGATTGAAGAGACCATTTCCGGCACGCAGACCTACAAACAGCGCAAATTGGGCAAACTGCTCCGCAAAACGCAGAAAGACGATGTGATTATCTGTTCGGAGTTGAGCAGGTTAGGCAGGAATCTGTTTATGATTATGGAGATTCTGAATTTCTGCATGACTCGCGAATGTCGCTTGTGGACAATCAAGGACGGCTACCGTTTGGGTGATGATATCAGCGCCAAAGTTCTGGCGTTTGCATTCGGGCTCTCGGCGGAAATCGAACGGAATCTCATTTCCCAGCGCACACGTGAAGCGTTAGCGCGCAAACGCGCGGAAGGTATGGCGTTGGGGCGTCCGCAGGGAAGTCATCTCGCGATGAGTCATCTTGTGGCATATCGCCGCCACACGCAAATTGTGGCACTTCGCAGAGAGGGGCTGTCTGCTTATGCCATTGCCAAGCAACTCAAATTAGGGCGCAATGCTGTGAAACGGTATATTGAACGCTTGGAATTATGACTGCATCGCAGATAGTTTGGCATAGTAGCCGTTTCGTGCAAGCAACTCGTCATGTTTGCCTTGTTCGACAATGCGTCCGTTATGCAGCACACAGATAAGGTCGGCGTTGCGGATGGTTGACAGCCGGTGAGCCACTACAAGCGTCGTACGGTCTTTCATCAGGTGCTCCAAAGCTTCCTGAACTAACTTCTCCGATTCGGTGTCAAGGGCGGAAGTGGCTTCGTCAAGAATCAGAATCGGCGGGTTCTTGAGAATTGCGCGTGCGATGGAAATCCGTTGCCGTTGACCGCCGGAAAGTCTGCTGCCGCGGTCACCGATGATAGTTTGATATCCTTCTGGAGTGGCAACGATGAACTCATGTGCATTGGCTATCCGTGCGGCCTGCTCAACGGCTTCCTGCCATGTTTGTCCGTTCGGAGCAGGTTTGGACAAATCCACGCCGAAAGTGATATTGTTGAAGAACGTGTCGTTGAACAGTATGGCCTCCTGGTTGACGTTACCCATCAATTCGCGAAGATCGTGGATGCGCATTTGCCGCAGGTCTGTGCCGTCGATGGTGATAGAGCCTCCTGTTACGTCATAGAATCGTGGCAGCAGGTCGGCGAGCGTAGTCTTGCCACTGCCCGATTGTCCTACAAGCGCAACCATCTGTCCTTTTTGGATGGTAAGGTCAATGTCTTGCAGCACAGGTGTGTCTGCGCGATATGCGAACGCGACATCTTTATAGACAATGGCATCGTTGAACGACGGCACAACGGCATTCTCTGCCTCGCGGATGTTGTTCTCCGCATTGAGTACTTTGTCAATTCGTTCTAATGCTGCTGTACCTCGGCGGATGCCGTACGATGCTTTCGACAGGTCTTTGGCGGGATTGATAATCGAGTAGAACAGAATCAGATAGTATATGAACGTCGAAGCGTCAATGAGCGCGTGTTCGCTCAGAATCAGTCCGCCGCCATACCACAAAAGCAGGGCAATCAGTCCAGTCCCGAGGAACTCTGACACAGGATGCGCAAGGTAGTACCGTCTGTTCATCCGCGTGAACGTTGTGCGTGTCTCGTTGATGAGTTTGTCGAACCGTGTTTGCAGTTTCTCTTCCGCATTAAATGCCTTGACCACCCGCAGTCCGCCGAGTGTCTCTTCAATCTGCGTGAGGATGTCGGCTGTTTGTTCCTGAGCACGTGTTGATGTCCGTTTGAGTGACCGCCCGATTCGTCCGATTAGCAGTCCGGCTACAGGCAGCAGCACCAACGCAAACAACGTCAGTTGCCACGAGATGAAGAACAACATAATCAGATAAATCAGTATCATCAGCGGATTCTTGAACAGGATATCCACCGAAGACATGATACTGGCTTCCACCTCGTTCACATCGTTGGTCATGCGCGACATCACGTCACCTTTGCGTTCTTCTGTGAAGTACCCGATGGGCAACCTTGTTATTTTGTTATATAATTGTCCCCGCAGGTCGCGTAGCACACCTGTCCGGATGGGCACGATATAGAAGTTCGCCAGCCACGCGCACAGACATTTCAGACCTGTTGTCAGCACAAGGAACACGCCTAACAGGAACAGCACATATCCTGCACCGTGGTGCTCCACCATTGTCCCGAGATACCAGTACATATTGCTGCGTGCGGCTTCCACGTACTCTTTGAGCGGCATAGCCGTGCTCAGTTCCGTATAGTGTGCATTCAGTTCAGTCAGCCCGAACAGCAGCCGCAGGACAGGGATTATCGTCGCAAACGAGAATAGTGACAGCACTGTTGAAAGGATGTTGAACAGTATATTCAGCGCCACTTGTACGCGGTAGGGCGGAATGAAACGGTGTAATAGCTTGAGTATCGTCATGTCTTTTTGTTGTTTCGTAGGGATTCGTTTATATACGAGGTGATTTGTTTCTCAAACGCTTCTGGATTATCTGTTTCCGCATGAATCGCAACCACTTGCAGCTTGTCGCCTAATCGTTGCGGCAGGTCGGTCAGCAGCAGCCTTTCAAGCACCACGTCACATTTGCCTGCTGCGGCTTCAATCTTGTCAATGTCTTTCTTGTCGAACCGGTGATGGTCTGGGAACGCCATCAGTTGCGCTTTCGGACAGCTCTGTTTCACATGCCCGAAGAACTCTTTCGGATTGGCTATACCGCTCAGAACCAGTGGCTTGGCGCAATCTTGGGGTAGGGTGTCATACACTGTCCGCGAGAAGTACAACTGCTGGAACGCTGCCAAATGTAGCCGGTTGTCTATAATCCGTTTGTCAATGGGCTTGAACGTCTCTGCGCATTTCGTGATAATCACTGCTTGTGCGGCGAGATGGCGTTTCGGCAGGTCGCGCAGTTTGCCCAACGGCAGTAACCGGTCGTCTATATACAGGTTGTCCTGTGCGGTCAGCAGTATTGTCAGACCGCAGCGCAGAGACCGGTGCTGCATCGCGTCATCCAGTATCACAACCTGCAAACCAGGCACCATCCGTTGCAACTGCCTGATCCCGCGTACACGGTTCTCGCACACGGCTAATGCCACGTCCGGAAACTTCCGGTGAATCTGCATCGGCTCGTCACCGAGTGTCTGTGCCGTGCTCCGTTCGTCCGCATACACGAATCCGTGTGTCTTTCTGCCGTAGCCGCGGGAAAGCACCGCAATCTTGTACCGGTCTTTCAGCATCCGCACCAACAGTTCCACATGTGGTGTTTTGCCGGTGCCGCCAACAGCCAGATTGCCTACGCAGATGGTTGGCACGTTCACTTCGTGCGACGGCAGCAGATGGTCGTCATACAGCATATGCCGTATAACCAACCCCAAGCCGTACATCCAGCTCAGCGGTGCCAATATGATATCCGCAGCTTTCAAATCTATTTAATCTCCACCACCGGTGCCAGCATCATCACCCGCGGTTCCTTCACCAACTCTTTCAGTTTCGCAATCATTTTCTCTTCATCCGTAGAGTTGTCTAACATTTTCATAAACTCCTCCCACGGGTCTTTCTGTGCGGGATAGTATGCCAAACTATATTCCTCTAACTCCGCCATTTCGGCTGCTTTGGCAATGGCATCATCGATGTTTCCGAGCTTGTCCACAAGCCCTAACCGCACGGCATCCTGTCCTAACCACACACGTCCTTCACCGATGGCTTTGATGTCGTCCTGTGCCAT
>CAJOFT010000085.1 GCA_905234025.1 Paludibacteraceae bacterium
TTTTTCTTAAAAAATAGCCACTGGCAATAGAACAGATGGCTAATACTCATTTTTTCGTTTAGGGTTCTTTGGAAACCAGCCTTTGCGGACGCGTTCGCGCTGTTTGAAAACTTCGCCGATACTCCAAAAAGATGAGAACGCGAAAATCCCCAAGAAGATAGATAGGTACGTATTTTCCACGAACAATGAGCCTGTTGCAGCCAGTAGTCCGATGACGAGAAATGCCCACCAAGACTTAACTCCGAAATAGTATTCAGCCTTAATGACTAGCAGATGAAAAAGCCCTATACACAAGAACGCACCTGCGCCCAATAAAATTCCTTCAAAATTCATCGTTAATTCTCTAATTCATTAATTCTTTCACTCTTTAGTGACAAAACATAAATCCAAAATAGAGACGTGGACCGGTAGGCAGGCATAGTTCGCGCTTGTGAATAGCCAGGAGCCAATCGAAACGAAACGTAATATGTACCTTATGCGTCAGACAATAATCGCAGCCGACATACGGCGCGACATAAAAGAATGATTGCTTATGAAACGTGCTGTTAGCATCTTGGCTCCAACTGTTTTGGTCACCATCGAGGATGTATAGCCCTTTCATTGAACCGCCTCCTATCACACCTCCGATATACGGCCACGCCTTGTCTAATCGCCAGCAACAATCCGCCAACACACCGCCACAACCTACTCGCACATAACTGCCGTTCTTTAGTATATCGTGACAATCTGTCATACCGCTTGACATGGTACTCACAAAGCCCTCAAAGCCCGTGCGCAGATGTTTCCATAGATGTACACGCAAAGCTCCACCTATACCAAGTGTCGTTCCTTGCGGACTGCATGAACGGCTGTCATCGGTCTTGGGGGCATTTGCGTCCTGACCAAATAAATAACCGGCATGCAACATCATTCCGCCTGAAAAGCCCTGATAGACTTTGTTCTTTTCAATTCCCTCACTCACCTGCGCACACATCCCGCACGCAAAAAATAAATATATGAAAAGTACCTTTGTACGCATACAATTTGAAATTTGCGGCAAAGGTACAATAATTTTCTTAAACTTTGCTTAAGATTTTCTTAAGAAGCATCAAAATCCCCATAAATTGGGATGCGCAACTCGTTGATGGTACCGTTAATGTCCAGCGAGAGAATAAAATATTGCATAGTTAGTTTGGATCTCAGACATAAAACGCCCGGTTGCGCAGAAGGGAGTAAGGCCGTCAGGATACTGTCTAACATCTGCCGCAGGGCTTTCGGTTCAATGGTTATCTCATTCACAAAGGGTGTTAAATGCATTTGTGCCACAAGTCCTTTGGCGTTAATCTCCGTCTCACGGCTACGTAGCCAATCTATCAGAAATTTCTGCAAATCAATAGTATAATACGTTATCTTTTGCTCTATATGAAATACGAATCCCGCGCCTCGAATGGTTTCTATCGGTTCTTTCTTAGTCCAGTCTAACTTGCGCCGCAGGGCATTGAGATGTACATCAATCGTACCTGTATCATACAGAAAACGGTCACCCCATACATGGTCTAATAGCATCTGTCGCGTGCAAATCCGATTCGGGTGTGCAGAAAGAAACTCCAAAATATCATATTCCAAACCTGTCAGATGAACCGCTTGTCCGTCTTTGCGAACACTCCGCTGTTCGCGGTCAATCTCAATATGATTGGTAATGGTGGTATGCATTGGTCATGCTTTGTCAGAAAGCTCAGTTGGCGTATCTGCACCAGTCTTTCAGTCCGCAGGAGTCGCATTTGGGTTTGCGTGCCTGGCAGACGTAACGTCCGTGCAGGAGCAGCCAGTGATGCGCTTTCGGGATGACGGTTTCGGGAATGTACTTGACGAGTTGTCGTTCTGTTTGCAGCGGGTTCTTGCTGTTGGTGGTCAGTCCGAGCCGTTCCGACACGCGGAAAATATGCGTGTCCACTGCCATTGTTGGCTGGTTCCATTGCACAGCACATACCACATTCGCCGTTTTGCGTCCGACACCAGGTAGCGTTTGCAGGTCATCAATATTGTTCGGCACAACACCGTTATAGACTTCCGTCAGACGTTTGGCGGTAGCTATCAGATGTTCCGCTTTGGCGTTCGGATAGGACACGGAAGATATATATTTGAGCACCTCGTCTTTGGTGGCTTGCGCCATGGTTCCAGGTGTCGGATAAGCGGCAAAGAGTGCAGGCGTGACCATGTTCACGCGTTTGTCGGTGCATTGTGCGCTCAACATCACCGCCACAAGCAACTGGAACGGGTTCTCAAAATCCAGTTCCGACTCTGCGACGGGCATGTTTGCCTCGAACCACGCGAGGATATGTTCAAACCGTTGTTTCGTTGTCATAGTAGGTCTTGCTGAGGAAACGCAGCAGTTGCGTTGCGTCTTTGACGACTACTTCCGTTTCGGGACTGATCTCTTTCTTCTGCAAGCGCAGGAGCATCACCTGATAGAGCAGGACAAGACACGCCTCCACATCGGACATCTCGGGTCGGTCGGTTTTGGATTTGAACAGATTGAGCGATGGCTGCAAGTGAATCATCACCGCGCGGTAAGGTGCTTTGGAGTCCACCAGTTCGTCGTGCAGGTCTTCCAGTTCGCGGAGTGCGTTCTGCGCCAATTGCAGGTGTCCGCCGCCGGTAATGCCTTCCATGTGCATCATTTCCAGCACTTCCATCAGTTCGGTGTTGCTGTTCGCCTGCGCGGGAAACGCCCGCAGATAGTCTTCCAGTTGCCACAAGTACAGGATGTACTCGGCGATATTTTCTTTTTTACTCTTCATCGTCTATGTCGTCAAAGTCAAAATAGTCGTCAGAGATGAATTGTTCAATCTCGCGCCGGTCTTTCTTGGTCGGTCTGCCTGTTCCTCTGTCTCGTCCGGACTGTCCGGCAAGTTTTGCCAGTTCTAATAGCTCCAACTGGTCAGGTGACGTAATATCCCGCATGTAATCCGGCACTAACTTTGCACCTAACCTGTTTTCGCTGAGTCGCAGCACTTCGTATGAGAACGTCACCGGTCCTTTGCGCACGGAGAACTTGTCACCGATCTTGAAGGTTCGCGAGGGTTTGAGTTCCACGCCGTTCATGGTGACGCGTCCCTTCTTGCAGGCGTCCACCGCCATGGAACGGGTTTTGTAAATCCGCATTGCGAACAGGTATTTGTCCACTCTTTCGTCCATGTTATTTGTCAATTGCCACGCGGTTTTCCCGCATGCGTGATATATATTGCTGGATAGTTGCTTTGAGGTAACGCAACATGTCATCCTCTTCGTAGTCGTTTTTGAAGTTGTGTTTCAGCAGCCTGTCGTTCCGGAAGTTATAGATGCCGGTCACGTTCTGCCCGTCAAACTGCACCAACACGCTGTCTGAGAACAACTGATAGACAGGATTGTTGTAGTTCACCACATACGGATGCTCTTTGTCTTTCGTAATGACGTCCTCTCCGAACGCAAAATATGGCTCGTCGTAGCCCAAATAACCAAGCACGGACGGCATGATATCCACTTGTGCCACAGGGAAGTGCCGTTCCTTTGTGCGGAGAGTTTCGTCCATTTGCGGGTCGAAGAAGATAATTGGCACTTCGAACCGTCCTTTGTCGGTCTCGTATTCGGGATAAGTCAGCGCGTTTGTATGGTCTGCGGTCAGCACGAACAGCGTGTTCTTGTACCACGGCTGCTGTTTGGCGTAATCAAAGAACCGCCGCAACGCATTGTCCGTGTAGCCGATGCATTTGTGCAACGGATGAGTGCCTTCGGGGAAGACGCCTTTGTACCGTTCCGGCACTTGGAACGGATGGTGGCTCGTGGCGGTGAAGACTGCTGTCATGAACGGCTCTTGCATCTCCGTCATCGTCCGTCCGAAGAACTGCAAAAACTCCTCGTCCCAAATCGCCCAGTAACCGTCGTAGTCGGCATTGTTGTTATATTCGTCTTTGCCGTAGTATGCGTCAAATCCGCACGAACGGGCATATGCCTGAAAGCCCATACTGCCGTTTGGCGCGCCGTGGAAAAAGCCTGTCTGCCAGCCTTTTGCGCCTAAATATGAGGCGATGGAACCCACGTCGTTGGTCGAGTAGGGCGTCAGGATATACGGCGTAATAATCATCGGAATGGATGACAGAATCGATGGCATTGCGTCGATGGATTTCCGTCCGTTGGCAAGGCTCAACTCAAACGTCAGTGCTTGTGCCGCGAGTGAATCCAGGAACGGCGTGTAGCCTTTGTAGTTGCCGTTGTCAAGGTCGCGGTTATAGTAACCGGAATATTCTTTCGAAAAACTCTCCAAAATAAACACCACCACGTTCTTCCGCTGCATTTCGCTGCCTGCTTCCGGATGAACAGGTGACATGACGGCTTCTGCCTCTTCCTGCGGGAAATACTGCACGTTCGGGAAAGTCTTGCCTTCTGTCGAGCGCATAATGGCAAACGGCGTGTTGAGCACGATGTTTGTCTCGTTCGGATGGTTCGTGTATGCCAATGCATTACTCAGCGTGATAGGTCGTGTGAACGCGCCGAATCCGCCGCGGATGCCGATGACCACGAAATAAATGCTCACCAACAGAATGGCTGTTTCCGTAGTATAATATATAATAGGGTGTCTTTTGTCGGCTGTCACCACTTCGTGCCGCGTCAGCACCACCATTATTGCAATCATTGCAATCGCGAACAGCGTCACGTACCAGTACTGCGCCGCCGACGTGAAGAATATATGCGCGAGGTTGCTGTCATGCTGGAATTCGTTGAAGAACGCAATGGTCGTTCGCCTGCCGGTGAACTGCATATACACCATGTCGAAACAGTTGATGGCGATGGCAAGTCCGTTCGGAATCCAGTAGAACCACTGTGCCACTTGCTGGTAAATCCGGTGCTGGCGTATTTTCAGCGGGAACAGTTGCAGCAGCAAATACACGCTGTTTAGGTAGAGCAGGGCAGTCAGGTCAAACCGTACGCCGCCGAACATCAGTTCGCACAAGTGGCTGCTGCTGTCAGGGTAGGTGGCTTGGTTCGTCAGGAAATAGAACAACCGTGACAGCGAAAATATTGCCATCATCAGCGCGAAATTGCACGCTGCTACCACCCACGGATGTTTCCAAATCTTCATATTCTGCTCTTAGCTCTCGACTCTTAGCTCTTAGCTCTTGGCTTTTGGCTCTCGGCTATTATACTGGTTCATTGTCCGTTCGATGCCTTGCAGGCAGAACGACGGAATAATCTCTTTCAACACTGCAAGTCGTTCCGGCAGTGCTTTTTCTTCCTCATCGGTCCATTCGCCAAGCACGTAGTTTATTTGTCCACCGCGGTTGAATTCGTCTCCGATTCCGAACCGCACCCGCGCATAATTCGGCGTACACAGCACCTGCTCGATATGTCTCAGACCGTTATGACCGCCCGCTGACCCTTGTTTGCGGATGCGGATCGTTCCGAACGGCAGGTTCAGGTCATCGACCAACACTAACAGATTCTCCAACGGCACTTTTTCCTCATTCATCCAGTAGCGCACCGCGTTTCCGCTCAGGTTCATGAACGTACTCGGTTTCAGCAGCACCATCTCCGCGTTCTTCACACGACCGCGACCGACAAACCCGTAACGCTTGTCCTCAAATGCAATGTTGGACGCTTCGGCAAAAGCGTCCAACATCTTGAATCCTATGTTGTGTCGGGTGTTGCGGTACTCGTCGCCGATGTTCCCGAGCCCGACAATCAGGAATTTACTCATTATTCAGCAGCTTCAGTAGCGGTGGCACTGGCGCGGGTAGCCTTAACTTGTGCTACACATGCGTCTTGTACGTTCATCAGCTTGCACTTTTCAACCTGTACGTCGCTGACAGCTAATTTCTTACCCAGACCGAGACTGGTAACGTCGATAACCACGCGCTCCGGAATGTTCGTATAAATGCCGTTCACTTTCAGTTTGCGCATTTCGAGGCTCAGCTTACCGCCGGCTTTCACACCTTCGGCGTGACCAACCAATTGTACGGGAATCTCCACTGTTACGGGCTTCTTCTCGTTTACTTCCAGGAAGTCGATGTGCAGAATGTTCTCGCTGATCGGGTGAACTTGCAGCTCTTTTACGACTGCCATTTTCTTTGCGTCACCGATGGTGAGAGCAACTACTTGTGTGTCAGGGGTGTAAATCAGTTTGCGAACGTCCTCTTTTGCTACCGTGAAGGTCACGTTTTCGCCAAGACCGTACAGGTTGCAGGGGATTAACTCTTCTTTGCGCAAAGCTTTTGCAGCTTTCTTGCCGTACTCCGAACGCGGAGTACCTACCAATTCAAATGTTTTCATTTTGTTTGTTGTTTGTTACTTTATTCGGGCATTGTTCTGTGTGATGTGCCCTACTTATCATCACATGAAAAAAGCCTCACGGCTCTTATCTTTTTCTTTCTTGGGGTCCCCGACGCAACTTGCAAAGTTGTGGTGGGGAGAGCGGAGGCACAAATCGCTCGTTTGTTTAGCAGAGCGGTACAAACTTTTGCGATTTGTTGCCGATCGCGAGTGTTGCCTAACGAGGAATCGAACCTCGCCCCTCAGAACCAAAATCTGATGTACTACCGATATACGATTAGGCACCGTTCACGCCCTCTTTTTGAGAAAGCGGCTGCAAAAGTACTGCTTTTTTTTGGACTACCAAAATTTTTCTGCAAAAAAATGCAAATATTTGTTATTTTGCAGTAAAAGTGAGTGCTTG
>CAJOFT010000086.1 GCA_905234025.1 Paludibacteraceae bacterium
TTGAAAGTGGACTTTATTAGCGGGTTTTGTCAGTGTGCTTCGAGCCAGTTGTGACCGTAAGCAGCTTCGGCGACGAGAGGTACGGAAAGATGTACGACGTTCTGCATCTCACGGACTACAAGGTCTTTCACCGCTTCAATCTGCGGAGCTGGGACGTTGAAACAGAGTTCATCATGGATTTGCAAAATCATCGAGGAATTTACGATTTCTTTTCTCCTTATAGTCGAACGATCTGCTTCGCTGTATGGGTGATTTATTTTATCATTTTCACATTTTCGCATTTCCGCATTTTCGCATTTCCAAATTTTCTCATTTAAGTCGTCCAAGCGGCGGTCGATGGCAATCATTGCCATTTTGATGATGTCGGCAGCTGTGCCCTGAATAGGCGCGTTCACCGCATTGCGCTCCGCAAAGGAACGGACAGTCGCATTATGCGAATTGATGTCCGGCAGGTAACGACGGCGACCGAAAAGCGTCTCCACATAACCGTGCTCGCGCGCAAAGGCTTTCTGCGACTCAATATAATCAATCACCTTCGGGAAGGCTTCGAAATAACCGTCTATCAGTGCTTTCGCTTCCGCACGGGAACAATCCAACTGCTGGGACAGTCCGAAGGCGGAAATGCCGTAAATGATGCCGAAATTCGCTGTTTTGGCGCGTCTGCGCTGTTCTTTGGTGACTTCGGCTATAGGCACATTGAAAATCTTCGCAGCCGTAGCAGCATGGATGTCCTGTCCGTTGCGGAAGGCTTCCAGCAAATGCGGATCCTGCGAGAAATGTGCCATGAGCCGCAGTTCGATTTGCGAATAATCGGCACTGAGGAACAGACATCCTTCGTCCGGAATGACGGCACGGCGGATGAGTTGCCCGCGTTCCGTGCGGACAGGCAGGTTCTGGAGATTCGGGTTGCTGCTGCTAAGCCGACCTGTAGCCGTAACGGTCTGGTTATAGGTCGTGTGGATCTTGCCGGTTTCGGGATTGATGTAGTTCGGCAAGGCGGAGATATACGTGGAGATGAGTTTCTTCAGTTCGCGCTGCTCCAGAATCTTGCCGACAATGGGATGTTTGTCTTTGAGTGCCTGGAGAATGTCCTCGGAGGTGGAGTACTGTCCGTTCTTGGACTTCTTGGCTTTGGCGTCGAGCTGCAGCCGGTCAAAGAGCACATCTCCCACTTGGCGCGGGGAATTGATGTTAAAGGTTGTTCCGGCAAGAGCGGTAATCTCGTTCTCCAAAGCGGTCAGTTCGTCAGTCAGTTCGCGCTCCGCCTGTTTGAGGAGGTTGAGGTCAAAACGTACGCCTGCCTGCTCCATCTTCCGGAGCACAGGCACAAGCGGCAGTTCAACTTCGTTGTAGAGGTTCCACAGCGAAGCATTCGCTTTCAGCGCTGCCCAGTCAGGCTCACGGTTGGGATTGAAAGCCAGTTCGGGATTCAACAAATACTGACACAACCGGGCTTCAATATTATTTACGATTTTATCATTTACGATTTGGCGATTTGGCTGTTCCTCCGGAGCGGCAAAGAGGTCAAGGGTCAGTTCGTTCTTCTTCGGCGTTGCCGGAGACGTTTTCGGGGCTTCTTTCGGGGTCTCTTTCGGGGCTTGCTGCACGGCAGGCGCGTTGCGGAGGAACGAATTGAACTCCAACGCTTCATAAATCGGACGGAGACGTGTCCAGTCCTTCTCCTGCGCCAGCAGTTTGTCCGGCTCAAAAGTCAGCGGCACGTCCGTGCGGATGGTTGCGAGGAACTTCGAAAAACGAATCATCTCCGCCTGGGTCTCAACTTTCGTCTTAAGCGCACCTTTCAGTTCGTCCGTATGCGCCAGCAGGTTCTCTATGTCGCCAAACTGCGTGAGCAACTGCACAGCGGTCTTCTCCCCTACTCCTTTGCAGCCCGGAATATTGTCGGAAGCGTCACCCATAAGTGCCAGCAGGTCAATCACTTGCGTCTTGTTCTGCAAGCCGTACTTCGCGCACACCTCCGCAGGACCCATCTGCTCGAATCCGCCCGTGTGACGCGGACGGTACATATGCACGCGGTCAGTCACGAGTTGTCCGTAGTCCTTGTCCGGCGTTGCCATGAATACCTCGAATCCGGCTTGCTCCGCAAGACCGGAAACGGTGCCGATGACATCGTCCGCTTCAAAGCCCTGCACCTCCAGCGCGGTGATGTTCATGGCAGCAAGGATATCCTTTATCACGGGCACGGCACGTCTGATGTCCTCCGGCGTCTCCTGACGCTGGGCTTTGTACTGCTCAAAGGCTTCGTGGCGGAAAGTTGGTCCGTGCGGGTCAAACGCTACGGCTACATGCGTCGGTTTGAGACGCTTGAGCAAGTCCTCCAACAGCACGACAAAGCCGTATATGGCGGAGGTGTTCTCACCTTTGGAGTTCATCCGCGGAGACTTGATAAACGCATAGTACGCGCGATAAATCATCGCGTAAGCATCAATAAGGAGAAGTCTATTCATTTACGATTTGGCGATTTACGATTTAGCGATTTATTTGGTCATTTGGCGATTTACCAATTGATTGGCGGTAAGCCGTGGGCGGCGAGGTACTTGTTTGCCTGCGAGAAGTGTCCGCAGCCGATGAAGCCGCGGTAAGCAGACAAGGGACTGGGATGAGGCGCGGTCAGAACAAGGTTCTTGCGGCGGTCGATGAACTGTCCCTTGCGCTGGGCATACGCACCCCACAGCATATAGACAATGTGCTCGCGTTCGCGGTTCAGTGCCGCAATAGCCGCGTCAGTCAGTTCCTCCCAGCCTTTGTTCTGGTGGCTTCCGGCACGATGTGCTTGCACGGTAAGCGTAGCATTCAGCAGCAACACGCCTTGCCTTGCCCAGTCACTCAAATCGCCGGAGGTCGGGATGGGTTTGCCGAGGTCACGGTTCAGTTCCTTGTAGATGTTCTCCAACGACGGCGGAATAGCTATGCCTTCGTTCACCGAGAAACACAGTCCGTGCGCCTGACCCACATCGTGGTAAGGATCCTGACCGATTATAACAACTCGCACCCGCTCAAACGGGCACGAGTCAAAGGCATTGAAAATCAGCCGTGCAGGCGGGAAACACTGCTTGGTGCGGTACTCCTGACGCACGAAATCCGTCAGCAGCTCGAAGTAAGGCTTGTCAAACTCCGGCTGCAAGACACGCTTCCAAGATTCCTCAATGCGGACATTCATCTTAATCTATGATTAACATGGCGTCGCCGTAGTCGCCGAAACGGTAACCTTCTTCCACCGCCACTTCGTAAGCGTGCATAGTGTGCTCGTAGCCGCCGAATGCTGCTGAAACCATCAGTTGGCTCGACTGCGGCATGTAGAAGTTCGCAAAGAAACAGTTCGCCACAGTGAAGTCATAAGGCGGATAAATGAACTTGTTTGTCCAACCCTCAAAAGGCTTGAGCTGACCTCCTGTGCCGACCACGTGCTCCAACGCACGCATGACCTCCGTGCCGACTGCGCATACATGTGCTCCGGCAGCATGTGCTTTATCGACCTTGTCCACAAGCACCTTGCTGAGACTGATCTGCTCGGAGTCGCTCTTGTGCTTGGTGAGGTCATCCACTTCGATAGCCTTGAAGTTGCCCAAACCGACGTGAGAAGTCAGTGTCGCCGTCTCCACGCCGTTGATTTCGAGACGTTTGACGATCTGCTTGGAGAAGTGCAGGCAAGATGCCGGAGCAGCTACTGCGCCGATGTGTCTGGCGAAAATAGACTGGTAACGCTCACGATCCATCTCCTCCACAGGAAGCCCGCGGAATACCTTGTTATACGCCGCAAACGTCTCCTCGTCCATCGGACGATGGATGTACTTCGGCAACGGAGTCGTGCCTAATGCATAGAGCCGCTCAATGTACTCATACTCCGCATAATCCGACAGGAAACGGAACGTACGTCCGCGCGAAGTCGTGTTGTCCACCACCTCCGCCACAATGGACGGGTCCTCTTCGAAGAAGAGCTTGTTACCCACGCGGATCTTGCGGGCAGGATCCACAATAACGTCCCAGTAACGGGTCGCGTGATTCAACTCGCGGAGCAGAAACACCTCGATGTTCGCAAGGGTTTTCTCCTTCTGACCGAACAAACGTGCGGGGAAGACCTTCGTGTCGTTGAAGATGAAGAGGTCATTCTCGCCGAAATATTCAACGAGGTCCTTGACGTATTTATGCTCAATGGCACCCGTTTTGCGGTGCAGTACCATCATTCGCGCCTCTTCCGGATAAGAAGCCGGAAACTGGGCGATAAGTTCTTCAGGCAGTTTGAATCTGAATTGACTGAGTTTCATATACTAATTTTTCAAATTGTTCGAATGTTATACAATCGTTGAGGGTGATGTCTCCGACCCGTGTACGGCGCAAAGCGATAAGATGTGCCCCGCTGTTGAGCCGCTGCCCGATATCACGCGCCAAAGCCCGTATATACGTGCCTTTCGAGCACACAACGCGGATGGTCAGTTGCATCTTCTCCGCGTCAAAGGACAGCACTTCAATCTCGTCTATGACCAGAAGCTTCGGCTTCAGCTCGACCTCCTGACCCTTGCGCGCCAACTCATACGCCCGCTTGCCTTCCACCTTTACGGCACTGAACATCGGCGGTACCTGCCACTGTTCGCCGAGAAAGGTCGGAATGACGCTGTCAATCAGTTCGCGCGTAATGTGCGCGGTCGGGTACGTGGCGTCAATTGGCTTTTCGAGGTCAAAACTGGGCGTTGTAGCCCCTAACAGGAGCGTCGCCACATATTCCTTCGTGGCATATTGCAGCTGGTCTATCAGTTTGGTCTTTCTGCCCGTGCAAACGACAACTATGCCGGTGGCTAACGGGTCTAATGTGCCTGTGTGACCGACTTTGAGTTTCTTCACGCCCAAGCCGTGGCACAACAGCCAGCGCGCCTTGCCGACAACGTCAAAACTCGTCCATTTGTACGGCTTGTCAAAAGCAATTATTTCTCCTTCAACAAAGTTCATAAATAATTGCAAACGCGCCTATGCACAGGCAGTATATAGCGAACCACGTCAGTTTCTGACGGCGTACGATGTCAATCATGAAGCGGCACGCCATGCAGCCTGTCACAAATGCTGCGATAAAGCCCACCACCAACGGCAAAACGCCTATGGTCACGGATATTTCGCCGGAAACAAGTTTCAGCAGATCCAGAAACGCCTCGCCCAAAATCGGAATAAGCACCATCAGGAACGAGAACTTCGCCACTTCCTCTTTCTTCACGCCGCAGAGCAAGCCCGTGGCAATGGTCGTGCCGCTACGGCTCAGTCCGGGCAACACTGCCAAAGCTTGTGCACAGCCTATAATCGCTGCGTCACGGTACGTTACTTCGTGCCCCTGACGGTTCATGCGCTTGGTCAGGAACTCGCTCAACCACAGCAAGAACGCCGTGATAATCAAGCATATTCCCACGAGAATCAAGCCGTTTCCGAAGAGCGACTCCACCTCGTCCTTGAAGAACATTCCGACCACAAACACAGGAATCATTGACACCAAAATCTTTGCCACGTAGTTCTTGTCCTCGTTCCATTGCAAGGTTGTAAACGAGCCCTTGAACAACTGCGCGACCTCGCGCCAGAGAATAACCAAAGTCGAGCACACCGTTGCCGTGTGCACGACGATTGCAAACAGCAGATTCTCCTCACCGGCTGTTCCAAGCAACGCCTGACCAATCTCTAAATGTCCGGACGACGACACCGGCAAGAACTCCGTCAGTCCCTGCACAATTCCCAAAATCAAAGCTTCCCACCAACTCATTTTCTCATTTGATCATTTAGTCATTTTCTCATTTGAGCATTCAGGCATCTGCTTTTTTGCCGCGCCAGAGAATGGCGACGATCATCAGAATGAAACCCGCCAAAGAAATCATCGGACCGACCGTTATACGGCGTACGGAGAAGATATCGGGGTTATACTCCGTTGCTCCGCTGGGTTCGCCTGCCATCAACGCAAAGCCCAAGACAATAATCAGAAACGAAATCCCGATAAATATGATGTTCCACATCGGGATGATTTTCATTTGGGGTTTGTTTTTCCCTTTTTCTGCTACTTCCATAGTTTGTGAATTTTCGCTATTAAAAAGCCCTTTTTACCCTAAATTTACAATTTTGCCGCAAAGATACTACAAATTTTGCATGTACGCAAAAAAAAGTGCGGATTTTCCGCACTTTTTACACCTCATACATCACATCCACTTTCATGCGGATGTAGCGACCGGTGGCAAACAACGAAGCAAGAAGCGTAATGAGCAAGCCCGAAGCAACGACCACTCCCGCGACAAAAGCCATGTTCTGCCACGTCAGCGGGAACAGCAGCACGCCAAAATGCTTCAGAATGTAATACACCGCTCCGGCTATCACTGCCAACGCTATCAATGCCGCAGCAAAGCCCATTCCCATATTCTTGCGCAAAATAGGCGCCTTGATCATCCAGCTCGTCGCTCCGACCAACGTCATCGTGTTGATGAGGAATCGCCGCGAGTAAATCTGTAGGCGGATGGTGTTGCCAATTAGCACCAGAGAAATCAACAGCAGCAAACCGGCAACTATCATCAGCACTAACGACAACTTGTTGATGTTACGGTTCAGAAGCGTCAGTAAGTCCTTCTGGTACAACACCTTATCGACATAAGGCAACGATGTCAGACGCTCCTCAATCACGCTCAAACTGTCCGGATTAGC
>CAJOFT010000087.1 GCA_905234025.1 Paludibacteraceae bacterium
TTACTTCTGATATTTGCCCACGTACTTGATGGCAAGGAATAGCAGCCAGTCCGGCGTGTGCTTGAGCAACGGCGTGGAAAGCCAGTTGATGAAGCCCGGCGTGGAAGCCTTTTTGCCGCGGAACATTTTGCGCAACGCGATCTTGACCAGTTTCTCCGGCGGAATACTTACCGTCAGTGCAACGGCTAATTTGCGCAGATTCGGTGCCAAACCGAACAAGCCTGTATCAACGGCTCCGGGCGCCATAACCGTAATATTCACGCCTTGGGGCTTGAGTTCGTACCAAATGGATTTCGAGAAGTTGTAGATAAACGCCTTTGTGGCGTTGTAGGTCTGAATACCGGGCATCGCCATCCACGCACTCATGGAAGACATATTGAGAATATACCCTTTGCGGCGCGGCTTGCGGCAAATTCGTTGTGCTTTTTCTTCGTCCGTCAGTTCGCGGTTGCACATGGCTTCTCCGAACAGACGGGTCAGTTTGGCAACGGTAACGACATGCAGATTAAGCATCAGCTCGATGCGTTGCATACTCGTCTCGCAATACGGATTGAAGAAGAACACACCGGCATTATTTATCAGAATATCAACCACATAGCCGTTTTCCTGTGTCCATGCAAAGAGCGTTTCTGCGGCATCCTGTTTGGACAAGTCGGCATACTTGGCAACTGTCTTGACATTGTATTTGGCGGCAAGGTCTGCTGCCACTTCCGCCAGTTCCTTCTCCTGATTGCTGACCAACAGCAGGTCCGTATGATAATCACGCGCCAGTTGGGTGGCATACTGCAAGCCTATTCCGCTTGACGCTCCTGTTACCAACGCTAACATCTTATGATTTACGATTTAATGATTTACGATTTACGATATTTCTCCTGCGCTTCTTTTGCGTTTTTCTCCAACTTCGCGATTTCGCGTTTGAGACACTTCGGAATCTTCTCGCCGTCACGCTCCACGCATTCATGGCACTTCATTTCCTTGCTGTACATACGTCCGACGCAATAGTTCGAACGTCCGCAGCCGGCATGATAGTGGATATTTTCCTGAATATGCTTTACGAAGTCAGGATCCTTGATTAGCACGTGAGCAATCTGGAAGAGTTCGAATCCTTCATCCATAATCGTCTGGCAGTTGTCGCCGGATTGTACACCGCCAACATAAATCAGCGGCACGTCCTTTATTTCCTGCTGGAAGCGTTTCGCCTGCTCCATGAAATACAGTTCCTTGAACGGCTGCGTAGGTGTCATGATGGCACCGACGAACGGAATATGCAAAACGGCTTTGAGCCACCACATATTACCCGGCATATAATGTGCCAGCGTCTTTATCGGCATGGCAGCACGCAGAATCGTCATCGGCGAACGACTGACCGTTCCGCCAGAAAGAACGATTCCATGCACTTTGTGTTTGGCGATTTCTTTCGCGACTTTGATGCCTTCTTCGATGTCCGAACCGTGCCAACAGTCATCCCACATATTCGTCTTTACGACAACTGCCATATCATCTCCGGCATGCGCCATCACTTCGTCCAGAATCTCGTTCATGAAACGCACGCGGTTCTCAAAACTGCCGCCATATTCGTCGTGACGATGGTTCGTGCGCGGCGAAATGAACTGCGAAATCAAATAGGCATGACCTGCATGAATCTCCACGCAGTCAAAGCCTGCTTCACGGCAGAAATCCACGGCTTCGCCGAACTTCTTCACCAGTGCTTTGATTTCGTTCACTTTGAGACGGCGGTGAATCGTCGGCGAATAGAGGTTGAAACCTGTGTCTGCGCTGACCGGCAAACAGTGACAAGTGCTGATGTGTGTCATATTGCCGCAGTGACCAAGCTGAATGCTTGCTTTGGCTCCTTCCGCGTGAATGGCGTCTGTCAGTTTCTTCAATCCGGGCAACGCTTCGGGACGGACATACAGCTGTCCGTCAAAGGACACACCGGACAGATCCACCGCGCAATAGGCGACCGTAGTCATACCTACTCCGCCATGTGCCACACTGACGTGATAGTCCTGCAACATTTGTGTCGGCGCGTTTCCGCGTGCCATATTCTCAAACGCTGCGGAACGAATAATTCTGTTCCGCAGTGTTATGGGTCCCAACTTGTATGGGGTGAATAATTTATTCATTTTATCAATTTCAGATTTACTCATTTTATCATTTAATAGATAAACGGTATAATACGTTTCAACTTTTTCTTGTCAAACTCATCCGGAAATTCCTTCTCGTACTTGTGGTAAATCGAGTTGGCACGCGGAACCAGATTGCAGCAGGTGAACCACCAGAACAGCAGTCCTGCAAACGACCATGTCAGAATGGCGAAGCCGAACCACTCCGTGATTTCGCCAAAGTAATTGGCACTTGTCACGTATTTGTACAATCCTTTTTTCGGCAGATAGTGGTTCGTGTCTCCCGGCTTGCGAAGATGACGGATGACGTGGTCGGAATGCATATTGATTATCCAACCTGCAAAGAAAATCAACGTTCCTACAATGAACCGCGGGTCATACAGCCATTCGGGCGTGTACATCTCTCCAAAATGTATTGGTGCCAAATGGAATAGCCAATAGCCTTGAATATAGCCATTTACAATATTCCAAACTACCGAGAAAATCATAATAACGAGCGGCATTTGACCCTTTCCTTTCAGCAAAAAAGGAAAAATAAATGAGCGCTGGAAATAGTGGAACTCAAAGAGAATAAGGAAAACCAAATAAGGCACCTGGAATTTAACTGGATACGGTGACATTATCCATAAATACAGCACTATCAGGAATACAGGCATTTCCATCAGGAACCAGCCAACCTTGTTGTTGATGGACGGACCCCATTTCTCACTACGCATCTTGCCATAGCCCGCATCCACAAAATACAACGTCACGAACACAACGAGACCTATCAGTGCGACGATGAACAAAAAGTTGTAAAACGAACTTAAATCGGAGTATAAAAATTGTTCCATAGGCGTTTTGTTGCTTGGTGCGTTTCACACACGCACAAAATACGCGGCAAAGATACTACAAATATATGGAATAAACAAACGAATCTTAAAAAAAGTCACTTTTTTCCTCTTTTTTGGCATATAAATAAGCCCAAAACAATAATTCCTATACCTATCCACTTCCAAAACGGCAATTGTTCGCCGAAGATACATAGCATCAGCAGTGCGGTAAAAACAGGACGGATATTGTTGAATATATTGGCTTTGGTGACACCCAAATAGCGGACGCTGTAACAAAACAGCACAAACGCCGCAACGGAACTCAACGCCGCCAGATAAAGCACACCGCCAACGGCAGAACCGGTAATGTTACCGACCATCCACACGGCTTGCGGGTTTATCAGCGCTTTCCCGCCTGCCACAAGGTAAAACAGCAGCAAGCCTATCAGTTGTCCCCAGAAAACAATCGTCAGCGAACTGTATTTCTCCGGCACTTTTTTCAGGATTATCGAATATGCCGCCGCCATGCAAACCGTTATCAATGCCAACGGAATCGCCCAAAGACTGCCTAATTCGAATGAGCCGCTTCCGGCAAGCACCAACAGCAACATACCGCCTGTAGAAACAAGGATTCCGAGCACATTCCAGAACGTTACTTTTTCACGCAGGAACACAAGCGAAAAAATCGGTGCAATCAGCGGATTGGTACTCAAAAACGCTTCTGCAATAGTAGGTGTCGCAAAGAGTTTGTAGCTGTACGTCTCCAAAATGAAATACAGGAACGGCTGGAATACGCCGCCAAGCACGAAGAGCCATATATCCTGTTTTTCAATCATTTGCAAGCGGAGAATGGAGTTCTGCGCCGTGCAGCGGTTTGCCACAAGACCTATCGCCAGCATCAGCAGAATACCTAACGTGAAGCGCATCAGAACCAACGTCAGCGGTGCAAGCGCTTCAAGAGACGCCTTGACGGCGATTCCCGAACCTGCCCAGATAATCATGGACGCAATAACGGCAATATACGGTAACATCTTTTTCATTTGCGCCGCAAAAGTACTGCTTTTTTTCCGAACACACAAACATTCAACAAAAAAATTTGCTCGTTAAACATTAAACATTCAACATTCAATAAAAAAATTTGCTCGTTCAAATTTTTTAATGTACCTTTGCCGCCCGAAATGAAAATCAAGATTGTCACATTAGGCTGCAAACTTAATTTTGCGGAATCAAGCGCACTCATGCGTACGCTGGCTTCACACGGTCACACACGCGCCAAAGAAGGCGAAGAACCGGATGTCGTGATTGTCAACACTTGCACTGTCACGGACACCGCAGACCACAAGGACAGACAGGCTATTCACCGCATCCGCCGCGAGCATCCGCATGCGCAGATCATCATGACAGGCTGCTATGCGTCCCTGCTGCGTCAGAAACAGGCAAACGGAGAACCTGTCGCCGCAAAAGACCAAATCATCCTTGAAGAGATTGACCGCATCATTCCGAAAGACGCCGTTCATTTCCAGCCGGCATGGTCACGCGACGACCGCACACGCTGTTTTCTGAAGGTGCAGGACGGCTGCAATTACTTCTGCACCTATTGCACTATCCCGCACGCCCGCGGACGTTCGCGTAATCCGTATATCAAAGATGTGGTCGTACAGGCACAGCAGGCGTTGGAGGAAGGCGCGAAGGAGATTATCCTTACCGGTGTAAATATCGGTGATTTCGGACGTTCGACTAACGAAACCTTTATAAACCTGCTTCGTGCCATTGATGCCATTGACGGCATGTTCCGCGTGCGCATTTCCTCCTGTGAACCCAATCTGCTGACGGACGAGATAATCGACTTTGTCGCGCACAGCCGCCATTTTGCGCCGCATTTCCATATTCCGTTGCAATCCGGCAGCAACGAAGTGCTCAAAATCATGCACCGCCGTTATACGCGCGAACTGTTTGCCGAACGGGTGGCACACATCAAATCCGTCATGCCGGACGCGTTTATCGGCGTGGATTGTATGGTGGGAGTTCGCGGAGAAACAGAGGCGTATTTTGCGGATTATGTGTCGTTTATCGAATCGCTGCCGGTTAGCCAGCTGCATGTATTCCCATACTCCGAACGTGCCAACACGAAAATGCCGGAAATGGATTTGTATGTCGTTCCGAAAGCGGAAAGGGAGCGTCGCAGCAAGGTTTTGCACCTTATCAGCGACCGGAAACTGGCAGCGTTCTATGCCGCCAACAAAGGCAAAAAAGCCATTGTCTTGTGGGAAAGCAAGCGCTTCGAAGGTGCCCGGATGTGCGGCTTTACGGAAAACTATATCAAGGTCTTTGGTCCGTACGACAAAACCAAAATCAACACATTCGAGGAAATAACAATCTAAAAAATTGTTTTGACCGAGAGGATACCGACATGATACCGACCAGTTGGCGTCTTTTTTTCAGGATAAGACATTATGGTGCCCCCAATTAACGCATAGGCTGCCCTAATGCGTTATAGATTTGTCCGTTGCTGCGGATGTAGAGGTGACCACCTGTTATGATTTTCTCATTTTCACATTTTCTCATTTTATCATTTACGATTTGGTCGATATTCTCATGTCCGCCGACACTTTGGCGGGCTTTGGCAGCGGCTTTGGCAATCTGCTCTATTGCCGCGTCAATTTCTTCCTGCGTTGATTCGGAATTATCCAATACCGCCTGCACGGCTTCTATCTCCGCTTGCAGTTCGGCAGCGATGTCGGCAAACTGTTCGTTTTCCTTGATTTCATCGAGAAAAGCCGTAGCAGCAGCGATGGAGTCTGTAAGCGTTTGTTTGCTTTCCGCTTTGGCTTCATCCGCTTTCTTTACGTCTTCTTTGGCTTGCTCGATGGCAGCTTTGAGTGTCTCGGCAGCCTGATCCACTTGTCCTTTCGTGGCTGTTTCGCTGTCCAAGACTGCCTGCGCTGTTTCTATGGCGGTTTGCAGAACAGTGGCAATTTTCACGTAGTCCGGGTTTTCTTTTATCTCGCTGTGATAAATGGTAGCCTGCTCAATAACATCCGATAGGGCAGCTTTGCTTTTAGCCAAATCGACAGCCCGTTGTGCAGCAAGGTCTTTGGATAATTGGTCAACGACGGCTTTGATGGTAGCCTTGTTCTCGGCAAGGGTCTTGGCCTCATCGTATTGCAGGGCGTCAATATCGGCTTTTGCTTTGGTGATTAGCGCTTTGCATGCTTCACTGTCCCATTTTTGCGCTTGTGCGTCAGCAGCAGCTTTCTGTTCGGTTTTGCAGGTAGCAAAAGCCGTTTTGTTGATATTAGCCACATCCTCTTTCGCTTTTGCCACAGCGTCGATTAGTTCAGCTGTCGCGGCTTCCTTCAATTCTTTTGAACCGGCATTGATTAATGATTCTGCGGGTTTGATAACTTCCAGTATTTCAGCAGCTACGCCGGCATAATCGGGCACATCTTTGATGGTGTTGTAATATGCCTTTGCAGCATCCACTTCTGCCTGTAGTTTCTCTTTGGCCTTGCGGAAATCTATTTCGCTT
>CAJOFT010000088.1 GCA_905234025.1 Paludibacteraceae bacterium
TATTATTTGTGTAGATATGTTTAACGAGACGAACACCATTGAGGATATGCTGATTGCAGCAGCCGTTGGTCAAGGATGGGAATACCGCAGTGCGGCAGAGTTGGAACGTAGTACCAGTAGTGTACTGTTAGAGACCATATTGCAAGATGCCTTATTGCGTCTAAATCCTATTACGCGTGACCAAGCCGGACAAGTGATAAACTCGCTGCGGACAGTTATCATCGGCGCACGGCCGGATGACCTTGTGACACGCAACCAGCAGTTGCGTAAGATGCTCTTTGAGGAGAACTCCTATCCGTTTGGCAAGGACGGCGAGCATATCGCTATCCGTTTCTTCAGCGACGATCCGTATGAAGACAGCCGCATCGTAACGAATCAATGGGAGTTCCCGCGTCCAAGCATCAACGGAGGCAAACGATTAGACATCGTGTTCCTGATCAATGGTATTCCTTTGGTCATCGGCGAGACGAAGACACCTGTTCGTCCGGCTGTCACATGGGCAGATGGAGCAGAAGACATGCTGCTATACCAGAAGTCTATACCGGAGATGTTCGTTACCAACGTCCTTAGTTTTGCTACAGAGGGCAAGGAGTTCTATTATGGCGGCATCGGTGCGCCTATTCAGAAATGGGGACCGTGGTATTGCGACGAAGAGCGTCGTCACGGCACGCTGGCTGATGTGCAGATTAACTTCTCGCACCTTATGAAGCCGGACAAGATATTAGATATATACCGTTACTTCACAGTCTTTACTACCAATCCCGACACCAACCGCAAGATGAAAGTGGTGTGCCGTTACCAGCAATACGAAGGCGGCAATGCCATCGTGGAGCGTGTTCGTGAAGGCAAGACCAAACGCGGACTGATTTGGCACTTCCAAGGAAGCGGTAAGTCATGGCTGATGGTGTTTGCCGCGCAGAAACTGCGCAACATGCCGGAACTGCATAATCCAACCGTGGTGATTGTGGATGACCGTGTGGATTTGGAAGACCAGATAACCGGAGACTTCACACGCGCCGAGATACCGAACCTCTTCTCCGCGACAAGCAAGGAGAAACTGGAGGAATTCTTCCGTGGCGACCAGCGCAAGATTATGATTACCACCATCTTCAAGTTCGGCGACGTGAGCACCGTATTGAGTGAGCGCGACAACATCATTGTGATGGTGGATGAGGCGCACCGTACGCAGGAACGTGAGTTAGGTGTGAAAATGCGTAACGCGCTGCCGAACGCATATTTCTTCGGCCTTACCGGTACACCGATTAACAAACGCGAGACGAACACGTTTGCCACCTTCGGTACCGATGTGGACGAGAGCGGTTATCTATCGCGCTATAGCTTCCAGAACTCTATCGACGATGGCGCTACGCTCGAACTGAGTTTCAAGCCTGTGCCGGTAGAACTGAAGCTGGACGAGAAGACCTTGCAGGAAGCGTTTGACAAGATGACGGATATGATTAGCGAGGAGGAAAAAGGCAAACTGGTTCAGAAGACCAGCATAGAGGCGTTCTTTACCGCTCCTTCGCGTATCAACCGCGTGTGCAACTTCATTGTGCGGCACTTCCGCGAGTACGTGGAGCCGACCGGACTGAAGGCGCAAGTGGTAGTCTATAACCGCGCTTGCTGCGTGGCATACAAGAAAGCGCTGGATACGCTGCTCGGTACGACCGACCAGACGACCATCGTCATGCACACCGGCGATGACAAAGGTGGCGAGTACCAACAATGGCGTCGTTCGCGCGACGAGGAGAAGCAACTGCTTGACCAGTTCCGCGATCCGCTGTCGCCGTTGAAATTTGTCATTGTGACGAGCAAACTGCTAACCGGCTTTGATGCGCCGATTCTGCAATGTATGTACCTTGACAAGCCGATGAAGGACCACACGCTGCTGCAAGCTATCTGCCGTACAAACCGCAAATACGATTCGCGTAAGCAGTTTGGCTTGGTAGTGGATTTCGTAGGAGTGTTCGACAATGTGGCGAAGTCGCTGAACTTCGACGAGAAGTCCGTCAAGACCGTCATCCGCAACATACAGGAGATAAAGAACCTCATTCCGAAGTTTATGCAGGAGTGTCTGGATTTCTTCCCGAATGTAGATAGACAGGTCGGTGGTTTTGAGGGTTTGGCGGCTGCACAACAATGCTTGTACACTGCCGACCTGCGCGACCGTTTTGCGCAGCACTATATGCGTCTGCACAAGGCATGGGAAGCTGTTAGCCCGGATGAGTGCCTGCGTGAGTTCCAAAGCGATTATATCTGGCTGGGACAAGTCTATGAGAGTATCAAGCCGATTGGCACCGAAGGTTCGCTGATTTGGAAAGTGCTTGGTCCGAAGACCATCGAACTGATTCACCAGAACGTACAGACGATAGACATCGGCGAGAACCTGGAAGAACTAGTCCTCAACTCGGAAGTCATCAACAGCGTGCTCGATGTAGCCAAGGCTGGTGGTGAGGTGATAAAGATTGAGAAGATGCTGGAACTGCGTCTGGGCAAACACAAAGGAGACCCGACATTCCAACGCTTTTCAGAAAAACTGCGTGCGCTCAAAGACAGAATGCACGACAACCTGATTACCAGTATCGAGTTCTTGAAGGAACTGCTCCAGATGGCGAAAGAGGTGCTGGAAGAGGAGAAGAAACAGAATCAGCCGGTGGACAAGCGACAGAAAGCGAAAGCAGCGCTGACCGAGTTGTTTGAGAGTATCCGCTCCAAGGACACACCGATTGCTGTAGAAGCCGTGGTGAACGATATTGATACGCAGGTGGTTGCCATCGTGCGTAAGTTCACCGACACTTTTGCCACTCTCGCCGGACAGAACGAGGTGAAACGCCAACTGCGCTCCATCCTCTGGATCAAGTACAAAATCAAAGACAACGAGGTCTTTGAGAAAGCATACAAGTATATTGAGATGTATTATTGATACCTAATTATCCTGACTTATGGAAATGTTATTGTCTTTCGTAGCCGGACTTTGTGATGATGTTCGTACAAGTAGATGCAGCGCTCCAACTGGCACTTGCATCCGATGCTACGTTATGGCGCGACGCGATGAATCAAGGGGTGTTTATTGTGGGTGAGCAGAACATGTATGCTGCGCTGCGTGCCGTGCAAGTCACTTGGACGGCGATCAAACAGAATGCCAATAACAAAGCTATTTGCGACACCGCTGAGGAATTGCTTACGCGTGTCGGAGACTTGCTCGAACGTGTGCAGAAAGTGGGTAAGAAACTAGACGAGGCAAAGGACGCTTATAATGCGACGCTTGACAAGGCTGAAACAGGACGAATGACCGTCCTCGGTTCAGCAAGGAAACTTGTCAAACTTGGTGCCAAAGTGAGCACCGTCCATCCTCTTCCGCAACACGAAGCAGACGAGGATCCAACACCTCAATTGCCTCTAAGTGATTCCACAGAGTAACGATGATCCTGAGCACGATGACATATGACGAGTACATAGCGCAACAGCAACAAGCGATTGACGAGGAGCAGCAGAACGATAGTTGCTTTCTCGAGTACCAGCCCGAAGGGCAGTTTGTGAGAGGACATTAACAAGTTAGAAATTAGCGATTTGATATAATTGTTCTGTGCATATACAGACTACGGGTATTTAACATAAGTATGGAAGCGCCTATTAGTATATTGGATTTGTTGAAAGACAATGAGCGTCTTCAGAAGGAGAACGCTCGCCTCACGGAGGAGAACGAACGCTTGAGACAGGAACTTGCACAATACCGTCAGTCTCAGCCTTTCTTACTAATCCCACAACCATCTGCTCCCATAGAACCTGATAAATCCTTTCCGATGTTCACACTCTCATCAGAAGAGAAAGTAACATTATTCCGTAGCGTATTTCGTGGTAGAGAAGATGTTTTCGCTCGCCGATGGCATAGTACTTCATCGGGTAAAAGTGGTTACCAACCGGTATGTGAGAATGAATGGCGCTCCGACTTATGCGATAAGAAACGATACAAGTGCAGTGAGTGTCCCAACCGCCGCCTTGCTTCGCTTACAGATCGAGACATCTTCAATCATCTCTCCGGAAATGACCTCAATGGTCGTGATGTCATTGGCTTATATCCTGTCCTCGCAGACAACACCTGTTATCTCATCTGCGCTGACTTCGACGATAAAAACTCCGAGCATGGCTATAAAGAGGACGTGTTGACGTATAAAAGCATCTGCAACGATTGGCATATCCCTGCCTATATTGAACGCTCTCGTTCCGGCAACGGTGCGCATGTGTGGATATTCTTCTCGCAACCTATCCCCGCTGCTGTTGCTCGACGCTTAGGCTACGCCGTTCTAACAGAGGCCATGAACCATAACGGACGTATGTCACTCAAGTCGTACGATCGTTTCTTCCCAAATCAAGACACACTACCGGAAGGAGGCTTCGGCAATCTGGTTGCCTTGCCGCTCCAAGGTCAGGCACGCAAGAAAGGCAATAGTTCCTTTGTAGATGAAGAGTTTAATGCTTACCCTGATCAATGGCAATTGCTCCAAAATATCGAACGAATGTCATTAGATAACATCACAACCATCCTTGCGGAACATAACACCTCAGGTTCCTTATTCGGAGAGTTAACCCAAACGACCGAAGCCAAACCATGGGAGATTCCGAAACCTATCACTTTGGAGTCCAAAGATCTCCCAACTTCTGCTTCTTTTATTCGCGCAAACGGCATCTATCTGCCGATGAATCAGCTATCAGCAAAACTGGCGAACCACATCAAGCGCATGGCATCATTTCGTAATCCGGATTTCTATGCCAAACAAGCCATGCGTTTTTCCACACACGACACCCCGCGTATCATCTCGTGCGCAGAGATAGTAGATGATTACTTACATATGCCACGAGGCTGTGAAGATGCTATCCGTGAGGTTTTCCAATCCAAGAACATCCCCATCTCCATTGAAGATAATACCCAACACGGCATCCCTATCAACGCATCTTTCGTCGGCGAACTTCGCCCAGAACAGCAGGAAGCCTTGCATAGCCTAGCTCGCTTCGATAATGGCACGCTCTCTGCTACTACCGCTTTTGGTAAGACCGTAACCGCTGCCGCACTTATCGCTCGTCGTCAGACGAATACTTTAGTGCTTGTGCATACGAAAGCTTTGCTCCAACAATGGCAACAAACGCTATGTCGTTTCCTCGATATTGAACTCCCCGCAGAAGAGCCATCGCATAAACGCGGCAGACGAAAGAAAATTTCCCCTGTCGGCACGCTTGATTCCTCCGGCAATCATCTCAACGGCATCGTTGATGTTGCCTTGCTGCAATCATGCCTTGATGAAGATTCGGTCAAACCCTTCATGCATTCCTATGGTATGGTGATTGTGGACGAGTGTCATCATGTTTCTGCTGTGACCTTTGAAAATGTCCTTCGCCTTATATCGCCGCACTATGTTTATGGTCTCACGGCTACGCCCATTCGCAAGGATGGACATCAACCTATTATCTTTATGCAATGCGGCCCGATTCGTTACCAAGCCAGCAAACAACTGCCACAGCAGTCAGCCATCTCACGTATCCTCGTACCCCGTTTTACTGCTTATCGCCATCTTTCGGAAGATCCGATTACATTTCCACGTCTCACGGATTTTCTCATCGCAGATGAAGCACGTAACCAACTGATAGTAACAGATGTATGTAAAGCCCTCGCCGAAGGCCGAACACCTATTATCCTTACAAGCCGCACAAGCCATGTGGACATCCTGTCGCAACTCCTATCAGATTGTTGCCAACATGTTATACCGCTCATCGGCTCAACTTCTGCACGCGAGAAACGACTCACGATGGGGCGTCTTCGAGCCGTTCCAGACAACGAATCGCTCGTCATTGTAGCAACAGGGAAATACGTTGGAGAAGGCTTTGATTTTCCACGCTTGGATACGCTCATGCTGGCTATTCCTGTCTCATGGAAAGGCATCGTCGAGCAGTACGCAGGTCGCCTTCATCGGGAGTATCTTGGTAAAGAGGAAGTACGCATATATGACTACGTGGACATTCATGTTCCCTTGTGTGAACTCATGTACCGCCGTCGTATCAAAGGTTATGCAGGCATAGGCTATAAACCTAAATCACAGCCGACTAATAGAGGTTTATTCGCGGAACTGGAAGAACTGGATACGCAATCTACATTTTTCGATGGAAAGTCTTTTGTATCTGTATTCAAAAAGGATATATTAAATGCAAAACACTCTATCGTTATCACAATTCCAAATAATCAACCGCAGGTTGCGAGTTCACTCAATAGAGTTCTAACTGATGTTGCTGCACGCGGTGTAGAGGTTATAATAAGACCGACGCAGTCTTGTCGTTGTGCTATCATAGATAAGAAGTTAATCTGGTATGGTTCAATCAATTATTTGGGGCGAAATACACTAAATGATAATGCAATGCGTTTTGAAGATCCAAATATTGCAAGTGAACTTCTTGACACTAATTGTATTCCGCGCATTAGGCACGCTACCGCACATTCTGCAATTAAGTGTGCGGTTTGTATATAATAAAAGGGTGCGCAAAAGGACTTTTGAGGCACATGGAATATGAGGAGACTCGCAAGGTACACGGAATAATAGAAGACCATAAGCGCACGCGATAAATGGAGATTTTAATGTATGCAGAAAGGAGATGACTCATAAGGTCTTGAGGATGTTAGGAGACCCTTGAAACTATAAAAGAAAGGAGACTTTCCGTATTGCTAAAAAAATGCAGACTTTTGAAAATGTTTACGCGTGCAGACTTCGGCACTTTTGAAATAATGGGGACATTTGCTTTGAGGGCGAGAGCGTCCTAATTTAGAAATTTGCGTTTGCATATTCCGCTTTGAAAGACTCGCTAAAATCAGCCGATATAGCAGGGCGGTTGGACGAAAGATTTTGCTATCTTTCGTCGCTATCTGGCTTATTTACAGCATTTTACGATTTCATAGACCGGACAAATATCAAAAACCGGAACAAAATGAGCACTAAAAAGTAAGCTCAGCCCGTGTAAATACTGGTTGTTCCTTGGTTTTTTGAAATAGCGAAAAATAAGTGTTTTTCTTGAAAAATAGAAGAAGTAAGAAGCCGTATTAAACAATTATACCACGCTTTTTCGGGTGTCAGACCTATATTTTACACGAACGCTCACGATGTTCGTTTGGTCTAATCGTCCTAAAAAGCGTGGTATAACTATGCAAATTTAGAACTCCGGAGCTATCTTATTGATACGTTCAATAAGGCTCTCATCAATGTGATTGGCGTAGCGGAAAGTCATACTAAGGTCGCTGTGACCAACTATCTGAACGACGTCCAAGTCGGTGGCACCTGCTTTCAGCAGATTGTTAATTCCGCTATCACGGAGAGAATAGAGTTGATATTCTCTCGGCAACTTCAATGCTGCTCTCATTCGATCCCAGATGATAGTGAACGAGTGTGATGCAGCAGGAGTCTGGCTCGGTTTCCATGTACCTGCACCGAAGACGAAATCATCCGGTTTGGCTCCACGAATATGGTCACGTAATAAGGCTTCCAATTTATCATCCATACGACAGTTATGGTCTTTGCCGTTTTTCTTCTGCGACCCTTTCATTTCGATACAATGTTTCTCGAAGTTCAACTGCTCCACCTTGACGCGTGTAATCTCTACCGGACGCAGGAAGGATTTATACACCAGTTGCATGACGATGATGAATGCAGGATTCTTTTCCCTAAAGTATGCAACAATTCTGTCGCGAACTTCCTTGGGGATAATGGTACGATCCTTACCTTGCGCTTTCTTTTGTTTGAGGTGTTCAAACGGATTGACACGGACGTAACTCTTTTCCATCGCCCAACTAAACAACGCACGCGCGAGTTTTATATTATTATTGTACGTACGCGGACTTACGCGATCTTCCCTTATTTTCTTGCGGACAGACTTCTTGCCTTTCGAGTTGTTGCCAAGAAGCACGAACTCCATGTACTGGTTCGCCTGTGTCTGCGAGAAAACGGAAGCGGCAATGGATGGACAGTTGTTATGCACCCATTGTTTGAATTGTTTACAGAAGCAACTATAGCTTCGCATAGTCGTTTCTTTCAACTCACCACAACGATCTTTTTCATACAGGTCAATTACCTGCTCCAACGGAGTGTAAAAGCGAACATTATCACCCGTATAACTCTCCTGCGTACCGATTCCGTATGCAGGAATGTTTTGTTGAAGATTGATAAAACCAGCAGCAAGTTGATTGTTGATTTGAAGAATAATAGCGCTAGTCTGCAATTTGAACTCGGTGAGAGTTTTGCAGCGCTTGCGCTCGCGGTTCATCATAATACGAACGCGCTCTAAGTCTTGAACGATAGGGTTAAGCTTGTAGTACTCGATGTACCAACCTTTAGAATTGTGTTTGAGC
>CAJOFT010000089.1 GCA_905234025.1 Paludibacteraceae bacterium
CCTTATATCTTGACAGAACTAGTACCTGCACGCTTACTTCTTTGAAGATTTATAGTGAAATGCCATATGCGCGGGAATGTCGCCCGTGCGGACAGACCATTTGAGGCTTCCGTCCTTGCCAAAACAATGCAACGTGCCCGGCGTGACATAATTCTTGGCATCAGTTAGATAAATGTCCTTGGTCACAGGATGAACCATCAAACCATACGGATGGACAATATTGACCGTGTCTGTAATGAAGCGGTTGGAAATGATTTGGTGCGTGCGGACATCAACAATGTTATAATTTATTTCCTCCTGCATAGTGGTGTAACTGAACTGCGAACCATACAAATATAAGGAATCTCCGTCCAACCACATATTACTTGTAGCCACATTGACCGAGTCAACGAGCTTATCCGTCTGTGTATCAATGCAATAGAGCTTGGATGGATTATCGTAATAATCGCCGCGCGAAGAAACCCACAGCTGATTATGCGCATCCATTCGCAGATGGTGCAAATTCTTGGCTACAATGATTTTATGCGTTTCGGTAAAAGTGTAGAGGTCAATGACGGAAACAGTGTTTTCATAGTTGGGCGTCATATAACCGCCGGAGTTTGCAACGTATAGTTTATTGCCTACAATCTCCAATTCATCCGGTTGGAAACCGACATTGCACGTGGCAACAACCTGTAGTGTGGCAGTGTCGAACTTCGCTACATAACCGATTTGCTCGTAATCGGGATTGATGGTTACCGGACCGGCATAAGATGTCAGATAGCCGAAACCGTCCTTGAAGCGCAAATACCTGCAATTCGGAACATTGATGGTGCCGATATGTTTTGCATTGTCTGCATGCATCACCTCCACCAAATTACTGCAATTGATAACCGCATATAGGCGATTTCCGTAAATCTTGAGGTCGTTTCCGACATCGCCCAACGATTGCGCCACATCCGGATTGGCTTCGGAATAAATATTGCGGGTATAGGTAGCGGTGGTGAAATCATAGTAATCCAGTGTCGCTTTGTTGGAACCCATATTGCCCTCGTTAAGCAGGTAAAAACCTACAATCTCCGAATGAACGGGTTCGCCTTTTTGCTCTTGTTCGGACGGCCAGAGGATATCTTCACCGCGACAGGAAGACAGGAGAATGATGAGTAATGTATAATGTATGATGTATAATGTATTCCGCATAATCGCTATATAATAAATTTCAGTATAGGGTAGTTGAGAATAACGTTGTATTGCTGGTTAAGCATATTATTGATTTCAACCGCCATACTCATTTTCCAGCCGCTGAAGGGCCATACTCTGCTGATACTCAAATCGTGCGTGTACCACGGCTGCTCGTAGTTCATCGGAATATTGGCGGAATTGTGATATCGTTCGCCTACATAAATAAACGAATAATTGAGTGCCCAGCCGCGCCATGAGAGATTGCCTGTCGCCGAACACGAATGCCAGGGAATGTAACTGATTTGTCCACCGTAGGTGAGCGTGTCGTTTTTGTCCGTGAAATCTTGTGCTTTCTGGTAGGTGTAAGTACCTGCCAACGAGAGATTTACATCGTCGAATTTCCACATAGCCGAGATTCATCATCATCCAGCGATACTGGCTGTTTCCTTTGGGCACAGCGACAATCTTGTCATGAATCTGATTGAAATAGCCGTCTGCCTTAACATGAATCCGGAGTGCTGATAACGGATTGCTGACAACTGAAACCTCCTTCGTATATTCAATGCCGCCATCGTACTGCACCGCTTTCTCAGGCTTCAAGGCAATATTGCCGATGTCCGTGTAGTATAAGTCGTTAAAGGTCGGCATCCGGAAAATATGCTTGTAGAACGCCCGCAGGTACAATTGCTCCCTGAGCCACGGCTGGTAACTGACAAAAACAGCCGGCGTGAAACGGTATAGGTTGTCCGCCGATTGGGCATTTTTATGGTTCTCTTTGATTAACTTGTCCTGTACGAACGTGCCTAAAATACTTGCCTGCGCTTTTATCCACTTGTAATTGAAAGCCGTTGCAAGCGCAATCATTTCAGTGTTGCGGCGCGGATTGACCAGCTCGGACATATATGCTTTCAGGTAGTTGAACTGATAATCCGCACTCAATGCCACATTCCACCAACTGAAGATACGATAGCGGTTAGCAACGCTTAAATAAACTTCCTGCTGATAGAAGGCATTATCTATGTACATCAATGTGGTGTCGGGGTTCAAGTAACGCATGTAATCGTTGGAATATTTGGCAGATACGCTCAAATCATAGTGTCTGAAAAGTGTCTTTGTAAAGTTCCCTTGCACAAAGGCATTGCGATCCCATTGACGTTGGGAGCACGTCCACACATTACGGATAATTGCGCGCGGAATACCACGCTCGGAGTTGTAAAAGTAACCCTTGACATGCCATTTGCCATCGGGTAGGTAGCCGAACAGCCCTGCTTCAGCACGAATAGCCTGTATATCTCCGTTCTGACGAATTCCGACAGTGTCCCAAGCGGTTGTGCCATCAGGATGGTTTTTATGGATGCGGAAGTGATAACGGCCTGTGGCATAAGTATATTCGGCATTGACAGACATGTGGATATTATCTGTCAGTTTGTGTTCATACAAAATGCTTGGATTCGCCAAACCGAATGTACCCGCTTTCATTGTGGCAACAACGTTGTAGTTTCTGCCGGCTTCGAACTTCGGACGGCGGGTTTTGATATACAGCGTTCCAGCACTGCCAAAGTCTTTTGCGGATTGAAAGATTTCGCTCTTTTGTCCGTTGTAAAGGGCAATCTCTTCCACATTCTCCAACGAGAACTTTCCCAAATCCACTGTGCCGTTTTGGGCATTGCCAACTTCTATGCCATCATAGAAAACGCCCAAATGATGTGTGCCCATCGAACGGATGTCAACGGTTTTCAAGCCGCCCACACCGCCATAATCTTTGATTTGCACACCGGAAAAGTAACGCAGGGCATCTGCCACGCTGTACGTGCTCAAGCCTTCCAATTTGGCACCTTCCAACCGTTGCACAGGCACTACAGGCTGATTGGGTAGGGAAGCCGTGATTTCAACTTCGTCAATCGTGAACTGACGCGATATAGAATCCGCTTCCTGCTCCGCAAAACCCGTCGCGGAGCATATGACAAGACCTATTATGAAAAATACTTTCTTCACAAACGGCTGCAAAATTAGCGAAAAAAACGCGAGTATGCAAATTTTTCAGGAAATATTTGCGTATTTCGGAAGAAAGCAGTACTTTTGCACCATAAACAAGACATTTATGCAACGGATTATTATATTTGATCTTGGCGGAGTACTCATCAACCTGAATGTGGAACGCTGCATTGCGCAATTCCGTGAACTGATGGGCGACGCAAACATGCAGACGGTATTGGGGCTTGGCGGTGACGGCGAAGGAGTTGTAGCCGTGAGTGCCGCAAGCAAGCAGTTGATGGTGAACTTTGAACGCGGAAATATATCGCCGGAGACGTTTGTGGCGGAAGTATTGCGGTTTTGTAAGCCTGGCACAACAAGACAAGAAGTTATTGATGCCTGGATGGCAATGCTTGCCGATTTACCGCAGGAACGCTTGGATTTTGTACGGCAGATGAAGGAAGAAGGTGCTCATGTTTATTTGCTGTCCAACGGAAACGATTTGCATTTCGGAGTTATCAATGAAATGTATCATTTGGACAAATACTTCGAGCGGATGTTCCTTTCGCAGGAAATGCACCTTGCCAAACCTGATAAAGCCATATTCGAGCAAGTGGAGCAAGAGATAAATCCGTCTCACGAACCGGTCATTTTCATTGATGACCTTGAGAAAAACCGCCTTGCTGCACAACAGACGGTCGGTTGGCTGACTTACGAAAGCATACAAGATTTGCAAAATAAAATAACCGCCATTTGAAATGACGGTTATTTTTATTATGTTTGTCCTTCGGATTAGCCAAGCATTGTAAGCAGGATTCCGGCTGCAACGGCAGAACCGATAACACCTGCCACGTTCGGACCCATAGCGTGCATGAGCAGGAAGTTGGACGGATCAGCTTTCTGACCTTCCGCCTGCGAAACACGTGCAGCCATCGGCACAGCCGAAACACCAGCAGAACCGATAAGCGGGTTGATCTTTTCTTTGCTGAACAGGTTCATAAACTTAGCGAGCAGCACACCACCTGCTGTGCCCATTCCGAAGGCAATGATACCCATTGCAAGAATGAGCAGGGTCTTAACGCTCAAGAATGTTGCACCGGTAGCCGTAGCACCGACCGACAAGCCGAGGAAGATGACAACAATGTTCATCAACTCGTTCTGGGCGGTTTTGCTCAAACGGTCAACCACGCCGCACTCTTTCATCAAATTACCAAGCATCAGACAGCCGATAAGCGGAGCTGCATCCGGCAATACAAGTGCCACAATAGTGGTAATGATAATCGGGAAGACGATCTTCTCGGTCTTGCTGACGGAACGAAGCTGTTTCATCTTGATCTTGCGCTCTTTCTCAGTGGTCAACAGACGCATGATAGGCGGCTGGATAACGGGAACGAGTGCCATATACGAATAGGCTGCAATCGCAATCGGACCGAGCAAATGCGGAGCCAGTTTGGATGTCAGGAAAATAGACGTAGGACCATCCGCACCGCCGATGATACCAATAGAACCTGCTTCTGCGGGTGTGAACCAGATGTTCGCGCAAAGGAACGTAATAAATATACCTACCTGCGCAGCAGCTCCTAACACGAAACTCTTCGGATTGGCAATGAGCGGACCGAAATCGGTCATCGCACCAACGCCAATGAAGATGAGGCACGGATATACACCCGCCTTGACACCTATATACAGCACATCCAGTAGTCCGGCGGACTTAAGAATCGCACCATAACTATGATATGCAGGGTTGGGCGTCACGCCATCCTCCAGAAAAGGTTGCAGGAATGAAGCCCACAACTCTTCATGGAACATGCCGGACATCGGCAGGTTCGTAAGCAACATGCCAAACGCTATCGGCAAAAGCAACAGCGGTTCATATTGCTTTTTTATCGCCAAATAGAGCAGGAAGAACGAGAGCAGCAACATTACTCCTTGTTGCCAACTGAGGTTCATGAAGCCCATGTTGGTGAAGAATTCAAGTACTCCGTTCATATTATCCAAGAACTATGAGCAGGTCGTCCTGCATTACGGTTTGACCGGCTTTAACAGCCACTTGCTTAACAGTTCCGTCGCACTCGGCAGCGATGGTGTTCTCCATCTTCATGGATTCGAGTGTGAGGAGAGTGTCACCTTTCTTAACAGCCTGACCTTCAGCCACAAGGACTTTGATTACAGAGCCGGGTAGGGGAGAAACGATTTTCTTTCCACCAGCAGGAGCTTCCGCTTTGGAAGCGTCAGCCTTCGGTGCTGCAGGCGCAGCAGCAGGAGCGGCTTTCGGAGCAGCTACTTTCGGTGCTGCATGCTCCATTTCCACTTTGTATGATTTGCCATTGACGGTCACTTCGGTAATGCCGCCTTCGAGTTCGTTAACGGCTGTTTTGTATTCTTTGCCGTCAATTTTGAATTGAAATTCTTTCATTGTTATGATTTTTAATTATTTACCACTTGAAATGATATGCCACGCCGTTGCGTGGTGTTTGATGGTCAGGTGCGTCTCAACCGGATCGTGCAGGCTGTTGTAATAAAGGTGCAAAGCATAAGCTATAGCCGCCTTTGTTGCATCGTCTGCCTGTGCCGGTTCGTGCTTCTGAACGGGCTGTAAATCTTCCGTCTTTTCTTTGCGGGGTTGCATAATCCAACCGAGCAGTTTCATTACATAGACGAACACAAACAGCAACATCAGCACAATCCCGAATCCGAGACCGGTAATGAACCACGTCTGACCAGTAATTGCCAATAAAGTCATACTACAAAGGAATATTTGAGTGTTTCTTCATCGGGTTGGTAAGACGCTTTGTCTGCAGTTTCTCGAACGCGTTGACAATGCGTGCACGGGTAGTGCGCGGCTCAATAACGTCATCGATGTAACCGCGATTGGCAGCTTGATAGGGACTTGCGAACAAGTCTTTGTACTCCGCCTCTTTCTCCGCGATGAATTTCTTCTTTTCTTCAGGATCTTCAATAGCCTTCAGTGCCTTTGCCTGAAGTACTCCGACAGCACCACTTGCACCCATTACGGCAATTTCCGCATTAGGCCAAGCATAGCACATGTCACCACGCAACTGCTTGCAGGACATTACGATATGTGAGCCACCGTAGGATTTGCGAATGGTAATCGTTACTTTCGGAACAGTGGCTTCGCCGTATGCAAACATCAGTTTTGCTCCGTGGTCAATAATTCCTGCATACTCTTGTCCGGTTCCGCAGAGGAAGCCCGGAACGTCAACAAGCGTTAGGATCTGGATGTTGAACGCGTCGCAGAAACGTACGAAGCGGGCAGCTTTACGGCTTGCGTCACAATCCAGCACACCTGCCAACCAACTCGGCTGGTTAGCAATAATACCAGTGGAACGACCGTCGAAACGGGCGAAGCCGCAAATAACGTTCTTGGCGTAATCCTTGTGAACCTCCATGAAGTCACCATTATCCACGATAAGATTGATGATATCGTGCATATCGTACGGTTTGTTCGGATCATCGGGAACGATTTCGTTGAGCGCGTCCTCAAGGCGCATCGGGTCATCGTTGCATTCCATGAGCGGAGCTTCTTCCATGTTGTTCTGCGGAATGAAAGAAACGAGACGACGAACTTCTGCGATAGCCTCTTCTTCTGTAGCAGCTACGAAATGGGTCACACCGGATCTGGTGGCATGTACTTTTGCACCGCCGAGCTGTTCAACCGTTACATCTTCACCAGTAACGGACTTAACTACCTTCGGACCGGTAATGAACATATACGAATTCTGCTCGGTCATCATAATAAAGTCTGTGAGGGCAGGGCTGTAAACGGCACCACCCGCGCAGGGACCAAAGATGACAGAAATCTGCGGCACAACGCCTGAAGCAAGGATGTTACGCTCGAATATTTCGGCATAGCCTGCCAACGCGCAAGCACCTTCCTGAATACGTGCACCGCCAGAGTCGTTGAGACCGATAATGGGAGCACCGAGTTTCATGGCTTGATCCATGACGTTGCAGATCTTGAGTGCCATTGTTTCAGACAGCGATCCGCCGATAACGGTAGCGTCCTGTGCAAAAACGAACACCAGACGTCCGTCAATCGTTCCGGAACCAACTGCCACACCATCACCGAGGAACACTTTCTTGTCCATTCCGAAGTCGTGGCAACGGTGGGTAAGGAACATGTTAATCTCTTCAAAAGAGCCTTCGTCAAGCAGCATGTTAATGCGCTCGCGGCAAGTGTAACTGCCTTTGGCGTGGTGTTTTTCCACAGCCGCTTCGCCGCCACCTGCCATCGCTTTCTCGCGATTGTCAATCAGCTTTTGCAATTTTGCGTTATCCATAACTTTCTTACTTAGGCTGTTGGCAAATCTCAGTTAACACACCTTTGGTGCTCTTCGGGTGGAGGAAAGCAATCATCAGATTCTCAGCACCTTTGCGCGGAGCCTTGTCGATGAGTTGGATTCCGGCAGCTTCAGCTTCTGCCAGTGCATCAGCCACGTTCTCAACATTGAATGCCACGTGGTGAACGCCGCCGCGACCGCCGTTCTTCTCAATGAACTTGGCAATCGTTGATTCGGGGCAAGTGGGCTCCAAAAGCTCAATTTTCACTTCGCCGACTTTGAAGAAAGCCGTGCGTACTTTCTGGTCAGCTACTTCTTCAATAGAGTAGCATTTCGAACCGGTTAAAAACTCGAAGAAGGGCATAGCCTCTTCAATACTTGTTACAGCAATTCCAAGATGCTCAATATGACTTGGTTTCATT
>CAJOFT010000090.1 GCA_905234025.1 Paludibacteraceae bacterium
TATGCCGGATGCAGATAAAATAATTTTCAGACTAAAATAAGGAGAAATAACATTATGAAACACAACATTTTTGTAGTACTTTGCGTGCTGGGACTTGGAGCAGCAATATGCTCTTGCGAGAAAAAATCAGAAGGAGAAGAATTGGTGCAAGTAGAGGGGGCGTGGGAATTAAAGACACTGAAATCAGACTACTCTGCTTTAGCAGACATTTTGGAGGACTTGCACATGACTGAAGAAACTGTCAGATCTTATGGTGACAAAGAAGAAGTATGGCTGTTCCGTAAAGGTCATATTTCAGAATGGACATGGTTTGAAAACGGTTCTGGATGGGAGGCTTCTATTTGTGATTGCTCAAACGAGTATGTTATAAAAGGAGAAGGTGCAGATATGCAAATCATTGTAACAGGGCGCAGCAGCATTCCCGGATTAGAAGATGTATCTACTGTCACAAACTACAAAGTGGAAAAACTGACAAAAGACGAAATGATATTAAATTGCATTGACCACCAATATAGTATCGATATAGATAGCATAATTGATGTACCCCGGACATATATTTTCAAGCGCGAGAACACATTGCCAGACCATGTTAAATCCGTTTTTCCGGATTAATAACAATGCATACTGAACGATCGTATTAAATGGACAAAAATATTGAAAAGAACAAAACTCATAGTACTGTTGTTGCTCACTGCACTTGGCACGCACGCACAACTGAACACCGACAGAATTACCTCTATCGGGCGTAATGCGCTGTACTTTGAGGACTACGTTTTATCCATAACTCAAGCCCTATCTTGCGGAGCCGTATTTGCTCCGCGCCATTGCGAAGATACAACTTTCGGATTATTCCGGTGCACTTCGCGATTGCAACACATCCATAGAATACAATCCCTTCCAGCCCGGCGCATACTATACGCGGGGCTATGTCTATCGGCAAATGGACGAGTTGGATCTTGCCGAAGCGGACTTCACAAAAGCCTTGCATTTCTCGCCGGAGAACAAAACCTATCTCGTTTTGCGTGCAGACATCCGCGCTCAAAAGCAACAATACGATTCGGCAATGGCTGACATTGATTACCTGCTCCGCCGTGAACCGCAATCCCCCTCCTTGAACTTCGAAAAAGGTGTAATTTGCCTGCACAGCAAAGATACCATCTGCGCACTGAACAGTTTCCAAACCACTGTCAAATACGATTCCCAGAATCCTGCAAACTGGTCGGCTTTGGGCTTGGTACAACTCATGCAGGACAATCGCGACGATGCACTGGCATCGCTCACAAAATGTATCAATCTCGGTTCCAAATGGGCGGGCGACTACATGAACCGCGGCATCATCTTCTATCAGAACCACAACTATCGCAATGCGCTTGCCGACTACGACAAAGCGGTTTCGATTGCGCCACAGGAAGCACAATGTTACTACAACCGGGGCATGTTGCGTGCTGAACTCGGCGACTACAACCGTGCGTTGGACGACCTCAACAAAGCCATTGACTTGGCGCCCAATCAAACCGACATGCGTTATCAGCGGGCAATGGTGCTGATGCAACTGCGCCAGTGGAAACAGGCATTGGAGGACTTCGACGAACTGATTGCCGCTTATCCGTATTTCCTGCCGTCCTACTACCTTGCCGCACAAGCCAAAACTGCCCTCGGCGAAAGCAAAAATGCCTACAAATACCGTCAGAAAGCGTTTGATTTGGAGCAAAAGAAGGATAGTATTATGGCTGCCAGACAGGATTCTCTCAATGCGCCGCAAACAGACGTCCGCATTGCCAAAGCGACACACCAGAACAAAGATCGTCGCAAGGAGTTCTCCGCCCGCACGGCGCAGAACCAAGCCGAACAAACCGAAGAACCCGAATATTCTTCCGAAACACGCGGAAGCATACAAAAACGCTATACGGACGTGGTCAACGAGCCGAATATTGTCCTGAGTTATTACACCCAGAACCAGCCGCTTCGACGCACCAACTATTTCTTTTACGCCGTTGAGGAATACAACCGCCTCAACCTCCTACCCTCGCCTTTACGCTTCACATCGCAGGAGATTACACTCACAGCGGAAATGGTGAATCAGCACTTCGAAAAAATTTCCCAATTCTCTGCACAGATTGATGTCTATGAGAAACAATACACCAACGCCAAGTCGCTCATCAACCTCACGCCTGACAAAGCAGCATCGTTATACCTTGCACGGGCAATGGAATTTGCGTTGGTACAGGACTATTCCTCCGCGTTGGATGATTGCACAAAGGCGTTGCAGCAACTCTCTCACAGCGTCAGCGGTCTCGCGGCAATCATCACGTTCTGTCGTGCCAACTGGCGGTTCAAACTCCTTGAATACCAGCGTGCTACCGGCGAATTGACGGCGGAGTCAAGCATGGATTTTGAAATCATGCTGCGCGACTACGACTACGTCAACAAACTGCTGCCCGATTTTGCCTTTGCCTATTACAACAAAGCAAATATTCTCTGCACGCAGAAAGAATACCAGGCAGCCATAGCCGCCTATTCCAAAGCCATAGAAGCCGACAACGATTTTGCAGAAGCCTATTTCAACCGCGGTCTGACACGCATCTATATTGACCAGGTCGAAGACGGCATTGCAGACCTCAGCCGTGCAGGCGAACTCGGTATTTACCAAGCTTATAACTTAATCACCCGCTTCCAATGAAACTCAAACTTCTAACAGCGATAGCGGTCTCACTTCTAACAGCGTCAGCGGTCTCTGCGCAACTGTTATACCAAATCTCCGGCAACTCCACGCAGGCGAAATCTTATATCCTTGCCACGAACAAACTCGTGGATATGACCTTTGTGGACACAATTCCCAACGTCTTCAAATGTTTTGGCGATTGCAACAAAGTGCTCACGGAATTTGCCATGCAGGACTACGAGGCTTTGGCTGTTCTGCGTCAGGCGGCGATTCTCCCCGACTCCGTCAAACTGCGCAATTTCTATTCCGACACACAATATAAATATATAGACGAATCCCTGCGTCTGAATCTTGGCATGGGCTTGGACCAGCTTGCCCGCATGAAACCCTCATACCTCACCGAACTATACCGCACGGAACTTTTCAAAAAATGGCTCCAGTATGATGAACAGCGCTCCATTGAATCCTTTTTTCAGGCGGTTGCCGAGGAGCGCAACATGCCAGTCTATGGGCTGGACGAGGTCGGCGAAACGATGTTCATGGTCTTTGACCGCGAGCCTTTCCATTGGCAATGCGACGAATTGCTGAACCTCATCGAATACCCCGAACGCGACATCAAACAAGAGCGCACAATCCGTGACATATACTTGCAGGGACGTCTTTCGGACATTGCCTTTCAGGTCGCTGCGCCGGATAACCAATCAACCGTTTCCTACTCCGATTATCAGGTATATTGCAAACGCAACACGCAATGGGTCAAGCGTCTCGCGTCGTATCTCCATGACGGACACGCCTTTATCGTGCTGGATTGCGTCTATCTGGGTGGCGACAAAGGGCTTATTGCACAGCTCCGCAACGCCGGTTACAAAGTAAAACCCGTAAACAGAAAATGATAAACTATTCTGAACATATTGCGCCCGTTTTGGGCTTGAAGCAAAGCCAGGTTTCTGCCACTATTGCCCTTTTGGACGAGAAAGCGACCATTCCGTTCATTGCCCGTTACCGCAAGGAAAAAACAGGCTCTTTGGACGAAGTCCAAATTGCTGCCATCAGCGAGCAGTACACCCGTTTGCAGGAACTCGAAGCTCGCAAACAAACCATCCTCGCAACCATTGAGGAGCAAGGCAAACTCACGCCGGAACTCAAACAGCAAATCGAAGATTGCTGGTCTGCAACGGATTTGGAGGACATCTATCTTCCTTATAAACCGCACAAGAAAACACGTGCGGACATTGCCCGCGAGAAAGGTCTGCAACCGTTAGCTGACCGCATTAAAAAACAATATCCCGAACCCATAAAAGCCTCTGAAGAAGACCTGCAAGGGGCACGTGACATCATTGCCGAAGAGGTTTCGCAAGACACCAAAGCTCGCAATGCCATTCGCCGCGAGTTCTCTTACACCGCCATCCTTACTACCAAACTCGTCAAAGGCAAGGAAAACGACGAAGAAGCGCAGAAATACAAGGATTATTTCTCTGTTTCCGAACCGCTGAAGCATATTTCGTCGCATCGTCTTTTGGCTATCCGACGCGCTGAAAATGAGGGAGTTATACGTGTGGACATCTCTGCCGATGTGGACAAGTGTCTGGACAAACTGGACCGTCTCTACATCCGTAACGCCACTTTCTCCGCCAAGCAGATAGAACTGGCACTGGAAGACTCCTACAAACGTCTCCTCAAACCCTCTATTGAGAACGAATTTGCCGCCTCCTCAAAGGAAGAAGCCGACACGGAAGCCATTCGTGTCTTCGCCAATAATCTCCGCCAACTGCTTTTGGAATCGCCGCTTGGGCAGAAACGTGTCCTTGCGTTGGATCCGGGATTCCGGACGGGCTGCAAAATGGTCGTTCTCAGCGCGCAGGGAGACTTGCTTCACCACGATGTGATTTTTCTGCATAACCTTGATTCACAGCAGGTTCTCGCGAACGCCGTTTCCAAATTCGGCATCGAAGCCATTGCAATTGGCAACGGCACCGCGTCCCGCGAATGTGAGGAATTTGTCCGCCACACGCTAAATTCCAACAGCGGCAGCGGTCCAACTTCCAACAGCGTAGCGGTCTATATTGTTTCCGAAAACGGTGCTTCGGTCTATTCCGCGTCCAAAATCGCCCGCGACGAGTTCCCTGACGAAGATGTAACTGTCCGCGGAGCCGTTTCAATAGGTCGCCGTCTGATGGATCCGTTGGCGGAACTGGTCAAGATTGCCCCGAAATCCATCGGCGTCGGGCAATACCAGCACGATGTGGACCAGACGCGTCTCAAAGAAGCGCTCAACCAGACCGTTGAATCCGTGGTGAACTATGTCGGCGTGGATGTCAATACGGCTTCGCCGTATCTGCTGACGTATATTTCCGGTCTTGGACCGGCTTTGGCGCAAAACATTGTCACGTATCGCAGCGAAAATGGTCCTTTCCCGGATCGCAAATCCCTGCTCAAAGTGCCAAAAATGGGAGCCAAGACTTTCGAACAATGTGCCGGTTTCCTCCGCATTGCAGGTGGCACGGAGCCTTTGGACAACACCGCTGTCCATCCTGAACGTTATGCCATCGCCAAGAAAATGATGAAAGACCCGGATTTCTCCAATCTTCAAATGGCAAAACCGTCAAATCTTGAAAAGTACGTGACAGACGAAGTCGGTCTCCCTACCCTGACGGACATTCTCCATGAGCTCCAGAAACCTTCCCGCGATCCGCGTACACAGGCGGAGGAGTTCCATTTTGATGAATCCGTCCATTCCATCACCGATTTGCAGGTGGGCATGGTGTTGCCGGGCATTGTCACAAACATCTCCAATTTCGGCGCGTTTGTGGACTTGGGCGTGCACAAGGACGGATTGATTCACATTTCCGAAATGGCAAACCGCCGCATTTCCGACCCGAACGAAGTCCTCTCCCTTCACCAGAAGCTCAAGGTCAAAGTCATCGGCATTGACCTTCCGCGCCAACGGATCCAGCTCTCCTTAAAATTCTAAATCGCCAAATTCAAATCGCTAAATTCAAATCGCTAAATCGTAAATCTCCAAATCGTAAATATTATGCCAGACGACAAGAAAATTATCTTCTCCATGGTGGGTGTAAGCAAGACTTTCGCCCCGCAAAAACGAGTACTCAACAACATCTATCTCTCTTTCTTTTACGGCGCAAAGATTGGTATTATCGGTCTCAACGGTGCCGGTAAATCAACGCTGATGAAGATTATCGCAGGCGTCGAGAAGGATTACGAAGGACAGGTTGTCTTTTCGCCCGGATACACAGTCGGTTATCTGGAGCAGGAACCCAAACTTGACCCTGAAAAAACGGTTCGCGAGTGCGTGCAGGAAGGCGTGCAGCCCATTATGAACCTCCTCAAAGAATACGATGACATCAACAATGCCTTTGCTGATCCCGAAGCCGATTATGACAAACTCCTTGCCCGCCAAGCCGAACTTCAGGACAAACTCGATGCCACGGACGCATGGAATATTGATTCCAAACTGGACCGCGCAATGGATGCACTTCGTTGTCCCGATGACGATGCCCTTGTCAAAAATCTCAGTGGAGGTGAGAAACGCCGTGTTGCCTTGTGCCGTCTTTTGCTCCAACAGCCTGATATTTTGTTGCTTGACGAGCCGACAAACCACTTGGACGCGGAGTCCATTGATTGGTTGGAACAACACCTGCAACAATATGCCGGAACGGTTATTTGCATTACTCACGACCGCTATTTCTTGGATGACGTGGCAGGTTGGATTCTCGAACTCGACCGCGGAGAAGGTATTCCGTGGAAGGGGAACTACTCATCTTGGTTGGAGCAGAAAACCGCGCGAATGGCTATGGAAGAGAAACAGGCATCCAAACGTCGCAAAACACTTGAACGCGAATTGGAATGGGTTCGGATGGCGCCTAAAGCCCGTCAGGCAAAGGGAAAAGCACGTCTCGCTGCCTACGACCGGATGATGAACGAGGAGCAGAAAGAGCGCGAGGAGAAACTGGAGATATTTATCCCGAACGGACCGCGTCTCGGCAACAAGGTTATCAATGCCGAAGGTGTCAGCAAAGCCTTTGGCGACAAACTCTTATTCGAAGACCTGAACTTCATGCTTCCGCCAAACGGCATTGTTGGCGTGATTGGTCCGAACGGAGCCGGAAAGACTACCCTTTTCCGCATGATTATGGGCATGGAAAAAGCCGACAAAGGCACTTTCCAGGTGGGCGAAACCGTCAAAGTCGGCTATGTGGATCAGGTCCATTCCAACATTGATCCCGACAAAACGGTCTTTGAAACCATTTCCGGAGGAACGGAGTTTATCCGTGTCGGAGGTCGCGAAATCAATGCCCGCGCCTATCTCAGCCGCTTCAATTTCACAGGAGCAGATCAGGAAAAGAAATGCGGTGTCTTGTCTGGCGGCGAACGCAACCGCCTGCATTTGGCTTTGACGCTCAAATCCGAAGC
>CAJOFT010000091.1 GCA_905234025.1 Paludibacteraceae bacterium
AACTTGTGATGAGACTTAAGCGGCGTGTGGATGTCGTAGTGCTTAAGTAGCACGGACGACGTGCGCGTGTCCTCTGCAAGAATCAGTTCGACTTCTTTGAGGATGCGCAACGCCCGAAGCGTAATGTCTTCGAGATTGCCGACCGGTGTTGGAACAACGTATAACATTTACGATTTGGTGATTTACTATTTAACAATTTAGCCTAACCGTCTGCGCAGCGCATTGAGGAACAGCTCGTATGTGGGCGACTCCTTGTCCCAGTCAAAATGCTTGTTGAGATATGCAATGGCGCCATCAAGGTTCGGCATTTTGTTCAATGCCTCGATGGTTTTCTGCATCAACTCGCCGTTTTGAGCGAACAGTTCGCGCTGGAAGAGGAAACGGTCACCCAATGAAATCGCTTGCCGGAGGTCTGTGACAGGAGCTCCGGCGGACGGAGCTGCCGGCTTGGCAGGTTCCGGTACATGAACAGGCTCCTGTTCCGGTTTTTCTTCTTCAATCAGTTCGGGAATCTCCGGTTGAACAGGTGTTTCCGGTTCTATGGGGAGTTCCGGCTCTTTCGGCGTGTCTTCTATGACTTCCGGCTCTGCTTCAACTGTTTCAGGTTGTTCCGGTTCTTCTTGCTGTTCCGGTTCTTCCTGTTGTTCCGGCTGTTCCGAATCTTCCGGTTCTTCCTGAATTTCAGGCATTTCCAGCTCTTCCGGCTCGTCGTCTATCCAATCCATCGCAATCTCCGGCTCAGGAATAGGACGGGCTTCGAGTTCGACAATGCGTTTCTCGATTTCGCTGAACTTGGCATTTGCCTCAGTTAACTTGGCATCCGTTTCCGCCAGTTTGGATTCGGCTTCTGCGAGTTTGGTTTCTGCATCGGCAACGCGTTGTTCCAATGCTTCGATATAATCGGCTATTTGCAATAATGTCTCTTTCATGATGGTCTTTATTTAGTTGCGTCCTCAAGTTTCTGCATAATTGAGAACATGAATATGGCTGCAATTAGGCAAACGGCTACAAATACGCCCCATACAAGCCACAACGGCAAGTTACCCCACAAGAAACTGCCGACAGAAACAAGCAGATTTCCCAAAGCAGTAGCCACAAACCACAGACCCATCATCATTCCTTTGTATTGCGGCGGAGCGACTTTGCTGACAAACGAAATGCCCATAGGCGACAATAACAACTCACCGAACGTCAGAATGAGATACGTCACGATAAGTACGTTTGCATTGACAAAGGTTGCATCGCCTGTCACTTTTGCAACTTCCTGTGCATTCGGTGTAAGCAGACCGAGTGAGCAGAATACCATAAATACGTATGCTGCTCCTGCAACCAACATTCCGTAAGCGATTTTGCGCGGAGCAGACGGCTCTTTGCCTTTTTTTGCAAGCGAGCCGAAGATAGCCATGCTGACCGGTGTCAGTGCCACCACGTAGAACGGGTTGAACTGCTGGAAGATTGGCGCAGAGAGGATAATGCCTTCGGGGTTGATATGGAAATATTTGTACACCAGTACACAGGCAGCCAGCGAAGCGGCAGCACCTGCGCCGATTTTACCTTTTGCAGAGTCGGATTGGAAGATTCCGAACAGACCGTAAACGATGATTACCACCATCACGAGGTTGATAATGTCGAACGCCATTGTCTGGATTCCGGTACATACGGGATTGACAAATTCATTCGCGAAGAAAGTGAGCGTGAGTCCGTTCTGGTGGAATGCCATCCAGAAGAACAGCACCACTGTGAACACAAGGCAGAGTGCCACAATGCGTTTCTTGGTTTGTTCGGGTGTCAGGCTTTCAACTTTCTGTCCGGCTGCGGCTGCTTGTTTGGCAGTATGTTCCACATGTTTGAACCACGGACGGCAAGCGTAGTAAATTACAATAGAAAGCACAAGTGATGCGCAAGCTACCATAAATGCGAAGTGATAAGAATCATTCACCGAATAACCAAGTGCTTCTTGTGCCCACGCCATAATTTTCACGGCAGCCGTCGGAGCGAACATGGCACCAATATTGATTGCCATATAGAACAGCGAGAACGCTGCATCACGGCGATCAGCGTATTTCGGATCATCGTAGAGGTTACCTACCATTACTTGCAGATTTCCCTTGAACAGACCTGTTCCGAAGGAAATGAGCAGCAACGCCGCAATCATTGCTGTCATCGGGAACGCTATCGAACCGTTGTCAATGCCGCCGAGAGGCACAGCAAGTAGCAGATAACCGATGAACATGATAATAATACCAATAGTCACACATTTGCCGTAACCGATTTTGTCAGCAAGGATTCCGCCTACAAGGGGCAGGAAATAAACAAGTGCCAGAAAACTGGAGTAGATTCCGCCTGCTGCAGCAGGAGACAGTCCGAAATTGGCGCGCAGGAACAGCGCAAAGACGGCTAACATCGTGTAGTAGCCGAAACGTTCGCCAGTGTTGGCGAGAGCGAGGGCAAAGAGCCCTTTAGGTTGATTCTTAAACATAAAATATCAATTTTAAATTATCAATTGTCAATTATCTCGCACCATTTGTGCTTGTCTTCCGTTCTTCCGAACTGGATATCCTTCAGTGACCTGTACAGTTTGGTCAGAACAGGTCCTGGCTCAGGTGTAAACGTATATGTTTTGCCCTTTTCCGGGTCCAAAATCTTGTCAATCGGCGATATGACTGCTGCTGTTCCACAGGCTGCGGCTTCAGAAAAACCGTCCAGTTCATCCAATGCTATCCGTCGGCGTGTGACTTTCATTCCTTGTTCGCGTGCAAGCGTCATAAGGCTGTCATTCGTTATGGACGGCAAAATCGCGTTGCTCTTCGGTGTCAGGTACTCATTGCCTTTGATGCCAATAAAATTCGCCGCACTACATTCGTCAATATACCGGTGGAACCGTGCATCCAGGAAGACGCAGTCAAATCCCATCGCATGTGCTGCTTCTGTGGCGCGGAACGATGAGGCATAGTTGCCGCCAACTTTGAACTGACCCGTTCCGAATGGTGCCGCACGATCCACATGCCGGTTCACAATGAACGTCGTGCAGTGGAACTTCCCGGGGTAGTAAGGACCAATAGGCGAGGGAATTACCACAAACTCAAAGTCCTTTCCCGGACCGACTCCTAACCGCGGCGTTGTGCCAATCAGCAGCGGACGGAAATACAAGGTCGCGCCTGTTCCGTAGGGTGGCACAAAGTCAAGATTCTTCTCCAATGCCAACCGGATAGCTCTGCCGAACATCTCTTCAGGAACGGGTGTCATGTACAAACCTTCGGCACTTCTTGCCATGCGTCTGGCATTTTCCTTCCAGCGGAAAATACGTATTTTACCGTCAATGCCGCGGAATGCTTTCAGTCCCTCAAACGCCTCCTGACCATATTGCAGACAGGTCGCCGACACATGCAGATGCAGGTATTTGTCGGCAGTGGCGTAGGGTTCTTCCCAAACGCCGTTATGACATGCCGCACGGACGATATAATCCGGTTCGGTATAATGAAATCCTAATGTGCTCCAGTCAATCATCAAATAGTTTGTCCAATATGCTTATCTCTGTTTGCCACGGATGGCGGTCTGTCCATGTTTGTCCGTTCCAGTCCTGCGTGCGCCTCACTTCCCGCAGCATAGCGGTCTCAGTTCCCACAACCATAGTTGGTCGTTCTCTGTGCAGCAAGGCTACAATGGTCTCTGTCAGGGCATCATTCAGGTCTAACAGCCAAGTGTATTGCCTTTCGTAATGCGGACGCAAATAGTCCGCAAAATACAGGAAATACGGCTTATGCCGGTACGCGCTCTCTATCGCTATCCAGTGCTGGTGTTGCCAGTTAGCCTGATAACTGATGCGGATGTCGCGGGTCAGTTGTTTGTGTTCCACTTTTCCGACCGGCACGCTCAACCGCACAAGTGTTCCTTTCGGGTCGCGGATGAGACAGCGGTTACGGAAGGTCTGTTTCTCAAACGTCTCCATCTGTTCGATTTCGTAATCTTCGCTCATCAATTTTGCGAAGTACGAAGCTCCTCCCATATATGCTGTCGGCAGTATAATCACCTGCTTGCTGCCTTTCCGAGCCTGTTCCAGCGGATGTGTCCCTTGAACCACGGTTTGTCTTTCTCCACGCTCAACCAGATGAACACCGGTCGTCCGACAATATGGTCTTCCGGCACGAATCCCCAATAACGGCTGTCTGCACTGTTATGACGGTTGTCGCCTTGCATCCAGTAGTAATCCATCGCAAACTCATATTCCTCGCCAATCCGCATCGGTTTGAACTCATAGGCTTCCGCAATTCGCCGGTAAATAGGGTAGTTATCCACCGTAATCAGCAGCTTGTCACCTTTGCGCGGAATATAAATCGGTCCGTAATTGTCGCGTGTCCAGTCGGTTTGTCCGAGTGGATAAACGGCTCCGCCTGCCTGTTCCGGTTCAACGTCAGCGGACAACACATGCGGATTCTTCATCAGTTCCGCTTTCATGGCTTCCGTCAGCGGAAAATGGTATATTCCGGGTTCTATTTGGTGCTGGTCGTCATGCGAAACGCCCAATTTGTCCAAATAGTTCCGTGTCAGCAGGTGTCCGTCTGTCCGCACGATATAATTCAACTGCACGCCTTCTTTGGTCGGCTCAACTTGCCACATCTCACCAGTCTTGGTCCACACCACATTATCCACCACTTTCAAACTGTCACCGGGTTCGCCTACACAGCGTTTGACATAGTTCTCGCGCCGGTCAACAGGTCGTGCCACGATTTCCCCGAACACGTCTTTGCGTGTCTCGACTGCCAGTTTGCCGTAGTAGTGGCACAGCGTGTAATAATCCGGATTCTGCATTTTCAGGCACACGGTATCGCCTGCCGGGAAGTTGAACACCACGATATCGCCTTTCTTCGGGCTGTCCCAGCCGTGCAGACGTTTGTAATCCCAGTGCGGCTTGTCTATATAACTTTTCCCGCCGCCAAGCCATTCAGGCCATGTGTGCTGCATCAGCGGCATGGAAAGCGGCGTGTTCGGCACGCGTGCGCCGTAACTCATCTTGCTCACGAACAGAAAGTCTCCCACCCGCAGGCTCTTTTCCAGTGACGATGACGGAATCTGGTAGTTCTGGAACATGTACAGATTGATGAAATATACTGCCACCAGCGCAAAAACAATCGCGTCTATCCACGAACAGAGGGTATAAAGTCCCGGTTTGGCTTGCGGGTTGGCAGGTTCGCCGTCTGCGGCTGGTTTGTATTTCTTCCACCAGCTCCAGTTGATATACTTGGTCGTGAATGCGTCCGCAATAGCAGGCAGCAACAGCAGCCACCACAGCGACTTGGCATCATTCCATGCCACCCATATAACAAACGCAATATATAGTCCGCACCATATGCCTGCTGCTATCCAGCCTTTCCGCGGTACTTTCCGTATCTTTTCCTTAAATGATTCCATACTAACGTTTTTATATAATAAAAACCATTTTAACTCTTTAACTCTTTAACGTGCGAAGCACCAATGTTTTCCGCCGCAATGACCGCTCCCAACGCAAATCCTTCGCGTCCTTTTGCGATATGCGTGATTACTATTGTATCTTCTGGGCTGTCCCATGTCACGGTATGTGTGCCGGGCACTTCTCCTTCTCGCTTACTTTCAATTGGCACGCTAATCACTGACTGCTGATTACTGATCACTGACAACTGATTACTGATCGCTTCCGCCAGTGTCTTTGCCGTGCCCGATGGCTTGTCCAATTTGTGAATGTGGTGTATTTCTTCGATGGACGGCGTATATTGCGGCTGCTCAGCCATCATCTGCGCGAGGTCTTTGTTCAGTTCGAAGAACATATTCACGCCTACGGAGAAATTACTGCTCCACACTAACATTGTTTTGCCGGTGTTCTTATCCACGATCGTCTTACCACTCTCAACATCTCTCAACTCTAAACCTTCAACTCCGCTCAACGTTAAACGCTCATCTTTCAACTTCTCAACATCCCATCCTGTGGTGCCGCAAACAACGGGTACGCCCACCGACCAGCATTTACGGATATTGTTTTCTGCTGTTGCGGGGGTGGAGAATTCGATGGCGACATCTGCGTTGGACAGCTTGCCTTGCTGGACGTCAAGGTCGATGATGCAAACGATTTCGTGTCCGCGTTTCTTGGCGGTTGCTTCGACCATATGTCCCATTTTCCCGTAACCGATAATTGCTATTTTCATACCACGTTTCACACCACGTTTCGTACCACGTTTCATGCCATTTTCATCCCACACTTCATAACACACCCAAAAAATCGCGCAAAGGTACTACAAAAAATCGACATCTGCAAGAGCAGATGGAGAAAAAATGTTTTTTTCTGCAAGAGCAGATGGAGAAAAAATGTTTTTTTCTGCAAGAGCAGATGGAGAAAAAATGTTTTTTTCTGCAAGAGCAGATGGAGAAAAAATGTCACGAATGATATACGAATGATAAACGAACGATAAACGAATCGTAAACAACGCATAAATATAAGAGTACCGTAAGAGAACCGTAAGAGCAGCATATGACAAACATAATTGCAATTTTTCAGTATTTTCTCTCTTTTTTGCGCAGAAAACCAAATATTTTTCACTTTTTTTTGCGTAATTATATTTTTTGTAGTACCTTTGCCGCCTGAAACAATATTAAAGAATCTTAAACAATCATAAACAACATTAAAACAACATCAAAAACAATGAAAAAAGTTATTCTCTTTGCGGCTTTGTTCGCATTCGCAGTTGGTGCTTCGGCACAAGATTATCGCGCAAGTATCGGTGCTAATGTAGGTACGTTTTACGGCGCAAGTTTCAAAGGATTCATCACCAACAATCTCGCTATTCAGGCAGACCTCGGTGTGAACCTGACACGCACCCATGGAGGCATTGATGTGCATTACAACGGTCAGTCCAGCCATGTTGGCAGCGGTGAAATGGATTTTTACACCTTTGAGGCAAACCCCAATGTGCTCTATCAGGCACAGATTACGAGTTTCAGTGCCGGTACGCTTTCATGGTTTGCAGGCGGCGGTTTGAGTCTCGGTTTTCTGAACGGCTTCAACTACAGCGACCCGACCTTCAAAATGGGCTTTAACGGAATGGGTGGAGTAGAGTTGAAACTGGCTGCCGCTCCGTTGGCGCTGTCGTTTGATTTCCGTCCGGGTTACGGAATGGGCATTGACTCCGAAGGCGGTGCAACTGCGGTTACCTCTTTCCTTGACTGGAAAATCGCCATCGGTGTCCGCTACATCTTATAATTGATACCGCTATGCAGAAAGACGCTTTGCGCAAACTCATCGCGTTGTGGTTTGAGGAGGACATCCGCGATGGTGACCATACCTCTCTCAGTTGCATTCCTGCTACACAAATGGGCTGCCAGCAGCTCATCGTCAAGGACACAGGCATCATTGCCGGTATAGAGGTGGCAAAGGAAATCGTTGATTACTTCGACCCAGAATGCCGCTTTGAGCAGATCCTGCACGACGGTGATGCAGTCAAGCCCGGAGACATCGCTTTCCGTGTCTATGGCAAGGAACTCAGTCTGCTCCAGATTGAGCGTACGATGCTCAATATCATGCAGCGTATGTCCGGCGTGGCAACGACAGCGCACAAGTATCAACGCTTGATAGAGGACACCGGCTGCCATGTGCTTGACACCCGCAAAACAACTCCCGGACTCCGTTATTTGGAGAAAGAAGCGGTCAAGATCGGCGGCGGAATGAATCACCGCATCGGACTCTTTGACATGATTCTGCTCAAGGACAACCACGTGGATTTTGCCGGTGGCATAACGAACGCTTTGACCCGTGCACAGAACTACTGCCGCGAAAAAGGCAAAGACCTGCGCATTGAGATTGAGGTGCGTAATATGGCAGAGATTAACGAAGCCCTTGCAACGAACATTCCTGACCGCATTATGCTGGACAACTTCACGCCCAAGCAGACACGCGAAGCGGTCATTACCATCCGCTCGTGGGAGAAATCTGCCGGCAGACACATGGAGATTGAGTCTTCCGGCGGCATCACCATCGACACGATTCGCGATTATGCACTATGCGGTGTGGACTTCGTTTCTGTCGGTGCTTTGACGCACTCCGTGAAATCGTTGGACATGAGCTTCAAAGCCATGCGTTGACGGATGACGAAGCGGGTGCTCATAGTGTCAGTCTTCGCAGCCGTCCTGTTGTCAGGCGGCTGCAAGGACAAGAACGAGGCGGATGACAACCAGACACCGGTCTCCACGGTACTGACGCCGGAACAGCAGAAAGCGTACTTGACGCAGTCCGGCAAGCAGATTCAGGCGGCATTCAGCACGGCAGACCTCAAAGAGGCGGCGGAATTGGCGGACGGACTGTACAGCAGGTACTTGGCTTATACAAAGGAAGCAGTCGGCGGAATCTCTGCGCAGACGGACGAGGATTGCTATAAAAACCTCTTCGCAATGCCCAAACGACTGGCGGAACTGTCTGCCGGCGAAAGCGTGCCGACTGAACGGGATATCTTTGTCTTCAGTCCGGAGGATGGAATCTGTAACTTTGAAGTGGATGACGCGGCACGTACTGTCCGCTATTGGCAGTCCGTGAACGACACGTGTACGGTGACTTTCCGTGACGGGAACGGCGTAGCCTGTGCGCTGTATGCGTGGAAGGAAGAGGAACTGCTCTTTCCTGAAAAGACGCATATTCTGCTCAAACAGGGCGATACAGAACTGTTTGCCTATACGCTTGGTTTCGAGAAAATCAAACCCGAACTGATCCGTGTCGCATTGGATGTCACGGTCTCCAATGTCACCATGCGCTACATCAGCCGCATAGAGCGCATGAACGCTACTGCGGTCTATGAACTTGCCTGTGGTGACACCAAACTGATTACTGCCACGGCAGACCTGCCCAGATACAGACTGACAGACAAGAGCAGTTATCAGCAGTGGGACGAATGGATCGGAAAATTTGATAATCGGTACACGAACCTCCTCCGCGAAGCAGGATACGGAATTACTACGCTTAATCTGATGAATGTCGTGCATGGCAGAGCCTATGTCAATGACGGCATGTTGCTCTGTTCGGAGTTCTCGAACTGGCTTCAAAGCAGCGATGAGGCACGCCGCACAAAAGAACAGGCGCAACAGGGTGCCTTGATTTTCAACAAGTATGTCCACGAAGGCATCTTCTTCCCTGTTGACCTGCACACCGAGCAGGTGGAACTCAAATTGCAGGCAACGGCACATGGAACGGACAACTATGCGCCTGAACCGGTGATTTATTTCTCAACGGAGCAGACAACTTGTGCCGTAACGGACTTCTTTGCCTACAATCACTTCCTGACAATTCAGCAACTGATTGAGGAACTGGTCAACAACTATACGGATCTTGAATCGAAGTAGTGCAGATGGCATTGCAAGATAAAAAGACAAACTAATAACATTTAAAAACCAAATCGTTATGAGAAAGAAACTACTATTGTTTGTTGCAGCGCTCTGCTGCACAATGTTCTTTACCGCCTCGGCGGAAGTCCTTACCGGCTACTGCGGTGCCGAAGGAGA
>CAJOFT010000092.1 GCA_905234025.1 Paludibacteraceae bacterium
ATTCATAGTTTTATCCTCCATTTTTTGTTTGACGCTGCAAAAGTACTGCTTTGGTGTGCAAAGATGTTGCACAGGAAGCAGAAAAATGCGGATTTATTGGTTATTTCTGTATTTTGGATTGGTAAAATATGATTGTCCGGGACTATGACGGGGTTTTGTGGGTAAAAGGATACCCTCTGCTACAAGATCCGGGATATATCTATTACTTAAGTGCTTGGGGGCCTTCTGTAATAGAGATGCCAATTCTTCTACTGAATGTTCTACGATACAAGCTTCAATAATACATTCTCGCAATTGTGCCGGACTCATTTTGGCTTTTACTTTTGGGGCTACAATCGAATCTATAATACGCTTATTCTCTGTAAGCGGTTCAGTTGCCACATTTGAGGAGGAAGTTGCCACATTTGAGGAGGAAGTTGCCACATTTGCGGGTGAAGTTGCCACATTTGCGGGTGAAGTTGCCACATTTCCCTCGGAAGTAGCAATATTATTACCCGAAGTTGCATCATTAGCAGAGGAAGTTGCAACATTACGCCAGATAGTGGTTACGAACTCTGCGCTGAGATCGATGTCCGGAGCGAGCAGATGTGCTTCTTGCATCTTGCGGATATTCTCCGTGATACCTGTTCCATATTTATCAATGAAACCTGCTTGGAACACTGCTTCTGCCAAATAAGGATTATGGGGATAAGAGCCATGCTCCTTCATCAAATCAGCTTTGGTCAGTTCAACCGGTAACGTACCCGGATTGCGAACCACTATACGGTTGGGGAAGACAGATACCTGTACGCTGCCTGTACTATTATAATCGCGATGGGCAACCGCATTTACGATGGTCTCAAAGATTACCGAACGCGGAATCTCGAACTCTGTTTCATTCTGCGGGGAAAGATCTCTTACGCCGTACCGCAAGGATAGTTTAGACATTGTCCAACTGGTAGCTTGCGTTATCTGATCCAGCACATCCCCTTCAAAGGTTTTGTAGTCCTCAATAGGTTTGACCACTTCATTCGTTAAGAACCACGCACACTTGACTATGGCAGTTGGGAAGAAATACTGAGGGTCTTTAGCAAAGAGCAGTAAGGCGGCATTGGTTGGTTTTTCGTCGCGAAACATACGTAGATGCCGTAGCAATTTTTCCGGTTCAGTATCTTCAGGAAGGGGGAAAGCTCGTTTGGAACGCGCTTTGCGAATAAACTCTCGCACTTTTTCCGCATCAATGACATCCATCGAAGCATCACTGCGCACCTGCTCGTCAAGCGTCTGATCATGGATGATGCCCTTATATTTCAAGAATGTGATGAGCGATTGTTTGACCAGAGATATCAATACGGATGGATTAGCGAATGTGCGATAGGATAATTCACTCTGCACTTTGCGGAAGAATAGTTCTTCTCGCTCATCGCGTGCTATACCATCTAAGTCCTTAATATAAGCAATCCGGTAAGCATTGCCCTCTGCTGCAGCCTGATACTCTTGCTCGGTAGGAGATGGTTTGTCTAGGTGTGCGTTGCCGTATTGTTGCCCTAAAAGCAGCATATATACTTGGCTTTGGGCTGCTTCTTCTAAATAGAGTTGCTTCGGATTAGCATCTTGTGAGGCTATACGCTCGAAGATAAACGGGTCAAAATACTGACTCATCAATTCATCACCACGGATATAATCATAGATACGCTGCCGTTCTTGAGCGAACTCAGCCTGCACACTGCTTATAAATACTTTGAATTTAGACATACAAGGTTATTTATAAAACTTATTAAGGGTTTTGACATGGTCGCGCATCATGTCACGGACGGATTGCGGTTCGAGGACTTCGAGTTGGCTACCGAACGAGAGAAGGAGCGCAATGAGTTCGTTGTTAGGGATGACGTCAATAGCAATGCGATACTCCTTATCGTAATTATGCTGCGAGGGATGCAGAGGTTTGTTTTTTATATAAGGATAGCGGTCGGGCGCGACGCGCATAACGATATGCTCTACGCGTTTGTTTTGCGGGATGGTGACGCCGATGATATCGTCGAAGTACTCGTCGAAATTCAGATCTTCCGGCTTTGGCTTGTACTCTCCCAACATCGGCGAGATAGCTTCGATGCGGTCAAGGGCAAAGTTGGTAATATCGTTAAACTCCGTATTCCAACCGAACAAGAACCAACGGTTGTTGTATTGCTTCAAAAAATACGGATGTATCTCGCATGTGATAGGTTTGTTTGCCTTGAAGGACTTATACCGAATCTGCAAAACCTGCTTATTGACGATGGCTTCAAAAAGCGGCGTGATATTCTCCAATCCTTGCAAGTCAGGATTCTGTTCAAAGCCAATCACGCTATCCTCGGAACCTTTGAGGTGGAAGGTATCTTCGAGTTTGCGGAGGAGTCCCTCCATCTCCTTGAAATGCGGCATACCTTTGAAGCGGTTGAGCATGAGGATAGTTTCCTTGAGTTGATCCATCTCATCATCCGAAAGAGGCATCTTTTCTATGGAGAAATCAGGATCGGAATAGCGATAGTAGGCTTTCTTTCCGCCTTCATGATACGTCTCAATATCTGCACAATAGCCTGCATTACTTTCCATATGATGCATATCGTAGATGACTTGCCGGCGACTGACTGACATAGGTGTAGAGAAAGCCTCTGTCAAGGCCTCAGAGCATGCTTGGATAAGTCCTGCCATATCATATTTACGATGCTTAGAACGTAAGCATTTGTCGAGCGCTCGGTAGCGCACTATTGCACCTTTGTTTTGAGCCATGGTATATATTATTTGTTTATGCACGCAATTTGCGTGCATAGGTACTGCTTTTTTTAGACATCTGCAAAAAAAGTGCAGATAAATTTGTGCGATTTTGATTTTTTTCGTACCTTTGCAGGCGAAAAGAGATTATGAAGGACTTGTTATTTCCAAATACGTGTTGCCTATGCGGAAAATTGGTTGATGACGGACCGGTTATCTGCCGTGATTGCATGGACAACCTGCCACGCACGGAACAAGGCGCGCAACGGGACAATCTCACGGAAGCGTTATTCTACGATATGCCGAAGTTCCAACGCGGTGCGGTGTTCATGTTCTTTGAGCACGGCGACAAATACCATAAAATGATTCACAAAATGAAGTACGATAAGTTTCCCAATCCGCAAATAGGCTATCTGTTGGGACGCGAGGCGGGTTACGAATTTCTGCAATCCGAATTCTTCGATGAAATCGACGTTCTCATACCTGTTCCGTTGCATCCGAGACGTCTCCGTGAACGCGGATTCAATCAGGCGGAATGGATTTGCAGAGGTTTGAGTGAGGCAACGTATCTTCCGGTGGAATCGGATGTTTTGATACGTAAGCGCTATAACTTAAAGCAGGCGCTAATGGACAAAATGGAGCGGATTAAGAACGTGAAAGGCATCTTCGCCGTCAATCACCCCGAAAAATTACGCGGCAAACATGTGCTATTAGTGGACGATGTTATCACTACCGGCGCAACACTGCGGTCGTGCATGGAAACACTGCAGCCGATACGCGGCTGCAAAGTATCCGTATTCGGATTGGGAAAAGTGCGGTGAAACCGGCAATCTATGCAACTTCAGCACGTCTATTCGACATACAGCACCAAGCCTTTCAGGTACTCTCCTTCAGGGTGGTAGATATTTACCGGATGATCGGCAGGCTGATGCAACTGGTGCAAAATGCGAACCTTGCGACCTACTTGCGCCGCTGCGGTAAATACAGCTAGACGGAACATTTCCTTGTCAATCGCCTGCGAGCAGGAGAAAGTGAACAGAATACCGCCCTGCTTGATCTTTTCGATGGCTTTGGCATTCAAACGGCGGTAACCGCGCAAAGCGTTCGGAATCGCATCCCGATGCTTGGCAAAAGCAGGCGGGTCAAGAATAATCAGGTCGTATTTGTTTATTCTCTCATTGTCACATTTTTCTACTTTCTCATTCAGGAAATCAAACGCATCCGCCGCATACGCATAATGTGCGGTGGAATCGGGGAAATTGCGTGCTACATTGGCATTAACAAGGTCAATTGCTTTCGCACTCACATCCACCGATGTAACGGATTTGGCACCACCGCGCAACGCATAAACGGAAAAACCGCCGGTATAGCAGAACATATTTAGCACATCGCGACCTTTGGCATAACGTTCCAGTAAAGCACGGTTCTCGCGTTGATCCACAAAGAATCCTGTCTTTTGCCCCTGCAGCCAATCAATGCGGAACTGCAAACCGTTTTCCGTTGCCCAACATGGTTCATCGGTCTGTGAACCGACGAGATAACCGGTTTTGTCTCCGGTTACAGGCGCTTTGAAAGGCAGCGTGTCATCCGACTTATAATAGATATTTTTAAGGAAAGGCAGCGTTTCCGAAAGAGCTTTTGCTATTTCATGCCGGTGCAAGTGCATACCGACTGAATGAGCCTGCACTACAGCCGTTTCGGCATAAACATCAACCACCAGTCCCGGCAGAAAATCACCTTCACCGTGAATGAGACGGAAAGTATTGTTGTCTGCCCGCAAAAGACCAAGTGATTGACGCAACTGCCAAGCCGCAGCAATACGCTGATGCCAGAAATCCGCAGGCAGAGCATCCGTTCCGAATGACAATATACGTACCGCAATAGAACCGATCTGCCAGTGCCCGACAGCAATGACTTTGCCGGTGGAATCGGCAACTTTTACCAATTCTCCTTCTTGCGGCTGGGCATGCGGATAGTTCTTGTCAAGAATGATTTTCGCGATGGCACCGGAGAATACCCACGGGTGGAAACGCAGTACTGATTCTTCTTTACGGGGTTTGAGAACGATTGTATTCATTGGGGCTGTTGGTCATTTTCTTTGGTCAGTTGCTCTTGTTGCTGGCGGGCGGCAATCATTTCCTGCTGATGCAGATACTGCCGTTCCAGTTCGGCACGCTTGAGTTTGGCAGCCTCTTCCGGCGAAAGAGGTTCGGTCGCCATTAACTCCTTGTAAATAAGCAAGGTAGCCCATGCATCCGTTGAAGCATACCGCGCCTGTTCTGGCGTAAGAATTACATTCTCCCAATTGGTCAGTTGCTGGGATTTGCTGATTTTCTTGCCAAAACAAATGGCAAACATTTTCTGCAAACCAAGGTCAAGAATGCCGTATCTGCCTGCGATGGACTGCAAATCCACACAATTGGCAGGTTTGAAATTAAGCCGTTTGCGGAGACCGTTGATATCGTCTTTGAACGCAAGTCCCACTTTGCAGATATCAGGATTGGCAAAAATGGCTGCCAACTCCTGCGGCATACCGATATGGCTGAGCCGGAAAAGATAACAGCGATCCTCCGTCGCCATCTGAAGCAATGCCGTCTGATAGCGGATTCCCCGGACAAAAGACGGTCGCGCTTCTGTATCCACACCGATACACTTCTGACGGTTGAGATAGTCGATGGAATCGGGGATTTTTGATGGTTCGTCCACGATTATCACCTCACCTTCAAACTTGGCAACCGGTAGCCACTGGATCAGTTCCTTCGCAAATTTATGTTCAAAGTGATTGGGCTTCATACAACTACAGGCGGCGATGGTAATGGTAGCCGGAATAATCTTTTTCCTTATTGGTGTCCTGACCGGCTGGGAACCATTTCTCCCAGAAATGCGGAATGCGGTCCTTGTACTGCCACCATAGAAGCAGGATCAATCCGAACAGCATGCCGCCGAGGTGGGCAAAGTGCGCCACATTATCGCCCTGAATAGGATTGACACCTGCCAACAGTTCAATGACAGCATAACCGATGACCATCCATTTGGCTTTTATGGGAATGGGGATGAACATAATGAACATCGGTGTATTCGGAAACTTCCAGCCGAACGCCAACAAAATACCGAATACCGCACCGGAAGCACCGATGGTAACCACCATATTGGCATAATTGAGCATCACCGACTCGGCACTATACGTTGCCAGCAGCGACTGAATCCGGAGCGCCCAGACGGCTTCCTGAACCACCGCCGCACCAAGACCGCATATAATATAATATATAAGGTATCGTTTGACGCCCCAATCCTGTTCCAGAACCGGACCGAACATCAGCACGGCGAACATATTGAAAAACAGGTGTGAGAAACCGCCGTGCATAAACATATAGGTGAACGGCTGCCACCAGTGAAAGTCGGCGGCGGTTATATAATGCAGACCAAGCCACGTGTATAATTGTACGCCAGATCGCAGGAGCAAAACATCCAGCAACCACATCACGACATTTGCCATCAGAATGGCTTTTGTTACAACAGGTAAATTTTTCATAGCGGGTGCAAAAGTACAACATTTTTTGCACATTTACCTACAAAAAGTGTGCATTTTCAGCAAAAAATGCAAAAAATCGCACTTTTTTATACATTTTTTAGCATTTTTCTTTGCAGATTAGAAAAAAAGCAGTAACTTGAAAATCGCGCCGAATGTCGGCGACGATATAATTAAACGTTTAATTATTAACTAAAAATCTCGTAGTATGAATAAAGCTGAACTCGTAGCTGCCGTTGCAGCTAAAGCTGAAATTTCAAAAGTTGCTGCTGCTAAAGCTGTTGAAGCTGTTATCGATGCAGCTGCTGAAGCACTGAAAAAAGGTGAGAATGTACAACTTATCGGTTTCGGAACCCTGGCAGTTGCTCACAAAGCTGCTCGCAAAGGTATCAACCCCGCTACCAAACAGGTTATTAACATTCCTGCAAAGAAAGTTGTTAAATTCCGTCCGGGTGCAAAGCTCGCTCTCTAATTAGCAATCTTTTGTTACAAACGAGTTGCTCGGGACGGGCAAGTTAAACATTATTCTCGGAGGCGCACCGGGTAGCGGAAAAGGCACCCTGTCCGACCTCATTGTCAAGAAATACGGTCTGCAACACTTGAGCACAGGCGATGTCCTGCGCGCAGAAATCGCGTCCGGAAGCGAACTCGGACGGGAAATCAATGATATCATTTCGCTCGGAAACCTTGTGCCGGACGCGCAAATGATTAAATTGCTGGAGAACTACCTGAACGGAGTTCCCGCCGATTGTCGCGGTGTCATCTTCGACGGTTTCCCGCGCACGGTGGAGCAGGCACGCGCACTTACCATCATGCTCGCCTCACGCCAGATGGACGCATACATGCTGGATCTCTTCGCCGAAGAAGACGTTATTATGACCCGTCTTATCCGCCGCGGACAAACAAGCGGACGTGCCGATGACAATTACGAGACCATCAAAAAACGTCTCAAAATCTACAACGACACCACCAAGCCTATCAGCGACTATTATGTCAAACTGCATAAATACTTTATGATTAACAGCAACATCAATCCCGAATGCACGTTTGCACAGATTGATGTGATACTCAGTCAGTTATACAAATAATGCCGTCCGGAAACTTCATAGATTACGTCAAAATTTATTGCCGCTCCGGCAAGGGCGGAGCAGGTTGCATGCATCTGCACCGCGCCAAATATGTCCCGAAAGGCGGTCCCGACGGTGGTGACGGAGGACGTGGCGGACATATCATTCTGCAAGGAAACAGAAACTTGTGGACGCTCCTGCATCTGAAGTATCAGAAGCACATTATGGCTACGGATGGCGGACGTGGCGGTGAAAGCCGCAGCTTCGGCAAAGACGGAGAGGACAAAATCATTGAAGTTCCCTGTGGCACGGTCGTTTATGACGGCGATACCGGCGAATGGCTGACCGAAGTCAAAGAGCACGGACAACGCATTGTTTTGCTCAAAGGCGGGCGCGGCGGACTTGGAAACTGGCATTTCCGCACGGCTACAAACCAGACACCGCGTTACGCGCAACCCGGAGAACCCTGTCAGGAACGCAACATCATTCTGCAACTCAAAGTCCTTGCGGATGTCGGTCTGGTCGGCTTTCCGAATGCCGGCAAATCCACTTTGCTTTCTGTTGTTTCGGCGGCGAAACCTGAGATTGCAGATTATCCGTTCACTACGCTTGTTCCGCAACTTGGCATTGTCAGTTACCGTGACGGACAGTCCTTCTGCATGGCGGATATCCCCGGAATCATCGAGGGTGCCAGCGAAGGAAAAGGGCTCGGGTTGCGTTTCCTGCGCCATATTGAACGAAACGCGGTGCTGCTGTTTATGGTGCCTGCAACAAGCGACAAAATCGACAAAGAATACAAGATTCTTCTTTCCGAACTGGAGAAATACAACCCGCAACTGCTCACCAAAGCACGCATTCTCGCCATCTCCAAATGTGACACGCTGGATGTCAAAGACCTCGCCAAATTGCAGAAGAAAGCCGACAAACTGGCGGAGAAACTCGGCATTCAGGTCTTGCTCATTTCCAGCATCAGTGGTCTGGGAATCAGCGAATTAAAGGACGCGTTATGGACGGAACTCAACAAGGAGCAGAACCAAGTCATCGAAATTTCCCACTTGCCGATTGACGTGACCATGCGCGAGAAAAACGGTCCCGAAGAACCCGAAGAGGAAACACAGGAAACCATTTATCTCAACGAAGTTGAGGAAGAGTGGAATTTGTCCAAATACCGTGGAATAGGTTGGGATGAACAGCAATAAGCCTGTATATGAGCAACTTATCGACTGGCGCGAACGGCACATCAGCGAAAAGCAGTCTCAGTTTCTTTGTCGGCGCGTTCTCTGCTTTGGCGGCGGCACTCCTCAAATCTTTCATCCATCTCATCCAGTATTTTATCGAAACTTACCTCATCGCCGGCGAACATCATTTTTGGTACTTCATCTGCCCGATGATTGGTATTGCGCTTGCTTCGTTGTTTGTTTATTACATCGTCCGCGATGACATCTCGCACGGTATAACCAAGATTCTCTACGCCATTTCACAGCGCAAATCCATTATCAAGGCGCACAACATGTGGACCTCTATTGTCGGTTCGGGTCTGACCATCGGTTTCGGTGGTTCTGTGGGTGCAGAGGCGCCGATTGTACTCACCGGTGCGGCTATCGGCAGCAATCTCGCCAAGTTCTTCCGGCTTGACCAGAAAACAATGATGCTCATGATTGGTTGCGGCGCGGCAGGTGCCATCGGCGGCATCTTCGAAGCACCGATTGCCGGACTGGTATTCACGCTTGAAGTGCTGATGATGGACTTGACCATGGCATCCGTGGCTCCGTTGCTTATCTCGTCTGTCACCGCAGCAACTATTTCCTATATCTTCACCGGCACAGACCCGATGTTTGTCCTCAAAACCATCGAACCCTTTGCCATTTCGCGTATTCCGTGGTATATCACATTAGGCATTGTATGCGGCTTTGCCTCACTGTACTTCACCCGCGGCATGAACTTCTTGGAGCAACTCTTCAAGAAGCACATCCGTTCCATCGGCGCGAAGATTCTTGTCGGCGGAGTAACACTCGGCATACTTGTTTATCTCTTTCCACCCTTGTACGGAGAGGGTTACGGCGTCATCACCAACCTCATCAACGGCGAATCCCTGAGTGCATTGCAATTCAGTCCGTTTGCCAAACTCGGCGACACGAACTGGGTTATTCTTGGTTACTTTATCCTGATTATCTTGTTCAAGATTGTTGCTGCTGTCGCCACCAACGGCGGAGGTGGTGTCGGCGGAATCTTTGCTCCCTCATTGTTCATGGGCGCACTGGTTGGTTTCGTCACGGCGCGCACAATGAACATGCTGGGTCTGGCGGTCCCTGAATCCAACTTCGCACTTATCGGAATGGCTGGACTGATGTCCGGTGTCATGCACGCACCGCTGACAGGTATTTTCCTCATCGCAGAACTCACCGGAGGTTATCATCTCTTCTTGCCGCTGATGATTGTCTCCGTCTCTTCGTACCTGATTATCAAGCTTTTCGAGCAGCACAGCCTTTACGCCATGCGATTGGCGCAGAAGGGCGAATTGCTCACGCATAACAAGGACCGCTCCATCCTGACACTCCTCAAAATGGACAATGTCCTGGAGACCGATTTGACAACTGTTCCGCCGGAGATGACACTCGGCGAACTCGTCAAGTGCATTGCTACCAGCCGCCGCAACATCTTTCCTGTCGTCAACGGCAAAGGAATCCTGAAAGGTGTCCTTTTGTTGGACGAGGTGCGCAACATTATGTTCCAGCCGCGGCTATATAACCGCTTCACGGTCAGCGACTTGATGAACTCACCGCAGGCATTGATTTACGATGACATGCCGATGGAGAAGGTCATGGAGATTTTTGAAGACACAGGCGCCTGGAACCTGCCGGTTGTGAACCGCAAAAAGAAATACCTCGGATTCGTCAGCAAATCCAAGATATTTGAATCTTATCGCCATGTGCTCGTCCACTTCTCAGACGAGTAGTTCTTTTTCCATCACACCAAGTTGTTTCTCGCAGAAATCCAGCAACTCTTTGGCGTCCTGTGCTTTTTTCTTGTACACGTCCATGCTCAGGGCTTCCGATTGCTCCAACTCCTTCACGATTGCCTCGATGCGTTTTATTGCTTCATCGTAACTCATGGTTCTAACTCCTTATTATATTAAAGGTGTTGTCTGAATTGATTTTGATAATCGCAGACGGTTGTTTGGGAGTATTGTCGTTCCGCCTATACCGGCACACATAATCCACGCCGTCAATGATTTCTTGACTTATTTGTCCGAATGTGGCAGCCGCAGGTTCACCACTGATGTTGGCACTTGTAGAAACCAATGGTTTGCCTAATCCGGCGCACAGCGCATTGGAGAACGCCTCTTGGGTAATGCGGATTCCGATGCTTCCGTCTTCTGCAATCAGTTCCGGTGCCACACCGCACGCATTCGGATAGATTATCGTTATCGGCTTTGCTGCAGCGCATGCGTCTTGTTGTCCGTTCGCCGTTAGACCTGCCGCTTCCAACAGGCTTTCCGCCGATTCCGGCACATCCACATACCGCGTAAGTTTCTCTGCCGAATCCATCAGCATCAGCATGGCTTTGCTGTCTGCACGGCGTTTGAGAGCAAATATCCGTTGCACGGCTTCTTGCTTTGTCGCATCGCATCCGATTCCCCATACCGTATCCGTCGGATACAGTATGACACCGCCTCTGCGCAGCACCCGCAGCGCCTCCGCCAAATCTTCTTTCTCATATAATCTCTTCTC
>CAJOFT010000093.1 GCA_905234025.1 Paludibacteraceae bacterium
TTTGGTGCGCCAGAGATTTTCGCCCAAACGGTATGCATAGCACACATGCCGTGCATCGTGGTATTTCTTTTTGTACCATGCAATGCGGGTCTTTGCCTCATCCTCGTTTGCAATCGGTTCTGCAAATGCCAGAAACTTTGACCCTCTGTCTTTATATATGCCTTCTGCTGCCATAATTGTTTACATACGCAGTTTCAGTCCCGCCAACAATGTATCCGGACAGAAATGGAATACGCTTGCCATTTCTCCCGACATACAAAATCCGCAATGCTTGCAAGTGTCGGTCGGTGTGTAGGACATGCGTCCGTTCAGCAGTTCTGATTGAATGCCGACACACATGCCGCGTTCGCCGGTAGGGTAGATAAAGTTCGTCACCCAGCACAGGCTGCCAACATTATGCGTTTGCATGTATTCGGGGTACATCTTTTTGAGTCCTGAAATGCTGTTCATTATCGGGTAACCTTTTCGTTTATAGCGTATTACGGTGTCCAGTGCTTTTGCTTTCTGTTCGTCATCCAACATCAGTTCTTCCGTGCCCGGGAACGGTGTATGGAAGTTTATCGAGATCTGTGCAATGGACGGATTGTTTTTGGCATACTCCAGTGCTTCTTCCAATCCGGTGACATTGAGTTTATTCACCACCATATTCACCGTCAATGGTGCACGTTTGGATTTCCGGCTGTCATGGAACGCCTTGATATTTTGCTCCAAGCGGGCAAATGTTCCTTCTCCGCGCACAGCCTCATGGTATTTGCCGACGCCGTCCATCGATACCCACAAACTATCCATCGCCACCCACGAGAAATCCTGTTGCGCATTGGTTGTGATGGTTACCGAGAAGAATCCTATTTTCTTGGCGGCAGCAATGATGTCATTGAGGTTTTTGTCTCCCTCTTTCCATAAGGTGGTTTCGCCGCCTTCCAAATCCAAGAAACGGCTGCCGAGGTCATAACTGTATTGCAGATCCGCCATGATGTCGGCAAACGGACGGTGCTTGTTGCCTACAACGCCATATACCGAACAATGCTTGCACTTCAGATTGCATTTGTCCGTAATGAACAGCACCGTTTGCAGCGGGGCTTTCCGTCCGAAAAAGCGTGCGCGGATAAACCACCAACCTAAATACCAATATTGTTTTATGAATTGCAGCATAACATTACTATTTGTACAATGATTAGTATCAAACACCAGTACATTACAATATTCCGTGCCAGCAGCCACCGGATAAGAAACCAGTCCATTCCGGTCTCTTTGAAGATCTCAAATTCGGTCATCGGTCCCATCCACCACTGCGGATTATCGTTGGTCGGAAATCCTTTCACGAACCGCGAGAGCGAATAAATCAGATAAACCGACATCGGCAGCGTGATCAGGGTAAACAATGTCCAGTAACTCCACCAACCGAGTGCTATTCCTACGCCGAGCAGCGCAAATGGCACCAAAGCAAAGACGCCCACAAAGAACAGCTGCGTATTCCGGCTTTTGAACAGCCGTGCAAACGTCATTTTGCCGAGTTCACCGTCAGCGTCGGTTTCCATAACCGAATGAACGTACACAATATTTGTCACCAACATGCCGATTGCCGCTGACATGACAGCCATCTGCCAAGAGAATGCCATTCCGCAAACGGCAACCTGTATTCCGAGCATCAGCAACGGTCCGAACATAAGTCCGATAACCAATTCGCCTAATCCGTGCATGCACAATTTCAGCGGTCCGCCTGAATAATTGATACCCACAAACAAGCCAAGCAGTGCATACATTACTACCCAGAGTGCCGCTTCCCAGCCATGCAGCCACCATTGTCCAAGTACGCAAATTAGTCCGATTCCACCGGCAATTGCGAGAAAAATACACACTGCTTTGCCGAGGTCTCCGATGGTTGCGTCACCATTATTTATATAGGTGCACTTGTCCATGCGTGCGCGGATACTTTTTGAGGAAAGGGTAGAGCGGATGCGGCTGTCACGTTTGTAGTCAAAATAATCGTCTGCCAGGTTCATTCCCAAATGCCCGATGCACACGCCGAAAAACGCCAATACGGCTATCCACCACGTGAATCCGTCTTGCCCTATACACATGACAATAGCCAGCAATGCCGGCAGTGCCGATTGCGGCAGCGAGATTGCCCGCGAATTACGGAACCAGAAGAACAATCCTTTGTGATGTCCGCGGTAGTATTTCTCAAATCCTTCTTCTACGCTCATTTTATTCCTAATTTCTTCTTAATCGGTGCAGGGATGGCATCTTTGTGCACCAATACATCGTTTGTTTTGTATTTCATGAATGCTTCGGTGACATACCAAATTCCCTGATAATCAGAGCGTTTGGTGCCCCAGGAGTTCTTGACCATATAATATTTCTTGCCGTTCTGGTCTTTGGCGATACCGAAGATCTGCATGCCGTGGTCGTCTGTGTTGTCCCAGTTGTCAAACGCCTGTTGGCGCAGTTCCTGAGTCACTTCCACTTCCTCCAACGGTTTCTTTGTCAGTTCGTCTTTCTTTTCTTTGTCACTCATGCCCAGCCACTTTGCCATGTCGCTGCCGGTCAAATCGGCACCATTGTCCTGATCGGGCACTTGTCCGATACCTTTGCGGGAGAAGCCCAATTCGCTCACATCCGCGCCCCAAGCCAAAGTATAGCCGTTTGTGATGGCATAATCGATAATACTCATCATATCTTCCAGCGGCACATTATACATCTGGTCCATACGCCAATTGTCCGGCACTTCCAATGCAAACTGCGAATAGAACGGATGATGTGTGTAACTTGTAATGCTCACGTAATCAGAGGCTTTCAGTCCCAATGATTCCACAAACGATTGCGGCGAATACAGTTCGCCTTTGTAGGTGAAAGTCTCGGGACAGGCACCGAGATAGGTGTCATAGATTGCCTGCAAGCCTTTCTTCCAAACCGGAGTGAGCCGTTTCAAACCGCTGGTAGTCAGTGCCTTGACGTAACCGCCTGCTATCGCGTCCAGTTCTTTGTGAACGGGCAATGTATCTGCTTTGGTGGTGCCGTATTGGATGCCTGGCATCACTTCCTGCGGCACAAGTCCGTAGTTCTGCATGCAGTAAATGACATCGTATGCACTGCCGCCGGACGCATACTTCACATCGCCATACATGCGTACACAATATTCTGCGCGATCCATCATCGTTTTGCTGACCACGAACATCTCACTCAAATCATATTCGCCTTTGCCCATACGGAGCAGTTCGGACTCGATGAAACCGATGGTCGAGAACGCCCAACATGTACCGCTGCGGTGCTGGTCTTTGACAGGAGTGATGCCCACACTGTCAACGGTTGTAAACTTGAAACCATCGATGGAATCGGAGGAAATGGCAGTTGAATCGCCTGCCGGAACTATTGTGTCGCACAGCAGCGACACCATTAATAGTGTAAGTAATTTCATATCAATAATTTATTTGTTTGAAATATTCAAGTATTATTCTTCCCATTTTCGGGCTGTGCATAATATGGGAACCGTGGTCTGCACCGGGCACAATCATTATTTCCCCGTTTGGAATGTTGTCGCCTATCAGATGCGTGTGTTCAAGCGGAATGGCGTCATGTTCGCCTGCCACAATCAGCGACGGACACTGGATGGTTTGCATGTCTTCAGCGGTCATGTCCGGCTCATAGAGCATCATCCGGTATAAAGCGGACGTGTCAGCGGGGTGGATTCGCTCTTCTTCGAGGTTCCATATGCCGCAATCGGGAAAGATATTCGCTCCAGATGTCACAATGGCAGACCATGTGCCGGGATATTTCACTTCGGTCATTAACGCGATTATTCCGCCGTCGCTCCATCCGAAAACCGCCGGTTTCACCGGACCCGGCATATATGTTGCCAAGCGGTTGCCGCTTATGACGGAACTGGCGTAACGGGTAATTTTGCTGTAAAACGGTGTTCCTGAAGCCGCGGTGTAATGGTAATAGGGAACGATGACCTGTTCCACGAAGCAGTGCATGTCTTCCGCCATGTCGGCATAGTGGTATTCCGTCAAAGGCGGATTATCGCCTTGTCCGCGTGAATCCGGTGCCCAGACCAGATAACCGTTTTGGGCGAGTTGGTCAATGATAACGGACAAATCTTTGTGACTGCCGCCGTTGCCGTGAATCAGTAGCACAGGTTTGCCGTTGGCTTTGCCTTTGACCAGATAGTTAATCGACACGCCATTCACGGTTGCCTGCTTTATTTCGCGTATGTTGCGATGGATGGCGATGCCCCAAAGTACCAATAGAATGGCTATCAATACAAGGGTGGTTATGCCGCCTATATATTCCCGTTTTCCCATATGCTGTTTGTCTTTGCACGTAAAAAGCGCGCAAAGGTAGTAAAAATTTTACATTCGTGCAAATTTTTTTTGCACATTCCGTAAAAATGTTGTACCTTTGCAGGCTGAAAGCGTAACAAACAACTCAAAACAACTATAATCATGAAAAAAATCTTCTTTTCGCTGCTACTTGCAGCAAGCACAATGACCATGTATGCCGCTGATGGCATGCTGCCGGGCTTTTTCTCGGTTTCAGCAGACAAAACAGTAGCCTTCTCGAAGGGCAACCTGCAAGCTACGTATGACGGAAGTCTGTGGACATGGTCTTTTGCGGAACATCAGTGGGATTATATCGGTGTTGCCGTTGCCAACACGGCAATCAGCAGTAATGGTGTCGTTTCCACGAACGGCACGGTGGATCTCTTCGGCTGGAGTACTTCCAAAACTTACTTCGGAATCAACCCCACTGACAATCTGAGCACGTATTCCGGAGATTTTGAAGACTGGGGACAAAAAATCGGTGAAGGCTGGTACACATTGAGTAAAGAAGAGTGGGGGTATTTGTTCAGCACCCGTACCGGAAGTCAAGCATCTACGGTAAACGAAATTGCAGATACCCGTTATGCCAAAGCAACCGTAAATGGCGTTAGTGGTGTTATCCTGTTCCCCGACGGCGGCATTTTCGCGGCAAGCGAGTTCACGGTAGTAGACAAACTGAATAAGGTAAATGCCCCCTTCACGGCAACAACCTGTACAGCTGACCAGTGGACGGCTTTGGAAGCAAAAGGATGTGTGTTCTTACCCACTGCGGGATACCGCTTAGGCGGTGCAGTGTATAGTGGCGATCCGAACGGTTTCTACTGGTTATCTACACCGCGCGATGAGATATGTGCGTACAGCGTGTACATCAGTCCGTCCTACATCAATCCGCAGAACGAAGGCGCTCGGAGCAGCGGTCATTCTGTCCGCCTCGTATTCACCGTGAAAGTGGGAAGCAAGTTCAAAGCGGCATCCGGCGATGATGTGCTGCAATATGAGGTAGCGGAAATCTCACCGGATTTGAAGGTGAAAGTGACCCCAGGCGGACATATCCTCAAAGAAGGAACAGACCTCGTCATTCCTGCATCCGTGAACTTTTTCGGCAAAACGTTTGCGGTAAAGGAGGTAGAGAATGGTCCGCAATTCGGCAATGCCAAAACCATCTCATTGCCTAATTCGCTGAGCAAAGCCGTTAGTTGGTGGACAGGAGATTTGAGCTCGTTGGAAGCATTTATCGTGGCAGATGACAATCCGCTTTATACGGTTGTAGGTGGTGTGCTTTACACGAAGGACAAAGTGAAACTCTACCGTTGCCCGCCAAAAAAAGCTTTCACTTCAGCGGACTTTCTGCCGGAGACAAAATGTCTGGGTGGGCGTGCTTTCTATAAAAATACCGCAATAGGAGATTTGGTTATTCCGAATAACGATAGAAGATACGGAAACCACTACTTTTTATGGCTCCAGCATTACCAGCGTGTTCATACCAAGTTCAATGACCAGTTTGAGCAATGCCGAATTTGGGTATTGCGCGAGCCTTGCTTCCGTTACGTTTGAGAACTCGGCTACAATGGATCTTGCATGGGATTCATTCGAGAAAAGCAAGATTCTGAACGACCAGGAAGGCGATTGGAAGATTATTGACAGCGTAGCCGTTAAATATACGGGAACAGCCGAAACAGTTGCTCTTCCGGATAGCATAGTAAACATAGTTTATTCCTTTATCAATGCTACCGGTTCTGCGGCTGCGAATCTGAAAACTGTTATTCTGCCGGCTTCTTTGAAAAACGTGTACTATCAGTTCTTGTCATTTAATTCTGAAAGCCAAAAATACCCGAACTTGGAGAAAATCATCTGCAAGGCACAGGATGTACCTCATGTTGTCGGCACTAAGCTTGAACTTAATTCCGCCAAAGACGTCACGCTTGTCGTACCATGCGGCAAAGGCGTGGAATACAGTGCTGCAACGGTGTTCTCTGATCCGTTCTCAATGGTGGAGGAAGACCTCGTTTATGACGTGACGCTCAAGCAGACCGAAGGCGGAACAATTGCTTATACCAGAATGGCTGAATGTAACG
>CAJOFT010000094.1 GCA_905234025.1 Paludibacteraceae bacterium
ACCGCTCGTAAATGCCGGCAGGAAGTGCAGCCATAACTGGTTCCCGGCAAACATAACGGTCAGCAGCAGCAATGATAGAAAATGCTCGCGTCTGAATGGCCGGATATGCAAGGTGCCGCATGTAATGGCGACAACCAGCGCATAGTACAGCACATCGCTTATAACCGTTGCCAGAGCCGCTCCGTTCATTCCGAGACGCGGAATAAGCATGTTGTTGAGCAACATGGCGGAGACGGTCAGTACCAGAGAATTTAGCAGCGATATGGCGTAGAAGCGTGAATAATTGAGTGTCGGCAGGAAGATTCCGAAGGTGCCGACCATGAGTTGTCCGAGACCTAACAGCAGTACGGTGTATTTGGCGGGTGCGTAGGTTGCTCCGTTGGGCAGAATGTCGAAAATAAGGTGAAGCCTCCGATGAGCAACAGATTGTTGCTTGCCTGCGCGACCAGCCGTGAGGTGTTCTTGCTGTCGTTGTCTTTGATGGCTTGTGCCAGTTCGGGTTGCGAAATCGTTATTACCGAACGGGACGGAATACTTACCATTACCGCGATATACGTCGCTATGGCAAATATGCCGGTATATTGCAAGCCCATTTGCGCCGTGATAAAGAACGAGGACAGGGTGGGGGCGAGTACAGATGTCAGTGCCGATACAATCAGAAAACCCGTATATAGCGCGTAACTGCGTACCAGTTGCGGATTCTCGCGCAAGAACTGCCAGTCCGGACGCAGGGAAATATGCCCGAGTGAGAACAGATATATAAGGTTAATCAGTGCGGCAATGGCGTAATTCAGGCACAAGCCTATTACAAATCCGTCCATGGACACCACTTCGAACGCATAAAGCAGGTAGCATGCCAACAAGCCTATGCGGACAAACACTTCGCGAACGGCCCGGGGCACTACGATGTGCATCAGTACGTTGGAATTTGTCTCGAAGATTGCCTGATAGAGCATGAAGAATGCCAAGGGCAGCACAAAGTAGTAATAATCCACAAACAGCGGTGACTTGTCGCCAAACCATGCCCCCAACGGCACAGAACACGCCCAATAAATGACAGCAAACAACGTGAAACCGATGAACGGAACCACTATTGTCCACGCAAAGAATCCGTGATCGGATTCGTTGTCTTTAAAGTATGGGAAGAAACGGATAATACTGGCATTCGTACCTAATTGCGCCAGTCCGACAAACAGCGTTGCCGCATCAATGAGTACCCGTGCCAAACCAATCTCCTCTGCCGTGAGAAAACGGGTCAGGACAAAGAAGGTGGTAATAAAGCCTACCGCCACGCCTAAATACGTGACGATAGTACCTTTTACCGATTGTTTTGCAATGGTTCCCAAAGAAATCCGTCTAATCCGTTAACAGATAAGTTATTTCTCAATATCCAGCAATTCAACCTCGAAGATGAGTGTGCTGTAAGGAGGAATAGAACCGGCATTTTGTGCACCGTATGCCAGTTCCTGCGGGATATAGAAGCGGAATTTGCTGCCTACAGGCATCAGTTGCAGACCTTCCGTCCAACCTCTGATGACGCCGTTTAAGGGGAACACGATCGGTTCGCCGCGGTCAACACTGCTGTCGAATACGGTGCCGTCAATCAATGTGCCGTGATAGTGAACTTTCACCTTGTCGGTTTCAGTGGGTTTGGGACCTTTGCCCATCTTCAGCACTTCGTATTGCAGACCGCTTTCCGTAACAATTACACCGTCTTTGAGTGCGTTTTCGGCAAGGAACTGTTCGCCCTGTTTCTTCGTGTCACCGAATTTGATGGTGTTAATCGTGTTCTGGATATATGCGCCTGCGGACTGGGCATCAAACTGCTCGTAATGCTCGTAAAGACCGTTGATGAAGCCCTGTTTGATAAGTTCGAAATCGGTTACAAGAGACGGCTCGCCAATCAGACCGGTTGCTTCCTGATCCTTGATGTTTTTACCGATTTGCTCACCCATATTCACAACTTGCGGGTTGTTGATGTGCTGTTTGAGACCTTTGTTCACGTTTGCGATAAACTCTTTGGTCATACTGCCGTCGCTGTCGTTTGCAAGCACATACATTCTCACTTCGTTGCCGTTCAGCAGACCGAAGGCATAGTTCAGGCTGTCGGTTTCGCATTTCAGGCTGACGGCTTTTGCGGATTTCGGGCAAGTGGCGCGAATGGCTTTGCCTGCCACTTTGTCGCTGTTGGCGGAAGCCTGGTAAGCATTCTGGAAATAATCACGTGCCACGTCTGTTTTCATAACGACTGTGTCACCGTAAATACCGTTGATGAGACCCTGGAAGAACATTTTTTCGTTCAGCGTCCATGCTGCGTTTTCTGCCAGACCGGTTTTTTCGGAAGATTTGATGGCGTTGCCGATATTCCGACCAACGGAAGCGGCTTCGCTCAGTTCCTCAATCTGACCGTCATAGCCGCGTTGGAGTGCGTCGATGAATTCGGTGATTGTCTCCTCCGAACTGTCGTTGCGCAGTTGGTACATCTTGAGGTTTGCTCCGTTCACGATACCCAAGGCGAAGTTTACGGAGTCGTTCATGTTCGTTAAATCCACATTCTTTGCGGTGTACGTGTTACCGCATGAAATCAATGCCATTACTGCAATGGCGAGAATCGAAATCTTTTTCATTTGTTTGTTGTTTATGATTGTTTGTTGTTGTTCCGGTTTGTTATTCTATTCCGAGCAGTTCGACCGTGAAAATCAGTGCTGCATACGGCGGTATATCTGCGCCTGCACCGGCGGCACCATAGCCTAATTGGTAGGGGATGTACAGTTTGTACTTGCTGCCTACGGACATCAGCTGCAGTCCTTCCGTCCAGCCTTTGATGACCTGATTGAGTGCGAAGGAGATACTTTGTCCGCGCTTGTAACTGCTATCAAAAACCGTGCCATCTATCAGCGTGCCTTCATAATGTACGCGCACGGTGTCTGTTGCTTTGGGTTTCTGACCGAGGGTGCCCTCCAACACCTCATACTGCAATCCGGAGGCGGTGGTTTTTACTTCCGGGCGTTTGGCGTTGGCTGCAAGGAACTGCTCTCCGGCTTCTTTGGCTTTGGCGGAGGCATTCATCACAAATTCGATGCCCTGTTTGAACTCGTCGTAGTTGAGTTCTTTCTGTCCGTACTGCATCAAATATTGCGCTACGGACGTGCCGAGTTGAAAAGATAAACTGTTGTTCATTATATATTTTTATTTGTTAAGCGCAAATTAGCCTGCAAAATTACAACAAAAATTGCATATACACAAAAAAAAGTGCATTTTTGCAGCACTTTTTTTGATTTGAAGGTTTTATAACGGTCAGGCTCTGTGTGCGAGGGAGGAGAGGATGAAACCGTAGAGAGTGGTTGGCGGTTTGGGCGTTCTCTCCGATTTGGGAACGGCAATCGCGGGGAAACGCGACGGTGCACGGTGCTCGGCAATGTACTTGGCGAGCTGTTTCTTGTACTTGCGCGTGGAGGTGAACGCTACAAAACGCTCCTGCCAGATTGCACGCTGTTCGGGATCAGCATAAATGGCTTTTGCCTGCTGATTGAGGTCCTTGAAGACGTTCCGCCGTTGCTTCTGTGCTTCGGTCGGTTTGCCGGAATAGGGATTCTTGACGGCATATGCCTGCAAGATGCCGTCTCTGACGCGGAAAATGATTTTGTCGGTTTGGCTGAGTTTGCCATGAAGGTCGGCAAACGGGGTTGCCGGAACTGCTACTGCCATAATTGTAAAATTTATAAAAGTTAATAAAATACGTTTCAGGGTGTTCAAAAGTGCCGTTTCTCTTACGCTTCTCTTATGGTGCTCTTATATTTATACGTTGTTTATGATTCGTTTATGTTTCGTTTATCATTCGTATATCATTCGTGCAAGATTAGATGACGGATAATGAAAAACGGTGCAAAGGTAGTGCAAAAATTTGGATTGTGCAAGAAAACGCAAGAAAAAAATGAAAAAAAAGTTAAAAAAATATCGGGAAATGCTTGCGGGGATGAAAAAAAAGCAGTAATTTTGCACGCTGAACGGAGAAAAATTCTCCAATGGCGCGGGCGAGACACCCGCGAACCCAGGAACGAGACATCCAAAGGCGTGGGCAGACACTTGCGAACCAGGAACGAGACATCCAAAGGCGCGGGCGAGACACCCGCGAACCCGGAACGAGACATCCAAATGCGTGGGCAGACACCTGCGAACCAGGAACGAGACATCCAAAGGCGCGGGCGAGACACCCGCGAACCCGAAAGAAACAGTCGCGAACCCGAAACGAAACGGAAAAAATATAACGGAGAAACCCGAACCGCCGCGAAAGGAAGTAGGGGTATTAATCATTATTTAATTAAAAACAACAATTTATGGCACAACTGAAATCCGGCCTCGTACTGGCTGCAGGTGAAAACCTCGTTATGGAGCTTGAAGCTGAAATGTGGGCTTCCAGCCAAAACCCGATTGCAAAAGTAATCGGCTCAATCATGAAGCTTCTGAACCTCCTGATTGGTAACAAGCGCAAAGGCTACATCGTTATCACCGACAAACGCGTGGTAGAGATCATAGAGTTCAAAGCCTGCTGGGTACTGACATTAGGCAAAAACGTGAAGTATCTGCTGCCGAGCAGCGTGAAAGAAGTCGGCTACACCAAGGAAGGCGTATGCTTCGGCTGCTTCTGCCAATCTTACAACCTGTACTACGATGCGTTCACACAGCGTACGTCCGTTCTGCTGCCCGTAAGCGAAGAGGCTGAGGCTCAGAAGGTTGTAGATGCGTTCTACAAAGCAATCAGCGCTGCACAGTAATAATGCGGCATCCGATCTCGACTTTTACGAGATTTGTGTATCTCAATGCGTATGCCTTTCTCCTCCTTTTGGTGGGGATAGGCATTGCGCTATTTCCGGGCTACCGCATCGGATGGTGGGTGGTGGCAATTCAGGCTGTTGGCGTGATAGTTTGTCTGCGGGTGTCGTGGCAGATATTTGCGTCGTGGGAGGATAAAAAACGGAAATACGACCTTCTGATGCAGCGTAATGCGAATCAGTGGCGTCCGGATACGTTCACGGAGTTCATGCACGCGCCCTGCGGGCGGCTGCTGACCATATTGGTGCTGAAAGATATGGGATGTCCGGAACGGTACAAAGAATTGAAGCGGATGGGAAAACCGCTCATCGTGCAAATGCGGGAAAACTGCAAGCCGCAGAAGACGGTGGTGTATTTGAATGATGCGAATGGTGCGAATGGTGCGAATGGTGCAAATGGTGCAAATGGTGCGAATGGTGCGAATGGTGCAAATGGTGCGAATGGTGCAAATGGTGCAAATGGTGAGAATGGTGTGAATGAAAGAAAATGAAATTAAATATATAAGGTTATGAAAACTGTTTCTGTTGTATTTTTTGCCATTGTAATTCTGGCAAGTGTGGGACTGATAATGTGGCGGTTGCTGCTGCCGATGAAAGATTCCGCCCACAAGAAAATCATGCTGGCAGTAGCCATAGTCGGGCTGATTGTCTGCGAGTTACTGTTATTCCTGTCTGCGCGCGTTCCGAGCAAAGTGGATGCCGTGCTGAGTGCAGGTATCGAAAGCGTGGAGGGACATCTGGAAGCCACCAATCCCGGGTATATAAACAAGGTGTTGTCCACCAAAGAACTGGAAGAAGCACTGACAGATGCAAAAATGCTGAACACGTATATCGATGAGACTCCGAATGCGGGACTGGCAGTGCGTCTGCTCGGCGCAGGAGCGTATTTAGGCTACATCAAGACGTTCAGCGAAAGCATTGAGGACAATCTGAAAGATATGCGGGAAGCAGGCACGCCGATTACGCTGCACAATGTGTTCCTGCGTGCACAAGATATGAGCCGCCCGCCGGTGCTGAAAGCTGCGAAAGTGTTTGAAATACTGGTGATTATATTGAGCGTGCTGTTTATTCTGGCGCTGCTGCTGGCATACTACATCCTGAAGAAAAACGAGAGCGATTTGAATGATCCGCGTATCATTATGGTGGAACAACCTGACAGCATTGAACGCGGAAATCAAACAAAGGGTGAATAAAATTCAAAGAAAAGCAAAAAAATATTTGCAGGAACGAAAAAATTGTTGTACTTTTGCACGATTTTTTCGGTTTGCTACGCAAACGTAAAAGTTGATAAAACATTAAAGTAAAAATATAAGAAATGGCAAAAGTTTATCAAGCTAATGAAATCAAGAACATTGCCCTGATGGGTGGCAGTGGTTCAGGTAAGACTACCTTGATGGAGTCAATGCTCTTTGAGAGCGGAGTTATCAAACGTCGCGGTACCGTGGAAGCACAATCAACCGTATGCGACTATTTTCCGGTAGAGAAGGAGTACGGCTACTCCGTTTTCTCGACAGTATGTAACATCGAGTTCGGCGGCAAGAAACTGAACATCATCGATTGCGCCGGTTCGGACGACTTCAGCGGCGGTACTGTAACGGCACTGCATGTAGTTGACACGGCAGCCATCGTGCTGACCTGTAATGGCGGCGTGGAAGTTGGTACACAGAACAACTTCCGTTTGGCAGAAAATGCCAAGAAACCCGTGGTGTTCGTTGTTAACAAATGCGACCACGAGAATGCAAACTTCGAGCGTACGTTCGAGGCACTGAAAGACAACTTCGGCAACAAGGTTTGTCTGGTGCAATATCCGGTGAACGGATTCAATGCCGTTATTGACGTGCTGAAAGGCAAAATGTTGGTATGGAAACCCGAAGGCGGTGCTCCTGAACTGAAAGACATTCCGGCATCGGAAGCAGGCAAAGTTGAGGAACTGCTTGGCGCATTGCACGAGATGGCAGCTGAAGCTGATGAGGCACTGATGGAGAAGTTCTTCGAAGAAGGCACACTTTCCGAGGAAGATACGATCCGCGGTTTGAAGGTCGTATTTGCAGAGGCAGGCGTATATCCGGTACTTTGCGCATGCGGTGTGAAAGATATGGGTGCACGTCGTTTGATGGAGTTCCTCGGCGACATGGCTCCAAGCGTAGCAGAAGCTCCGAAACCCGTTACGAAAGACGGCAAGGAAGTGGCTCCTGATGCAAAGGCTCCGGCTTCGATGTTCATCTTCAAGACCAGCGTAGAACCGCATATCGGTGAGGTGAACTACTTCAAGGTAATGCAAGGAACAGTTCATGGCGCAGACGACCTGCAGAACATGGACCGCGGCAGCAAAGAACGTATTTCGCAGTTGTACTCGGTAGCCGGCAGCATCCGTGTTCCGGTGGACGAAGTGGCAGCAGGTGACATTGCAGCAACCGTTAAGCTGAAAGATACACGTACAGGCAACACGCTGAATGCAAAGGATTGCGACAACCAGTATCCGGCAATCTCTTATCCGGAGCCGAAGTACCGTCGTGCTATCCGTCCGCAGAATGAGGCAGACGCCGAGAAACTGAGTGCACTTCTGACCCGTATGCACGAGGAAGACCCGACTTGGATTGTTGAGCAGAGCAAGGAACTGAAACAGACCATCGTAAGCGGTCAGGGTGAGTTCCACCTGCGTACCTTGAAATGGCGTCTGGAGAACAATGACAAGATGATGATTGAGTACGATGAGCCGAAGATCCCGTATCGCGAGACCATCACAAAGGCTGCACGTGCAGACTATCGTCACAAGAAACAGTCCGGCGGTAGCGGTCAGTTCGGTGAAGTGCACCTGATTGTTGAGCCGTATGTTGAAGGCGAACC
>CAJOFT010000095.1 GCA_905234025.1 Paludibacteraceae bacterium
ACCAGAACCGGCAGTTCGTTCCAGTTGGTGGGTGTGACGAAGCCGAGCGGCTCGCCGTCCGTCAGAACGATGGAGGTACTTGCGGTCTCAATCGACTGCTCTTGCGTGCCGAGTGCTTCGGCGATACGGGTTGCCACATGCTGACTGTTACCTGTGGCTGAGAAATAATATATCATGTGCTAATCGTTTTGTGGTGCACAAGGTACAACAAATTTTTGATATATGCAAATTCAGTAGTGTCCACTAAAAAAGTAAAAAAAACAAAGATAAACCCTTTGAGTGCTTTAGAAGCGTGCTTCTTTAACAAACAGTCATCAAAACCTGCTTGTAAGCAAGCTTCCAGACAGTTTTTGCTAAATATTTGTTACTCAAAAGGTAAAGCACTCAAAGCAATAAACATAAATAAAATCAAATCGTCGCACTTTATAAATTGTTATATCAATCTATATATCAACCATATAGGCTGACTATAACAAATCTTTAGTGGACACTAATGGGCTGAAATAGTTCGAACGGATGAGTTTGTCAGAGAGGCGGTAGGCCTCTTGGACGCTGATAGGGCGGTGCTGAAGAAGGTAGGAGGCACTCGTGTCCAATAGATCCACGCCGAACCCCCGCCAAGCGTAATTGCTTTGGCCTATGGCGTGTAGAACAGTAGGGAAGATGTCCATCTGCAGGGCGTTGCTGTAGTTTACCGGCTGCGAGATGCACGGCGAGACAAGGATAAAGGGGCAGAAACCTTTTCCGTCTCTGCGCTCAAAATGGTTATGATCCGCGGTGATGACGAAGGTAGCGTTTTGCATTACAGCCGCCGTGTCAGCCCATTGCAGGAAGGCACCTATCTGACGGTCTGTATATCGCACGCTCCGGAGGTAGTCTTTCTCCACCTCGGTAAAACGCTCGTCGAGCGAGGCTGTGTCTTGTTTCGTGCGGAACGGCGTGTGGGTGTCAATAGTCAGGATGAGCGCCGCGGTAGGGGCCGTGGCGTGCGTCAGGAAACGCTGCGCCTCGACCATTAGAAGACTATCGTTCCAGTTGCGGAACCGGCGCGGACTAATGAGCCTCTCAAAGCCGTACGAACCGGTGACAACCGTCTGGTTCCAAACGGGTACAAAATAGGGGTTCAGTACCGCTCCGCTTTTGTAGAAATGCGCCAGGTTAGGGTAGGTGTTCTCTCCGAACTGGCGGCAGGCGATGCCGGATGAGAGCGGCAGCAGTCCTGTTTGGGTAATCAGTTGCCCGTCGCCACTTCTGCCATACACTTGTTGTGTCTCTACCTCTTTCACATACAGCCGCGGACGGCTGTTGATATATGCGTTGAGATAAGGGCATATAGCCTGTCCGAAACGGTCTTCCGTCTCCAATGTCCAAGACTCCCAACTTTCCACCAAGATATATACCAAATGTCCTTGTGGTTCGGCAGGCATTTGTTCGGGGCGATGAATCTCAGCCAAAATAGTTTTCTCCCGCTCCGAGAAAGGCCGTTTGGCATTCCATCTCAAGAGGCCGTCCTGCACCGCCTCTTTTCCAATCATCAGAAGGTGCGCGAGAGGCGAATGAGTAGCAATATAGAAGTTCTTTTCTGCCAGAAATGAGCGCATTTTATTCTCCTCGCTCTGTGGTAGAAATGTGCGTCCGACGGCTGCGAAAATGGATAAAGAAACGATTAGAACTATATTCGTAACCAATACGCGGCGGTTTGTTGCCGGTTTCCGGGAAGGGAAGATGGAGAGGATATAGGCTGCCAAAAGAGTAGTGAGCGGCAGAAAAAGTTGCGGCCAAGCGAGGTACGAGAGAATAGATGATTCGAACCCGCGCAACTCGGTGATGCTGAAAATGGCCTGGGCGTTCAGCCAAACGCCATTGGCGGCGTGATACCAGATAAGGGCGATGAACCAAAGGTCGGTGAGGACGAGTACGAGCACGGAAGGCCAACGTTTGGGAAACCAAGCCACCATGCCAAACGTTAAAGCGGCGGCAAGAACAGAAAGATAAGCACAGAGTGTCTGCCCTGCGCTCAACGTATCGTCCACTCCGGTGCAGTACCGTAGAATAACGCATTTAATGAATAACGCTGCCGTGAGTACCGACAGCGTTATTCGTGCGTGTTTATTGGCGTTCGAATGTGCCAATAAGTCCCCACTCGTCATAATCATAATAATCGTCTGCCTCACGTATGTAAATGGAGATGGTGTCCTCGCCGTACCATTTGATTTTAAATTCATAGTTGAACGTGTAACTTCTACCATAATACGAATCATAGTAGGTCATCAACGCATCACCGGTGCAGGTAGAACTGTCATAGTTGTACTTAATCGTATATACGATCTTTTCACCATCTCCTGTAATCGTGATGGTGCCGGTGTGGTCTGCGTTCAGGCGAATAACCTGTGTCGTGTCGTAATAATAATCGTAATAACCGCTGCTGATCATCTCCCATGTACCTACAATAGAGTAGGAACTGGAGTCTCCATCTTTGCTGTTTTTCTTTTCACAAGCGACGAAAAGAGAAGAAACAAGCACCATTGCCAATGCTGCAAGAAGCATCGTGAGTTTAAGATTTTTCATGTGATAGTGCCCTTGATATCCCGTTGGGCTTCGGTTTTAAAAGAGTAGTATTCGGTTTCAAAACCATTTTGGGCTCAAAGGTACAACAAATTTTTGATATATGCAAGTTTTTGGGCGATTTTTTATTGCGTAAGGCGATTTCGCGATATTTGTTTTGAGGCTCGGAAGACGATGGCGGGTGTTTTGAGGCTCTAAAGCCTATGGCTGATGTATTCTCCTCGGAAACGGGCGCTGCCGGCGCCCCCTCCCGTCCGCTTCCCCAAGCGGAAGCCACTGTTTCTACGGAGCACACATCACCTCTTACGAGGAGCCTCAAAAAGGTGGGTGTGGTTGCCGCAATAATGCGACAAAAGGGAAAGATGTATGGCTGTAAAACCAAATGTACAAAAGGTTAGAGGTTAAAATATCGTGCAATGCCTTTATTTATAAGAGATTAGAGAGAATTTGAGCAAAAAGGTACAAAAAACGAAATGTACATTTACTTGGATTTTATGTGTATCGGAAACGGCGGATATGTGGATTTTATGTGGATTTTGGGCTTGGTTATTTGGATTGAGTAGGTGGTTGCATAACGGATTAGGACGGGGCAAAGAAGCCCCTTTTTTTACCATCTGCAAACTGTAAGTGTTGTGAATGCTGCAGTCCGGGGATTATTGGAAAAAGATCTCATCACTGAGGATAAAGGATTCTATTCAGTGTATGATCCCTTCTTTTCCCTATGGCTCATGCAAATGTAACCCATTACGCCCATCAGTTACTAAAATCTATTGATTCGACAATATATCAAAGGATCGTTTTTTCCTTCAGTCAGACCCGTTTGCGCGGGTCTGACTTTTTTAATATACAACGAATATTACGCATCCTGTACGTCACAATAGAGCACCTGTCCGGTTTTATTGTTGTATCTGTTCTTTGATGATTTTGCTGATTTTGGGCGATATGTTCTTATATGCCGTACGGGCAGCCTGTTCATAGTTATGAGTATGACTGCCCTTCTCGCTGATGGCATCTTCGTAAATACGCTGACCGGTTGCCCGTTTATCAATACTTATTTTCGCGTCCACATAAGCGAAATACGAGCTCACACCACCCCAATCACTCTTATTATACTCTCTTGCTGTCGAAGTAACAGTTATTACCCAATCCGCCTCATTACTACTCCGTACAAAAGTGCAGCCCATCGGACTCAATGATCCTTGGATCTCGCCTTTAAGAGCATTATATGCTTGCCCGAACATATAGGCATTGCAAATCAGATAGATGTTTATTCCGTTCTTGAGATCCGCAGTTAGAGACTGGTAGCGTTTTTTGAGGCGGTTCGTTTCTTCTACTGACATATCTTCGTCTGGCGCGCTGACCTCAATACTGAGCATGATGCGCTGGTCGTTTTCTATATCCTCAATGAGCGCCTGTATCTTCGGCAGGCTGTTCTTTGCCTGTATCTTGTCGCCGCGCTCTATCATCGCTTCAATAGTTTCTATTTCTACTTCTATTTTGGCATTGTTTGCTCCAATACGCCGCATTAATTGCCGGTATAGGTTGGCAATCTTCACCCATGCAAAAGCGCATACATCTCCCGTCTTGGGATTCTCCCATACTTCCACTTTCAGCCCCGGAATATCTTTTATACCCGTCTGCGTAGCTGCTTTAGAGGTCATGATGTCTTTAGTCGAAACATCTTCGTTCACCTGTACATTCTGCATGTACCGCTCTATGGTCTGCTCAACGGTCACTTGGATAGAAGCTACCGCCTCAGCACGCGCGTTCTGACGCACACGGTCATATACAATCTCTTTGTCTTCACTGTTGCTGACACTCGCCGAAGCGAACCCGGTATAATATTCCCCTGCCGGATATAGTTTCTCACGTACGACAGGATTCACCCAGCCCGGTTGCTGCGCTACTGCTGTCAACGCTATTGCCGATAGTAAAACAATGATTATTTTTTTCATCTGATATATAGTCTTGTTTTTATAAACAATGCCCATTTCTCCGGCATAGTATGCCGGTAATAATTATTAGTGCAGCCGAGGGAGGTATCAGCTCCCTCGGCGCGGAAGTGATTTTAGAATCCCAATATTTTGTCTAATTGCTCATGCAGGTTCTCGCCTTTCTGCTCCAGTTCCTGACGAACCGCTTTGCGTGCAGCCTCTTTCGCCATCTCCGCATTATAGGCTATACGGACAAGCACCTCGTTGTTTTTCTTGCTGTTGATACGGTAGCACTCCATTACGGGAATTGTTCGGCCGATAGACTGCGTAATCAGGTTTTTACTACTCATCACGGTCTCTGTGATTGAGGTTGCATCTTCGGCAGAGAGTTGTTTGTTGACCACGGTATTTTCTACCAAAGCAGTCACTTCCGTTTGAATCTGCCCTGCCAGATTAGTGATAGCCAGAGAGATTGCAGCCGTCTTGGCGGCATCATAGTTCCCTCCTACAGACGAAGCCTCGCCCATGATGTATTTCGGAAACAAATCCTCGTCATACTCATACTGCATCAGATACACGCGCTCCAGTTGTTTCTCCAATGGAAGTGCACCCGGTTTTACTTCCCAGCCTTCTTGGGCAAGACGTTTTGCTTCTTTCTCGACCACATGATCTACTCGTGCATTCAGTTCCTTTTGGGTTTGTTTACGGATCTCTTGCCGCTCTTTGCGGATTTCTTTCTGAGTGCTTGTCTCTGCAAATGTAAAACCGCATGCAACGATTAAGGTCATTGCTACCGTCATGATCTTTTTCATTGTATAAAAATATTAAATTAAGGAATACAAACTACCCGAAACCCGGTATTGTAACTACGGCTGTTGGGGTACTCGCTGCTTCTATTGGAAACACGGCAATTCCGCGCTCCGTCCTCAAAACTGCCCCCGCGCCGTGAGCGTTTGTAATCTTTGGTATACCAGTCAATACACCATTCAGCAACGTTTCCTGACATGTCAAATATTCCCAAGGCATTCGCCTCTTTCTCTCCGCAAGGATGAGTAGCAAAACCGTTCTTGCTATACCAAGCTATGTTTTCAGGGGAATTACTTCCGGCATATTTGGTGCCGTCGCTGGCAATACCGCCACGCGCTGCGTACTCCCATTGAGCCTCTGTCGGAAGCGTGTATTTTCTGCCTGTCTTCTTGCTCAATACGCGGCAGAACTCCATGGCTTCCTCCCAATTGACGTAGTACATAGGATACTCAAGTCCCATTCCGTAAGTCTTGCGATTGCTGGTCTTGTCTTTCTGTTGAGCAAGAGAAGTGCCCATTACTGCCATCCATTGGGCTTGGGTCACTTCCAGCATACCGATATAAAAGCCGTCTATATTAACTCGTTTGACAGTCATCTCGTCCTCACGACAGTCGCTTTGTTCTCCGGTACAGCCCATCATGAACTCACCTCCATCTACCCAAACCATCTCCATATCTACGCCCAAAGCCGTTTCCATGTAGTTTTTGTCCGAACGAACCGGTTGAATAGAGTTGGAAGGCTTGGTTGTATGAGGATTTCTTGTACTGCCGCCTGATAAGGTAATTGCGCGCCCCGGCTTGTTGAGTAAGATCTCCGCCAAATAGGAACAGGACTTAGCCATATCTTCAGGATCTAACCCTGCCACAACAGGAATAGAAGAATTTTCTATCTGTCCGGTCTCTACATTAACCAGATTGGCTAAAATCACAATGTGTTCCGCATCATATGAAGCCGCCTCGGCAATCAACACATAGGCAGCCCCTGTCATTTCTCCGAGTTTCTTGATTTGTGAATCACTCACATAGCCTGTACGCTGGAACTCATGCTCGCCTAACATCTGCCCCATGTCAACGCGGTTGTAACCTTCGTAACCGGGTGTCTGTGTTATAGCGTAAGTAACGCTCTGGCGTAGAAGAAGTTTGGTGCCGTAGCTGACAGAACCGGATTTATCTACCGTTTCCAGAATTGCAACACGTTTGACTCCGTTCTGAGCTACTGCCGCCACACTGAAAATAATGAGCATTACTAATGTAAAAACCTTTCTCATAGGTCTGTTTATATTTAAAAGGAGAAAAATCTCACACACTTTTTAATGCGTGTGAGACTTTTCTCAGTACTGAATTTTAGTCATCGTCAGGGTCTGCCTGCTCAACGATAACCTCGTCAATTTTAATGTAGGAATTCTTATTATTAACCAAAGGCACTTGGAATCCAATGCATGAATTGGTCATCTTCAATTCTCCCTCATATAATTGAATTCCATTCAATTCGATTGTTGAAATTCTGCCTTTCTTTTGAAGCACAAATTCCATGGGGTATTCCCCTTTCACCTTTATTTTTCCCGGTAATTTATCTGTATGTTTAAGACCGTCACCGATATTCAAAATCCAATAGGGACCGAGCTTGAATAAGTAATACGTCTCGAAATCTCCAGCGTCTTCATCCAAGCATTGTTTGGAGGTGTTGAACAGGATTTGATACCATGTTGTATAATAATCAGCAACAGAGTATTTGATAGTTAGCTTAAAATTTTCTTGCGGACGGAGTGGCAATTTGGCATATGATCTTGCCATTTGTTGCAATTGTGTCGCCTTTTTGTTCTTTTTAAAGTTTTGGATTACAAGATATCCATCCTCAATAGCTACTGATTGAAATTTATCAGCACCTTCAGTCCAGTGCCATGTGTTTTTGTCGAAAGTCTCTACTTTCTTACTCTGCGCAGATGCAAATAAGCATGTGCAAAGAGCGGCGATGATAAAATAATAGCGTTTCATGGTAATAATAAATTAGTTGTTTGCACCTAGTGAACTTTGCATGTCATTCAGCACGTCATAGAATTTACGCAGTACACGAGGATATTTCTCGTAGCATTGGTCACCAAAGCAATCAGTGTCTTTAATCTCAGATGAAACACGAATCTTGTAGGACAACTCATCTTCATCCTCACCACCTATCATGATACGTACTTCCAGACGGGTACGTACTGTAAGTCCACAAGTGAAGTTGGTATCTTTCCATGCTGTTTTAATCCATCCAGCTGCTTTATCGCGAACTTCAACATTCTCGAAGTTATCTACAGCTACGCTCATCAGACGACGCCAAACTTTATCTTCCGTCATGCCCTTTTTACAGGTAATGGTCATCCATTTATTGGCAATATCTACACCATCACTGCTACCTACTGAATTTTTGAAGGCTTCATCCTCAAAGAGAGTATAAGCAACTGTTTCTTTGGGATTGTCTTTCATTAATTTAACGGTTTTTGTAATGTAGCCTGGAGCTGTAAATTTCAGCATGATAAAATCAGTGTGTTTGTCAAACTTGTAGGTATAACTTCCGTTACCTACTTCGTTTCCGTTTACGTAAATAGTGGCAGTTTCAGGAACTACGTGAATGGTTTTAACATTCTTTGCAGCAAACATTGCTGCTGAACTTGCTACTGCAAGTGCTAAAAATAAAATACGTTTCATTTGTTTTTTGATTTTAGTTGATTTTGCCTACTCACTTATGGCTTTTTGGCTTTCTCCATTATTAATTTTTAATGTTTGCGCGCCCCTATATATATACACGAAAAAGCGTGAAGTCCGTCTGTTCTTCACGCTCCTTGAGGGCTTCGCAATCCCTGTACTTAGTAGAAAAACAACCGAAGTCCACGCCCGATATGTACAACCCACCCGCCCACAATACGGGCGAGGACTTGAGATTACATATCCACGAGGACATTCATTGTTGCTGTCTGGACTAAGTACGAAATGTTGCGAAGATTTCAAGGAGTCGCAAACAACGTCAATAAACGCCTTTTATTATGTCCTCCTGTTTAACGTCAGTGAGTGACGGTTATATTCAGATAGTCAATACGCCTTCTTTGTATATGTTGCGTATATGTCTTGAAATTCATCCTTCCGCCGTATTATACGGCTTCGGCGTAAATTCTAATCTCGCCCGATAAGCACGAACGATTATTTCGGGTGCAAAGGTACAGCTTTTTTTTTGAGATATGCAAGGGTTTGGGGCGAAAATATGCATGAATATGCCAATTTAGGCAAAGATAGGCAGAGATTTAGACTGAGACAGGCAGATTTGGCCTTGTTCCGATAAATCGACAGATCGGGTTATCGGGTTACCGAAAGAGGGTGTACGCGGCATTTCCTATCCGCCAATCTTGGCGGATGCACAGAGGAAATGCCGAACGGGACGAAGAGACATGCCGGAGATAGAGGGTTAGCCGGCGGATTTGAGGGCGAGGTAGAGCATGGCACTAACGAAGTTCGGGAACTGGGCGTAGCGTTTGGGCTTGTATGTTGCGGGATCGAGCGGTGCTTGCGGGTCGGGACGATACGTGCTGCCGGATAGCTGCGCGAGGAAACGCTGATGGTAGTGCTCATAAAGGGCACGTGCTTCTTCGGACGTGTAGAAGTCCGGTATCCGGTTGATCTGCCTGTGTAAGATCTGCTGTTGAGTGAGCCCGTCCGGCTGGACGGACTGGAGGATCTGAGTGGTTCGCAGGCACGCCTCGCGCCATCGGTTATGGTGCGCGAGTTCGGCTCCTTTGGTGGGTGTCTTTTTCCAGTCCCGCGGGTTCTTTACCGCATAGGCTTCCTGCCGTCCTTGTTTGATGACACGCCCGCGTTCGTCGCGGTACTTTTTCTGACATATGATTATGGGCAGTAAAACGAAATGTACAAATGATTAAAGGTTAAAATATCGTGCAATGCCTTTATTTATAAGGGATTAGAGAGGATTTGAGAGGAAAGGCACAAAAAAATGAAATGTACATTTACTTGGATTTTATGTGTAGCGGAAACGGCGGATATGTGGATTTTATGTGGATTTTGGGCTTGGTTATTTGGATTGAGTTTGGATTATGGGCATAGGTGGTTGCATAACGGATTAGGAC
>CAJOFT010000096.1 GCA_905234025.1 Paludibacteraceae bacterium
GTTCCTTGTGTCAGTTCGGATTCCAACACTTCCGGCTGCTCTGAAGATTTCTTCGAACTGCATGCCAGCAGTAGAAAAATTGGCAATATGTATAAAATCTTTTTCATTCGATATGTAGTTTGCGTACGGGATACCAGGCTGATACAAAGCCAAGCAGGATAACCGTAATACCTATAATAACAATGTCCAAAAACTGTACTTGCACCGGGTAGGTCGATATGATATATTCGGTGCCGCTTCCGAGTTTGAGCAGCCCGAAATGTTCCTGCACCAGACAAATGGCAATGCCGGCGACAAGACCGGTCAGTGCGCCCAGAGAACTTGTCAGCCAGCCTTCATACAGAAATATCCGCCGAATCAGCGTGTTGTCGGCTCCCAAATTGCGAAGAATCCGGATATCCTCGCGCTTGTCAATAATCAGCATGGACAGCGAACTGATGATATTGAAGCACGCAATCAGCATGATAAATGCCAACAGCAGAACGGTCAACAGTTTCTCCACTTTCAATATCCGGAAAAAATCCGCCTGTTGCTCGTAGCGGTCTTGCACGGCATAACGGTTTCCGAGAATATGCTGTATCTGCCGTTTTGCCGGTTTGACAGCCGTGCCGTCGGTCAGTTTGAGGTGCAATGCCGTGACGGTCAGGGAATCGTATTCGAATAACGACCGCGCCAAAGGAAGCGAAATCAGCATGTAACTGTCATCATATTTGACTTGGTTGACGGCAAACGTACCGGCAATGAACGCGCTCGCCTCATTGAAACTCTCGTCCGGACGCAGCATGTTCACGCGGCTTTTGCGTTTGGGGGCGTAGATCCGCAAACCGCCTACAAAATGGGCATTGATGCCAATCTGACCTGCCAGACCGCGACCGAGTACGGCACGTTCAAACGCACCGTCATAAACACTGTAATACCCATCCGTAATAATTGAATCAATGCCTGTCAGGACTTCGAAATTGTCATCCACACCCATCAGATGTGCAGGCATTTGATGCTCTTTGTAGCGGATTAAAGCCGTTTCTTCAATAATCTGCGAAGATGTTGCCACAACCGGCAGAGAAAGTACTTCGCGAACTGCTTCATCATTCACGGAGAAATATTTGCCTTCTGTGGCGGTGATACGCAGTTCCGGATCAAATTGCGAGAACATGCCCTCAATCAGTGACCCGAAGCCGTTCATCACACTGAGCACGCATACCATGGCTGCCGTCACAACTCCTACCGCCGCAGCACTTACGCCGCTGACGATATTGATGGCGTTGTGACTCTTCTTGCTGAAGATGTACCGCCAGGCTATGTGCCCTTCAATCTTCAAAGCTTCAGATTCTCAAATACTCATTGTTTCAGCAATGAGTCTATCCGTTCCATCCGTTCGATGGTCTCGTCCAAATGGAAATGCAGTTCGGGGATTATCCGCAACTGATGACGTTCTAAATTGCCCATTTCGCCACGGATACGGCTCTGATCTTTCTCGATATGCTCCATCGTGGATGCTACTTTGTCCTGAGGAAATATGCTCAGATACACATGGGCAATTGCCAGATCCGGCGAAATGCGTACTTCGCTGACCGAAATAAGCACACCGCTCAGATTACGGGCATACCGCAGAAAGATATCGCTCAAATCCTTTTGAATCAGGCGCGCAATCTTGTGTTGTCTTGTTGATTCCATAATTTTGCAAAACAAGGGAAAGGAGACGAATCTCTTTTCCCTGTATTTCAATTGTCAATTGTCTAATTGTCAATTAATACTTGTGGCGTCCTTCGTCTGCAACGGTCAGTTTCTTGCGACCTTTTGCACGACGGGCTGCCAACACACGGCGACCGTTTGCGGAAGCCATTCTCTCAAGAAATCCGTGTTTGTTGCGTCTTTTGCGCTGCGAGGGTTGGAATGTACGTTTCATATCTTTTTTGTTTTTTAAGCCCCGTCGCGGGGCGATTATTGGTCTGTTTGATGCCCTTCGTCAAAGCCGTTAGACGAAAAAAGCGTGCAAAGGTACTGCTTTTTTCTGAATTAGCAAAACTTTTTTGCATTTTTTTTGCTTTTCATGCCTTTTATGTCGAAAAATTGTTGTACTTTTGCAGTCGGAATAGCAAAAATAGCATGTTAGTCACCACCGAAGCCATAGTTTTGAATCTGCAACGTCATTCGGACCGTTCGCATATTTTGCACACTTATACGCGTTCCGGCGGACGGATCAATTTTATGGTCTATGGTGCCGGTTCAAAAAAGAAATCAGCAGCGCTTTATGCTCCGCTTTCCTTGATTGAAATAACCGCGGACATCCGTCCTGACAGACCGGTTCCGACGCTCAAGGAAGCGCATTTGCTCCAACCGGATACGCAGGAGTCCCGCCTGCGGCAGGGTACGCAGGATTCGCGTCTCGGTCACAGACCGCGCCCGATGGAGGAAGCGTCTGTCAAAATGTTTCTTGCGGAAGTTTTGTTTCGTATTCTCCGCCATCCGATGCCCGATGAAGCGCTGTTTCAGTTTCTTGCGGATAATCTTCTTGTGTTGGACGGCAATACGGCGTTGGAGCGCTTCCACACGGATTTTCTGGTCGGTTTTGCCGCGCAGTTGGGCTTTGCCATTGACTCCGCCGAGCATCCGGAGTTGTTGCGTGTACCGGTTTCGCGTTCCGACCGCCAGCAGCTGCTCCGCCAACTTTGCGATTATTATTCGCTTCACATTGAAGATTTCCGTCCGCCTCTTTCTTTGGATGTCCTTATCGAAGTGTTTGATTAAACCATCATGTATTTTTGCGAGTTTTTTCTCAAAAATTGCATTTTTCTTTGACTTTTTTAGAGAAAAATTTGGTCATATCAAATAAAAGCAGTACTTTTGCACCCGAAAGGGTATAAAAGTAATGAATTTGCGTAAAATTATACCCGAACGGGATATATTTGGAATATTATGGTAAGATTATACCCGAAAGGGTGCAGATATATGACAACATTAGCTACATACGTTAAGACCAAACGGAAAGAGTTTGGATTGACACAGGAAGACGTGAGTATGAAGTCCGGTGTGGGATTGCGATTCGTGCGTGAGTTGGAACAAGGCAAACAGACGTTGCGGATGGACAAGGTGAATCAAGTCCTTTATCTTTTCGGTGCCAAGTTAGAGCCTATGGAAGGAGAGAGATTATGAAAGCGGGACGGGTGTATTATAAAGGTGTAGCGGCAGGGACAATACGGGAAGATGAAAACGGATTTGTCTTTGCGTATGATGCGGAGTACTTGGCACGTGGGGAGGCGCAGCCGGTAAGTCAGACATTGCCGCTGCGTGAGGAGCCGTATGTGTCAAATGTGATGTTTCCTTTCTTTGACGGCTTGATACCGGAAGGATGGTTGCTGGATGTGGCTGTGGAGAGTTGGAAGATTAATCCGAGAGACAGGATGGGGCTGCTGCTGACATGTTGCAAGGATTGTATTGGGGCAGTGAGCGTCAAACAAGTCCAAAATGACTAAATCGTAAATCCTTAAATCGTAAATTTTATGCGGTGTTTGTATTGCTATAGAGAATTGAAGGCTGGAGAGGTGGATTATCATGCGTCTTGTGCGAAAAAGATGTTTGGTACGACAGTAGTTCCTGAGCTGCCGTACGACCACGGTCAGATTCTACAATTGGCGAAGTCTGTGATTCGTACGCAGGCAACAGTGCCGGGAGTGCAAGCGAAGTTGTCAATGGATATTCAGAAAATTGAGCACACAACACGCTTCACAATTGTGGGATTGAACGGCAAATATATCTTGAAACCTCAGTCTGAGCAATACGCAGAATTACCGGAGAATGAGGACCTGACGATGCATTTGGCTGAACAAGCCGGTATTGCTGTTGTGCCGCATTGTTTGGCGCGTTTTGCGGATGGACGATTGGTGTACCTGTCCACACGTATTGACAGAATGAACAAAGGAGAGAAGATTGCCATGGAGGACTTGTGCCAGTTGTCGGAACAATTGACGGAGTACAAGTACCGCGGTTCGTATGAGCAGATTAGTAAGGTGGTAAACAGGCTGTCAGCTGCACCGATGTTGGATGTCGTGAATTTCTGGCAAGTTGTGCTGTTCAGCTGGCTGACAGGGAACAGTGATATGCATTTGAAGAATTTTTCGTTGTATGCGCCGAAAGGGCAGTATATATTGAGTCCGGCATACGATTTGGTGAACACGTTGGCAGTGATGCCAACTGATCCGGAGGAGTTGGCATTGAATCTGAACGGCAAGAAACGCAAGATTTGTTGGCGTGATTGGTCATCGGCAATGACGCGGAGTGGTGTGTTGGAGAAAGTGCAGGAGAACATGTGGAAACGGTTTGTGCAAGTGCTGCCGCGGTGGGAGGAGACGATACGCGAATCATTCCTGACGCCTCAGTTGCAAGAACGTTATTTATCAATTGTCCATACTCGGATGGAGCAGATGCGGGGCGTCTGCTAAAAAACCCTCAACTCAAGCAGCCAATGTCCTTACATTGTCCTTACATAGTCCTTACATTGCCATAAGAGAAATACAAGACACACCCAATAGCTTTTCAATAGAACTACAATGACTAAACCTGAAAAAGGTTGACACGTATACTAGAACGCTATCTTAATAATCGTATATTTTTGTCATGTTTCCTAAATTGGTTGACAGTGATACTATATTTGTTGTCACGATGACTAAAGTTGGAAACATTTCCAAAATACGGTGCAAAGTTACAAAAAAGATTTGACATGTGCAAACTTTTATCATTAAACCTATACCTTTAACCTATAAAATTAGGGAATTATATAGCAGTTAGCACCAAATAACGTGTTAACTCCTTATTTTTAATGATATATACCGCATTTTATTTCCCTAAAATTTGTTTATTTGAAATAATAGTTGTATCTTTGCAGAAGAATTAGTAATATTAAAATATATATAGATATATGAAACATAAAGATGAAATAGAAGAAATTAAAAGTCTAATGAATATTATAGCATCATCAGACAGTAAGAACTATCCAAGAACTATCTATGATGAGGAACTTAAGGAAGGAGTAACTTATTTACCAACTAAGGACACAAGCCTATCTGTTGATATTATTGTGGATAGTGGTGAGTCATATAAATACAATAATCACCCATTGTGCTTGTTTGTTGTTGACGGAGAGAATGTACATCCTGTAACAATTTCACACAATCCATCAACAATTGGAGGATATCAAATACCTGATGATGTTTGCAATTTTATAGAACAAAACATATCTGTATTAATTGATTTCGCTAATATGAAAATTGATGGCTCTATTTTTTTTGCTTTGCTTAATGCATGGAAAGAAGGGGGTAATAGAGCGTCTATAGTGGCAGAAATGAGTAACTATGGTCCTGAAAGTACTGAATTACCTGTTTGGGTATATATAGATGACACAGGTTCATGGAAGATAAGTGGTCACAACCAAAGTTATCGAATGAAATTTCAACAAAACCGCAACATATCTTCCCCTAGAAAATGGATGCCAATCGCAATACCAAGTTTGCAGGTCATGGATAAAGAGTCTGTTCCACCATGCGTTATACCACAGAGGAAAGTAAATAAAGTTATTGAATGGGCAAGAGGTAACTTGGATTTATTAACTAAATTACGTGACGGAGAAATAAGTGGTGCTGAATTTGCACAACAAATGCGAAAAATGAGTGAGATTAAAGTCCTTTTTGATAGTGAAAATAACCAATGACTTGTGCCTATATCATAACGATACTATATAAACAAAACATTAATTAAGGAATATAATCAAAGAATCCATTAAAAAGGTTCTGAATATTATATAAAAACAGGCGGATGCTACCATATTTCACATCCACCTGCCACAGAGTACATTAGATAAGTCCCATACGTGACATCAAGTCAAGGACTTTCTCCTGCCACTCTGTTGTGAAAATTGTTGTTTTCATAACATTAAAGAGGGATTTTTCTGTTTTGGTTAGGACTTACTTACTGCCATCCCATGTTTTCCTCTGCGAGTGCAAAGGTAGCACAAAAAATTGAAACCTGCAAATTTTCTTGCAGGTTTCTTTTGTGTTTATTGTTATTTTGATCAATTATCTTTATATTTGTATAGGAAATTCGGTGCTAACTCCTATATAATTCCCTTAATTTTTTCATAATATCATACAAAAAAAGTGCGAACAATCTGCTTTATGATTCTTTTTGGAACCGTTGGAACCGGCAATTACTATGAGGACAGGCTT
>CAJOFT010000097.1 GCA_905234025.1 Paludibacteraceae bacterium
TACCATTACGGTCGTCTTCTCCGTTCCGCCGAGCACTATCCCGAAGCCATGACCTGCTTCATCAACGCCACCCACTCCCGTTCCACGGATTACCACATCATCGGACGTGCCTATTCCAATATGGGCTCCCTTTGTCATTTGGCAGACGAATTATCGCTGTCCTACGATATGTACGACCGTTCCTCGCAAATGTTTCTCCGTGCAGGTGATTCCATCTCATATTTTTATGCCCTTAATGATATGGCATTCGAACTGGCGGAACAAGGGAATAAAGAGGAGGCTCTTTTTCTGCTGTCAAAAATAAAAACACTTTGTCCTGATGACGCAGTACTGGCAAAAACGTATGAGACAAGATCTGCTGCATGTTTTTATGTCCAGCAATATGATTCAGCCATATATTATGCCAAGCAATTGTATCAGTTGGGAAATACTGAAGCAACAGGATTAATAATATGTGCACAATCCTATTCGTTTCTGGGAATTAAAGATTCTGCTGTTTTGTACGCTGAAAAAGTTATTGCAATTTCACAAAACTTGTTCCATCTCAACAATGCATTGTTTATTCTGACAGATGACGACGAGAATAAGGATATAGCTTCTGTAAGAAAGACAGCAGCCGACAGATCTGATGTCCAAAAACTTTTGGAAATCCGTCAAGGAAAATTATCGCAGGCAGTCCAGTTATTAGAGCAGGATTTGAACCGCAAACCCGACAGGCGTTGGTTATATGCTGTTGCTATTACAATATGCATTATAGGATTGTTACTGGCATTATATGTTCGTAGAAAGAGTCGCCAACACCGATTGCTCTCACAGCAGGTGGCAGATTTGGAAAATAGTAATAATGTGGCAGAACAGCGGCATAATCAAATCGTGCAGATGCATACAGATTATACGGAAAACATGAGGGCGCAAATCGAGCAGAAGTGTTTGGCTATGACACAGTCGGAAACTTTTCTGAAAGACATCTGTTGGAAAGACTATAATAATATGTGCGTGATTGTCAACCGCAACTTTGGAATGTTGGCTGCCAAATTGCGGAAAACGTATCATCTTCCCGAACAGGATATACGGCTATGTGTATTGGTTCTCCTCAACTTTAATCGTACTGAAATATCAAATATACTTCATTACGGTATAACAGGAATCGGCAAAATGAAATATCGTGTGGCTCAAAAACTTGGCACGGAAGGAAAATTACTTCGAAATTATCTGATTTCGATGGTGATAGATGAGCTCCAAAACGATGCCGAAATGAAATTGCCCACATCGCAAAACAATCATCTTTCTGACAATCAGTAATTTACGCAAAATCATTTGCCCACTCTAAAATTTGGTCACTTCGTCCAAAAGCAGTACTTTTGCGCCGTCAAACGAATGCCGTTTGGCGGCAACTTTTTTATTAACCTCAAAATTATGTGTTTTATGAAGACAAAAGTTATTGCTTTGGCATTGGGCGTACTCTTTGCAATGCCGTACGCGCTCCGCGCGGAGGAAGTGGAAATCGAACTGACAGCGGTTATCCAAATGGAAATGATTCCGGGAGATAATCCTTTGGATGGACCATCTCAATCAGGGCAGGATCCTACTCGTCCTAATGATTTCCGCGCTGTCCGCAATGGAAACACGCTGTCCGTCACCAAACAGAATGGTTCTATTCCGTCTGCACAGGCGATTGTGACCAACGCTTCAACGGGCAACATTGTTGTCAACCAGCAGTTCACTAATTCCTTGTCGCAGCAGCTGCCTGCTTCCGGTGTTTACGTACTCCGTCTCCAGACCGCCAATGGCGCGCTCGTAGGTCAGTTTATTGTACCTTAAACGATTACTTTGTGGCGGTGAGAAACCCCTCGGTTCCCACCGCCACTTCCATAGTCAAAAATTAATGTTTAACTAAAATATAAATATAATGGTATGAAACGCATTTTAGTATTATCGGTAGCAACAACGCTACTCTTGAGCGCATATGCGCAGTCATGGCAATCGGGTACTCAAAAATTGTACACGTATCCGGACACTACAAAAGTCGGAATCGGCACAAATAGTCCTACTGAGCGATTACAAGTTTATAAAGGGGCATTGAAAATCGGATCTACGACCAGTGCAACGGACAGGACTGCCTGTCTCTTGAAATTCGGAGACGGTGATTATGTGCAAATGGGAGAATGGGAAGCCGATGATTTGCTGTCCTTCAAGGCAACCAAATATAATTTCACCAAAGGAAATGTAGGTATTGGTGTAACAACACCCCAATATAAATTGGACGTAAACGGTATACTTCATTTGCGTACTGCCGCATGGGAAGGCACATGTGCAAACAGTTATTTGTATTGGCCTCTTCACAGGCTGACAATGGGAACTGCAAAAGGCATATATTCTGCTGCGATGGTCGATATCAAACCTGGTGGTTGTACTCAGGATTCTTTAGAGTCTTGTTTGCAGTTATATACGGCATATAGCGAAAATAACCATGTTGCTAAAATACAATTCTGGACAATGGGTAATTGCATCTTCAATAATACCGGAAATGTAGGTATCGGAACTCTGTATCCGCAACACAAACTGGATGTTCGGGGCGCCATCCGTGCCAACGAAATATACGTTAATGTAGCTTCCGGAGCGGACTTTGTATTTGACGAAGCTTATCAACTGCGTCCTTTGTCCGAGGTTAAAGAATATGTACAACGGAATCAGCATTTGCCGGAAATCCCTTCTGCACAAGAAATGCAGGAGAATGGTGTCAATATGAATGAATTGCAGATACAACTTTTGCAAAAGGTGGAAGAATTGACGCTGTATATCATTCAGCAGGAGCAACGCATACAGGAATTGGAATCTCAAATCTCTAAATAATAACACTATGAAACGATGTATTTTTACAATGTTGGGAATTGCCTGCATTGCATGTTGCCTCGCCCAATCCGTTTCACGGGAAATGGCAGCGGAAGTCGGATTGGCTTATTGGGCATACAGGCATGCGGACACAAGGCAGACTCCGACATATCGAATAAGTACTATATCTCCTTCTGAAAAAGCACCTTTGTATGTCCTTCAGATGGATGAAGGTTGGGTATTGGTAGCATCGGAAAAAGCGGTAGTTCCAATTCTGGCATCTGCATCTACCGGAGAATTCCCCGCTTGGGAAGATATGCCAGACGGTATGCAATGGCTGTTGTCTTACTATGAGGCAGCTACGCAGTATGCGCGTGACAGCATACCCGATGCACGCGCCAATGAAGAATGGGAGCAGTTGTTGAACGGGACATATGCAACGGCAAATCAAAATCAGGATAGAGACTTGCCGTCAAGTTATACGCTTAATCGCATGGCATTGGCAAAGTGGGGGCAGAGCTATAATAATGACAACTATAATTATTGTGCAAAACCCTATAATGCGTATTGTCCGACATGGTATGATGTTAGCTGTGGACGTACTGTTGTCGGATGTGATGCAGTAGCAATGGGAATGGTGATGTGGTATTGGCAATGGCCGTATTCGGCAATTATTCCGCGAAAATTCGCAAATATGGAGAATATTAATAATTATGTAAACATACCATATCTTGCAACCTATGATTGGGCACATATGCCACCAGAAATATATAATAATACGGTTGATTATGATGCAAATTTGGTAGCGTATTTTTTACGGGATTGTGGATATGCGGTGAGAATGCTATATAATAGTGATGGTTCTTCTTCAAATTTGGAAAAAGTGCAAGACGCATTAGAAAATGTCTTTCATTACAACTCTATCACGTATCAAGAAATGAACTTGGCATTATTTAACGCATGGATAACACAATTAAAACAGGAAATATCATCCGGGCGACCAGTTATTTATCGTGGAGAGGACGCAAATGGAAAAGGGCATGCTTTTGTACTATATGGATATACTACAGATAATAAATTTAGTATTAACTGGGGATGGAATGGGGATAGTGGAGATTATACACTTAACCCGTCAGGAGATATTTTATATCCGTATGAGCAAGCAGCCTTATTCGGCATCGAGCCTCAAACACCGATATGCTGGCTGCCACTTTCTTACCTTTATCAAAGTAATGTGAGCAACACACTTTTTGAAATACACAAAAATGGAACTCTTGTTACCTCTAATGGAGGTAGTGGAATTTCTATCCAAAGTGGACAAAAGGGATGTATTTATGCAAGTGAGGAAATCCAAATCCGTAGCCCGTTTGTAATTCAGCAGGGGGCAACGGTGCATATCGCGATACGCGATGCACTATGTGATAATAGAACGTCTTCAACTCTTTCAATGCCTTCATCCTCGAAGAATGGAGAACAGACGGAAGAAATAGAGTCTGTAATAGCAGATAGAGATGTGATGGAGTTCATGGTTTCACCCAATCCTGCAAATGATCATATAGAAATTCGCTCCAACGCTGTATTGACAGCGATATCTATAATCAATAGCAATGGTGTATGTGTCCTGCAAACAACGGAATTATCCATTCTTGTCTCTCATTTGCCGTCCGGTTTGTATATCGTTTGTGCAACAACGGAAAAAGGATTGGTATTACAATCCAAAATGTTAAAGGAATGAAATCGAAGATAGAGTTACATATACACACCATGTTACTGCTTTTGGCATTTTTAACCAATTGTTCGAAAGATGTGTCTATCAACACTTGGCCGCGGATGGAAATAACATGCGCGACGGAAGATTGGCAATTAGATAAGAAAGACACGGCATGTATAATTCGGTTTACGGAAACGGTATCGAAAATCATATATGATGAACATGCGGTTGTACGCTTGCGCGGAAACAGCACAGCAGAGTTTCCCAAACTCCCATTTAATATTAAATTCAGTCAAAGCGTCTCTTTGTGTGGTATGCCGGAGGCAAAGAAATGGGTGTTGCTTGCCAATTATTTTGACAAGACCATGATCCGCAATGCTTTGGCATTCAAAATGTCGGAGGACAGCCGGTTGGAATGGACACCTCATTATTGTTTTGTGGAGTTGTATTATAACAATGTCTATAAAGGAATCTATCAGTTATGTGAGAAAGTGGAGGTACACCGCAATCGCGTTAATGCGGAGCAGGGAGCATGGCTTCTGGAAATTGATAACCGCGTAACGGATGAGGATATACAGTTCCGCACGCCACATATGGAAAATCCCTACCGTATAGACTGGCCGCACAAAAACATCACATCAGAGCAAGTTATGCAGATTCGAACGTTTCTCTTGGAGGCGGAAGAAACTCTATTCGGAGACAATTTTACCGATCCTGTCAAAGGTTGGCGAAAGTATTTGGATGAAGCGTCTTGGGTGGATTGGTATCTTATCAATGAAATAACCAAAAATTGTGATGGCAATTTTTACAGCAGTTGCTACATGCATCTGAATCGGCAAGGCAAAATTGCAATGGGACCCGTATGGGATTATGACACCTGTTTCGGTAATTGTATCTGGGAAGACCCGCGCAATCCCCAAGGATTCTATGTGCGTAATGCCCAATGGATTACACGCTTGATAGAAGACCCTGCTTTTGTACAGAATGTACATGAGCGTTTCCGTTTCTTTTATGATAACCGGTTTTCCTACTACGATTTTGTTTTCGAAACGGCTCTTCGCCTCCGTCCTCTTGTTGAACGTAATGACAGTGTATGGCATACAATTGGAGTACAAATAAGTCCGTTTTTGTTTCCTTATGCCACCTATAACGAGGATGTGGAGTATCTGACCTCGTGGTTGCAAACTCGCTTAGAATGGCTAAAAGATGCCTTATGACTCATCATGTATAGGTTGACATCGCAGATGGCATTCAGTATTGTATGATTTTGGACTATTTGCTAATATAGGGATTCTGCAAACTTTTCTGCAATTCCACCTGCAAATATTTGCATAATTCAAAAAAAAGTAGTACCTTTGCGCTGTCATTAGTATCTGTCGTAAACAAAATATAATCATTAATATGAAACACGCTTATATTTTTATTGCCATAATAGGCTTATTCGTACCA
>CAJOFT010000098.1 GCA_905234025.1 Paludibacteraceae bacterium
CCGAAACGCTTAACACCCTTCGGCAGAATTTCGTTCTGATACTCTTTGCTTTGCTCGCGGAAGCGGCCTTCACTCGGAACACTGACGATTTGCAGGCGAACACCCTCTTTGCGCAGCAACTCTGCACCAGCCAGCAGCGTCGAAACCTCACTACCGGAAGCCAACAGCACAACTTGCGGGTTCTCGTCCTTCGAAACAATATACGCACCTTTGCGGAAGCCTTCGAGATTTACATTGGGCACCGGAGCTATGTCCTGACGGCTCAGAATGAGCGCACTCGGTGTAGCGGTATTCTCAATGGCAGCACGCCAAGCCAGCGTGGTCTCTTCGCTGTCTGCCGGGCGCAGAACGAGCATACTCGGTTTGCCGTGGTGGTTGTGCAGTTTCTCCATAAGACGAATCTGTGCCTCCTGCTCAACGGGCTCGTGTGTCGGACCGTCTTCACCTACACGGAATGCGTCATGACTCCAAACGAAGATAACAGGAATCTCCATCAACGCAGCCAGACGGACAGCCGGTTTCATATAATCGCTGAACACGAAGAACGTGCCGCAAGCGGGGATAATTCCGCCGTGCAGAGACATACCGATGCAAACGCACGCCATGGTCAGTTCGCTCACACCAGCCTGCAGGAACTGTCCGCTGAAGTCACCGCGTTTGAAAGCGTGGGTCTTCTTGAGGAAGCCGTCTGTTTTGTCGGAGTTCGAGAGGTCTGCCGACGAAACAATCATGTTGCCTACATTCTCTGCCAAGAAGCTAAGTACGGTTGCACTGGCACCACGGGTCGAATCACCGGCTTTCTGTTGTACGATGCTCCAATCAATGCAGGGCACTTCGCCACTCATGTATGCCTCGTATTCGGCAGCCGAAACAGGATTGGCTTTCTTCCACTCACGGTATTTTGCATAATATTGATTGGCATATTCACGCAGTTCAGCGGCACGGTTGTCGTACAATGCCTTCACTTCGGGGAAGATTTGGAACGGATTTGCCGGATCACCGCCAAGGTTCTCAACGGTCTTCTCAAATGAAGCACCGGATTTGGACAGCGGCTGTCCGTGGGTCGAGCATTTGCCTTCGAAAGAAGCGCCATCGGCTGTCAAAGCACCCTTACCCATTGCGGTATGACCGATAATGAGGCTCGGACGGCCTTTCTCAGCGATAGCCTTTTGCAATGCCTCACGGATGGCATCGGGATCGTTGCCCGGAATTTCCTGAACATACCAGCCCCAAGCCTCGTATTTCTTTGCTACATCTTCGGTGTCAACGTCTTTGCATACGGTCGAAAGTTGGATTTCATTGCTGTCATAGAACATAATCAGGTTATCCAAACCGAGGTGACCTGCCAGACGCCCTGCGCCTTGCGAAATCTCTTCCTGCACGCCACCATCCGAGATAAATGCATAAATGTTCGGATTATGCATTTCACCTACGCGGTGGTTGAACCACTTCGCCGCAATAGCAGCACCAACGGCAAACACATGTCCTTGTCCGAGCGGACCGGAAGTATTCTCAATACCGCGCTCCACGTCACGCTCAGGGTGTCCGGGAACTACACTACCCCACTGACGGAGAGTTTGCAGTTCGTCCAACGTAAACTTGCCTGCAAGGCACAACTGGCTGTACAGCATCGGTGCCATGTGTCCCGGATCAAGGAAGAAACGGTCACGCGCCTCCCAGGAGGGGTTTTCAGGATCATAACGCAAGAATTCCGAAAAGAGTACATTCACAAAATCGGAACCGCCCATTGCACCGCCCGGGTGTCCGCTTTTTGCTTTTTCAACCATTGCTGCTGCCAGAATACGGATGTTGTTGGCAGCTTTGTTCATTAAATTTGTGCTGTTCATAATAAAATAGTTTAAGATTGTTTATAATTGTTAAAATTTATATCCTATATAATAGTTAAATCCCCAGTTTGTGTCATCGCGGTAGCCGAATCCGGGAATATAGTATGGCATAACCTCTTCGTCACTTGCTTTGCGTGTGAACAGAATCTTCAGCCTGACAAACCATCCCATTTGCAATCCTTCCCACACTTGCACCTGACAGCCTGCAACCACCTCTCCCCAGCAATCGGCGCGGAACTGATTATAAAAGTCCAGTTTCTGTTCGCCGTTCCAATACGGGCTGTTCACGGTTACTCCTGTGAGGTCATAGTTCTGCATGCCTGTTCCGACACGTATTCCGACCAACAAAGCATTCAGCCGTTCAGGGTGCTTTTTCAGACCGTTAATATCCATTCCCACGCGGAAAAATCCGCCTTCCCCCTTCTGTTCGCCTCCGCCTGCATATGCATCTGCCTTGACGTAACCGCCTTCCAAGGTCGGATAGAACCGTTGCTTGAGACGTATATTCCATGCAGCTTCAAAACTCAGTATCTTTCCTTTTGACGTAGCGGCTTCGAGGATCGTATTCGCAAGGTCAAGTTTAATGTTCATCCCCTGATAAATCACCGTATCGGAATATATCCGCGTTCCGTCTTTCAGCCTTGCGTACTTGCCCGACAAACCTGTTCCATTCTCCTCCACCGTGTCCTGCGGTACCGTTTCAGGTGCCTCTATTGCTTCCGCCCGCAGCCAGGTTGTGTCCATCGCCTCCATATAAAGCGAATCGTCCGTCACAACGGCTGTCGAATCCGTCTCTTGCGCCTGTCCTGCTGCACAAAGCATTACCGCCACAAACAATATGCATGCACGTCCTTTCACTCTTCGGACTCCTCCCCGTTTTCCTCTTCTTCCGTTGACGGTTCCTCCACAATGGTCACATAGACCTGTACATTCTCCTGCTCAACGGCTTCCACTGCGTTGTTTACTATTTTGACCGAATCAATCCAAACGCCATTGCACCATACTTCCTCTATTGAATGATATATCACGCAGCCGCAAGCCATGGAAACGAAACGCCTTGTGTTGTCATGCCGGAAATAAACCACATCCGTCTGTCCGTGCCACGTCAGCGAATAGGCGGTCACGTTGGTGTCAATCTTCAGTGGCACAAGCAGTTTGCTCACGCTCTTGGCATTGTTGTACAGCACCGAATCGTTTCCGACGCCTTGAACGGTTATACTGTCCCAACTTGTGAACGCCGTAGCTGTTCCGGCTGTGTCAATGACCGTTCCCTTCAATACAATCTCCGCCGCAACATCAACATCCTGACGGCATGTTTTATCAGGCTCGCAAGCAGCCAATACCGCCAACAGCAAAAACAGCCCTATGTTTTTTCCGACTTTCACAGCAATCCTCTTGCTTCGTCCTTTAATGCCTCCAACGCCTCCTGATGCGGAGTTTCACCGTTGTTCCGGTATGCCGTCATCAATACTTTTGCATAATCCATCGCGCCTCCTTCCGGCGGCAACTGCGTCGCCATCGCAGTAATAAATGCCCCTATCTGGTCCCGTGCGCCGATGATTTTCGCCCACACTTCGTCACTGACATACACCTGCTGGCTCATGTTGTGGTCAAACTCTAGACGCACCGCACGGAGTAATTCCTGCTGCATTTTCGGCACACTCATTGTCGCCATACTCAATCCTGCTTCTTCCATGCGTTCGCTCAATGCCATCACCAGTGCTTCCGGCTGTGTCCGTTCAAGCAGCAAAGCAAGCCGCTCATACGCACGCAAACGCGTTGGAGAAATCTCTTTCTGTGCAGCACGTTTCAACTCCCACAACCGCTTCTGTTCTTCATTCTTGAACAACTTGTGCATCACAATCCACACACTCACCAACACAATAAGCGAAGGTATTGTAAACTTCAAAATCTCTAACATTTGCCTGTATTCTTTTTATTAATGTCTGTTCACAAACGTTTTTTTACTCGCCTCCGCCGCCAAGAGCAATATACAGGGAAATGAGTGCCTTTGCGCCGGAATAGAGGTTTTCCGCCTCGTTCAATTGCGCGGAAAGCAGGGATTCTTGGGCGGTCAGCACCTCCAGATATTGCGCCTTGCCGTTGTCCATAAGTGCATGCGTACCATCATATGCGTCCTGCAGCACTTCAACTTGGCGTTTGTAAAGTATATCTTTGTCCTTTGCCGCCTGACAATCGGCAAGGGCTTCGTTCACTTGGTTACCGGCATCTATTACGGTCTGCACGTAACTGTTGAGCTTTTCCTCTTGGCTGAGTTTGGCAATCTTGAGGCTTGCCCGTAGTTTGCCTTGTTGGAAAATCGGTTGCATCAATGACGCAGCAGCCTGCATAAGCAATGCTCCGGGATCGGCAATTGCACCGCCGTTGTTCGTCCATCCGAGAAGTCCCTGCAACGAGAAAGACGGAAAGAATGCTGCCTTCGCGGATGCTGTGTTGTAGAATGCTTCTGCAAGTTGCTGGTCCGCCACACGGATATCGGGGCGGTTCTCCAGAAAGGAGGCTGGTACACCCGTTCCGAACTTTTCCGGCAAAGCGTATGCACCCCATTCGTTGCGCACAATAGGTTGCGGAGTTTGTACCAGCAGCTTGCACAGGGAGTTCTCTATATTCCGGATACTGCGTTTGGTATCAATAATCTGTGTCTTGACGCTGAGATTGGAGGATTCCATCTGGTTGACAGCGGTGGAATATGCCCTGCCGTTCTCCCAGAGTGCGCGTTCCGTCTCAAGCGAAATGTCCCAGAGACTGTCGGTTTTTTCAAGGATTTGGAGTTGGCGGTCAAGAAGCAGAAGCATAAAATACTCCTGTGCCACGGTGGAAACAATGTTCGCCTGCATGGCATCGCGCGATGCTTCAGCTTGCGCAAGTACTGCCTGGGCTTTGCGTTTGTTCACCGTTACCGAACCGGAAATTCCTATATTCCAATCCAATTGCAGCGGAATATTATAGGTATAGGAAGCACCGCTGACTGCTCCGCCTGAACTCACCGTTCCGTAAATGCTTGCCTGCGGCGAGAGACTCAGCGACGGCAGATACGCCAATTTCGCAGCTCTGAGAGAAGCCTGGGCTTTCTCAACAGTCAAACGGGCGGACAGCACATCCGTATTGCGGGCAAGTGCAGAATCAATGAGGTCCTGCAATTGCGGGTCAACAAAGAAGTCGCGCCACGAAATTGCCGCAATGGATTCCTGATTCATTGCCTCTTGTGCAATCGAATCGCCGCTGCCGAATACATTGTCCGGAGCCTCGGATTGGGAAGTATATTTCTTGTAAACGCCGCAACTCGACAGCATAAACACAGCTAACAGCAGCACTACGGGCATGGATCCTTTCAGTTGTCCTCTTCTTTTCTTCGGAGTCTCGGCTGCAGGCTTCTCGCCTTCCTCTTTTAGCGGACTACCGGAAAATTTCTCCTGAAGAGTTTGGAATACAATGAAGAACGCAGGCACAACGAATACGAGCGCAAGCGTACCGATAGACATACCGCCTACCACACCAAGCGCCAACGCACGGTTACCGTTCGCACCGGCACCACCGGAGAATACAAGCGGCAACATACCTACAATCATCGTGATAACGGTCATCAAGATCGGACGCAGACGTTCACGGCAGGCTTCCAGAGCAGCTTCCACAATACTCAATCCTTGCGCACGGCGTTCACTCGCAAACTCGGTAATAAGAATAGCCGTCTTTGCCAGCAAACCGATCAACATAATCACACCCGTTTGCAGATAAATATTGTTCTCCATGCCCGGCAAACCCATCTTGTTTCCAACCCACGAGAAAAGGAACGAACCCATCAATCCGAACGGCACACTCAGCAGCACCGCAAACGGCGTGAGCCACGAGTTATACAGCGATCCGAGGATGAGATAAATCAGAACAACGCAAATCGCATAGATAAGAACGGTCATGTTACTCTTCGAACTGGACTCAACCTCACGGGACATCGAACCGTACTCAAACGTATAGGCATTGTTTCCTTGAAAACCTCGGCAATAGCCTCATGCGCCTGGCTTTCAGAATAACCGTTACCGGCTGTTACGGCACAGGAGATGGATTGATAAAGGTTGAAGTGCTTGTGCGACGACGAACCAACAATCTCTTCTAATGTCACAAACTGCGAAAGCGGAGCCATCTTGCCGCCATCCACCTTAATATACATATTATTCAGCGATGAAGGATCAAGGCGGTATTCCGGCGCAGCGCCAACCATGATACGGTAAACCTTGCTGAATTGGTTAAAGTTGCCCACATACGAACCGCCGCAGTACGCA
>CAJOFT010000099.1 GCA_905234025.1 Paludibacteraceae bacterium
TTGTGCGTTGTCTTCCGGCAGCCTATTGCGAACGTCCTCGGCTACACCGACCATGCAGAGTTTATCGCACTCATGGCGGTTACGGTCGCCATGGATGCCTTTGCATGTATTCCGTTTGCGTACCTGCGCTATCAAAAGCGTCCGATGGTCTTTGCGGCACTCAAACTGCTGTTCGTGGTGCTGAACATCGCTTTCAACCTGTTGTTTCTGGTGGTGCTCGGCAAAAATGACGTGTTCTATGTCTTTTTAAGCAACATCCTTGCCACAGCAATACAGACGCTGTGCCTGTTGCCTTTTACACTTCCGAAAGGCGGAAACTTCTCTTGGTCTGTGCTCAAGGAAATGCTCCGTTACTCCCTACCCTTACTGGTACTTGGCGTCGCAGGCATTATGAACCAGACCCTTGACAGAATCCTCTTCCCATACCTTTATCCCTACGAAGACGCAGAAGCCCAACTCGGCATTTACGGCGCATGTTTCAAGGTTGCGATGGTGATGATGATGTTCACGCAGGCGTTCCGCTATGCCTATGAGCCATTCGTCTTTGCCAAGCACAAAGACCACCAATCTGTTGAGGCGTATGCCGATGCGATGAAGTATTACATCATCTTCTCCTACATGATTATGCTCATCGTCATCTTCTATCTGGACATCTTCCGTTATATCATCGCTCCCGCTTACTGGGAAGGACTGAAGATTGTGCCCGTTGTATTGTGGACGTATGTCTTTCAGGGCATATACTTCAACCTTTCTTTCTGGTACAAATTGACGGACGAAACAAAGTGGGGCGCATGGTTCTCCATCATCGGACTTATTATAACGTTTGTCCTGCAAATCGTCGGTGTCCCGCGGATTGGCTACTGGGCATCTTGCGGAAGCAGCCTTGTATGCTACTTCTGTATTATGCTGCTGTCTTATTTCATCGGACAGAAGAAAGCACCCATTCCTTATGACCTCGGACGCATCAGCATTTATACCATGATGACCATTGCTTTGTTGGCGGTATATTATGCCATCCGGCTGTACTATGTTAGCGACATGTGGGCGTTAATGGGAATCGGCACTGTCCTGCTGTTTGTTTACCTTGCAGTTCTTGTGCGCAATGATTTTCCCCTCTCCGCCCTGCCTGTCGTAGGCAAATACTTTCGGAAAAATGAAAAATGAATAAATGAGAAAATATAAAAATGAGAAAATATGTTCAGTGGAATCGTAGAGGCAATGTCGCCGATAATAAAAATTGAGTCCGAACAAGGCAACAAACACTTCACGCTCCGTAATCCTTTTGCGGACGGCACTACTATAGACCAATCCATCGCCCACAACGGTGTCTGTTTGACCGTCGTTAAGAACGAAGGCGATCTATATACTGTCACCGCCATGCAAGAGACCCTGAACCGCACAAACCTCGGCGTTCTGAAAGAAGGAGATTACGTCAATCTTGAACGTGCCATGCAGCTTGGTGACCGCTTGGACGGACATATCGTGCAAGGTCATGTGGATCAGACAGCAGTCTGCACCGAAGTCCGCGAAACCGACGGCAGTTGGTATTTCCGCTTTGAGTACGAGACAACCAAAGAAGCCATTTCCCGCGGCTATTTCTGCGTGGATAAAGGTTCCGTCACCATAAACGGCGTCTCGCTAACCGTCTGCAATCCGGATATACAAGGCAACAAGGGCTATGTCAGTGTGTGCATCATTCCTTACACCTTTGAAAACACAAACTTCAAGTTCATCAAGCCCGGCACGGTTGTCAATCTGGAGTTTGATATCATTGGCAAGTACCTTGCCCGATATAATACTCTCCTGAAAGCATAATCATAACAGCAAATTCCTATATATGATAACAATTGAACAATTAAAAGACATTCAGACCCGCGCGGAGAAACTGAAACAGTACCTCGCAATCGATGAGAAGCGCGTGCAACTGGAAGAAGAAGAACTGCACACGCAGGCACCCGGATTCTGGGACGATGCCAAAGCCGCTGAAGCGCAAATGCGCAAAGTGAAAGGCATCAAGCGCTGGATTGAAGGCTATGAAGGTGTCCGCTCTGCCACGGACGAACTGCAACTGGCGTTCGATTTCCACAAGGACGAGTTGGTGACCGAAGAAGAAGTTGATGCCGCATACGCCAAAGCGTTGCAGGAAGTGGAAGACCTCGAAATGAAGAACATGCTCTCGCACGAAGAGGACCAAATGCCTGCCGTGCTGAAGATTGTGAGCGGTGCAGGTGGCACAGAGGCACAGGATTGGGCGGAACAGCTCATGCGTATGTACCAGCGCTATTGCGAAAAGCACAACTACAAAGTGACCATTGAAAACCTGCAAGAAGGCGACGAAGCGGGCATCAAGACCGTAACGTTCAACATCGAAGGTGACATGGCATACGGCTATTTGAAGTCCGAAAACGGTGTGCATCGCTTGGTCCGCGTCAGCCCGTACAACGCACAAGGCAAGCGCATGACAAGTTTTGCCAGTGTCTTTGTGGTGCCGCTGATTGACGATACCATCGAGGTGGAAGTCAATCCCGCAGGCTTGTCTTGGGACACATTCCGTTCATCGGGTGCAGGCGGTCAGAACGTCAACAAGGTCGAATCCGGCGTTCGCTTGCACTACAAGTTTGTCAATCCGCTGACCAACCAGCCGGACGAGATAGTTATTGAGAACACCGAAACCCGTGACCAGCCGAAGAACCGCGAGAACGCCTTGCGCCATTTGCGGTCACAACTCTATGAACTGGAACTGGAGAAACGCCGTCAGGCGGCTGCAAAGGTCGAAGCCGGCAAGAAAAAGATTGAATGGGGTTCGCAGATCCGGTCGTATGTCTTTGATGACCGCCGCGTCAAAGACCACCGCACAAATTACCAGACCTCAAACGTCAATGCCGTTATGGACGGCGATATTGACACTTTCATCAAGGCATATTTAATGGAGTTTCCCGATTGAGGAAACTCCATTTTCTTTCTACAGCAAAGCCATAGCGCACTATGGCTTCCTATAAACATTTAGCGTACACGTTCGCAGTAGCTGCCGTCACGGGTATCTACGCGGATAATCTCGCCTTCGTTGATAAACAGCGGCACGCGGATCTCTGCACCGGTCTCCAATTTGGCGGGCTTGAGTGTGTTGGTAGCGGTATCACCCTTCAAACCGGGCTCTGTGTAAACCACTTCCAGTTCCACTTTCGTCGGCAGTTCGGCAAAGAGCACGGTATCCGTCGATGCGTCGGAAACAACGTCGCAAATGAAACCTTCCTTGAGATAATCCACACCTGTAATCAGGTCGTGAGCGATAGGAATTTGCTCATAAGTTTCCTGATTCATAAAGATGTAGTCTGCACCTTCTTTGTAGAGATACTGATACGGACGGCGTTCTACGCGCACATCCTCCAGTTTCTCACCGATATTGAAACGGCGCTCAAGAACACGGCCGTCAACAACATCTTTGAATTTGACACGCATAATCGTGTTGCCCTTACCGGGTTTTACATGCAGAAATTCAATAACGAAATACAAACGGCCGTCCATGCGGATACATACGCCGTTCTTAATGTCTTGGGAGTTAATCATACTATTTAGTGTTTGGTTTGTTAACTTTTGTTCATTTTGGCGTGCAAAGGTACAAAAAAAATTCGAATTACAAAAATTAGAAGCAAAAAAACTTGCATATTTGTAAAAAAAGCTGTACCTTTGCAGCCCAAATCGAAAATATCATGAAAGAATTTTTTGGAGAATTGGACTTTTGGCAGATTGTATCATCGTTTGTCTTCCTGATTGCCATCATTGACCCGTTCGGGAACATCCCTATTACGATCTCCCTGGAGGAGAAGGGCGTAAAGATTCACCCCTTGCGTGTTTGTATTGCCAGTATGGTCATTTTGTTGGCATTTCTTTTTGCCGGCGAGTGGATTCTCAAACTTTTCGGCGTGCAGATTGAATATTTCGCCATTGCCGGTGGATTTATTATTTTCCTGATGGCGCTGGAGATGATTTTGGATGTCACCATCTTCCAGACAAGCAATCTGGATGGCAGCGGTTCGATTGTACCGCTTGCATTTCCAATGTATGCCGGACCGGGCGCATTTACCGCATTGCTTTCCATTACCGCGGAATATTCAATCGCAAGTCTTTGCGTCTCGCTGTTTTTGTGCATCACGGTGCTTTACTTTGTGCTCATCGGCACCAACTGGCTCACCAAATACCTCGGACAAACATCGCTGTACATCATCCGCAAGTTCTTCGGTATCATCGTGTTGGCGATAGCTTGTAAACTGATGTTTGCCAACTTTGCGGCAATTCTGCATCCGAAAAACGATGCCGTAGAAGAACAGACACAAACGGAAATAATCTTTGAAAACCACAATACACATGAAACCTATTAATGAAATGAAAATTGCGTTGGCTTCGGACCACGCAGGCTATAACCTCAAGCAGGATGTAATGGCGTACCTCAAAGAGCAGGGCGCCGAGTTGAAGGATTTCGGCTGCTACTCCACCGAGAGTTGCGATTATCCCGATTTCGCACACCCGATGGCGGAAGCCGTTGAAAAGGGCGAATTTGATTACGGAATTACGATTTGCTCGACCGGTAACGGCATTTGCATCACCGCCAACAAGCATCAGGGCATTCGCGCAGCATTGTGCTGGGACGTGCCTTTGGCGGATTTCGCAAGACGTCACAACAATGCCAACGTACTCGGCTTGCCGGCAAACTACGTCAGCAAGGAAAAAGCACTGGCAATGGTCAACCAGTTCTTCACAACAGATTTCGAGGGTGGACGTCATGAACGCCGCGTCAATAAAATACCTCTCGCCAACTAACCAATATTGCGTGATTATTGGGTGATTGACCCGAGAGAAGCCTGAGAGAAGCCCAAGAGCACACCTAAAGAAAGCCAAAAGTTTGATGGTTAGGCGGTTTCTGAACATAATTCGCGCAGAATTTTCATACGCACTGTCTCTTTTCGGGATAGTGCGTGTACGTCATTTGCCGACCTTCGTTTCCATCGAACCCGCCAACTTTTGCCAACTCCAATGCCCGGAATGTCCTGTCGGACAAAGCAAGGAAAACACGACAAAGACCAAAGATTTGCTTTCTGTCGCGCAGTTCAAACGCATTTTGGAGCAGGTCAAATCCTCCGTCCATACCATTCAGTTCTATTTTCAGGGCGAACCGTTGCTGAACAAAAACCTGCCGGAAATGATAAAACTGGCGCATGACGCAGGTATATATACCACGGTTTCCACGAATGCTTTGGCACTGACGCCCTTGTTGGCGGAACAACTGATGCAATCGGGCTTGAGCCGCATTATTGTTTCCATTGACGGCATGGCGGAGGAAAGTTACGGAGCATACCGCAAAGGCGGCAACTTGCATAAGGCGTTGGACGGGCTGATGTATCTCCGTCAGGCGAAAGACAAAACCGGTAGCCGCACGCACATTGAGTTACAATCGCTCATGTTGCGCACCAACGAACATGAATGGGATGCTATGAAGCGGCAGTACAAAGTAATGGGAGCAGACAGTTTGACTTTGAAAACCGCCCAACTATATGATTTCGAAAACGGAAATCCCTTAATGCCGACCGATGAAAAATACTCCCGTTACGCCAAAGGCAAAGACGGCAAGTACCATCTCAAACGCAAACCGTCCCGTTCCTGCCACCGCTTGTGGACAGGCTGTGTCATAACCCTCTCCGGCGAAGTTCTGCCCTGTTGTTACGACAAATCCAGCCAATTCTCTTTCGGCAACATCTTCTCCACAAACTCCCCCGCTCTTTCCCTCGCTGCGAATTCTACCCCACTCGCCGCCATCTTCCACGGCGAAAAAGCAAACCGCTTCCGGAGAACTATCCTCCAGAAGCGGTCTCGACCATTTATCTGCTCCAACTGCGAACCGTAAAAAAGTGTCTATCTTATTTGTGTACCAGAAGCATTGAAGAATTTGCCATCGCGCTCAATGAGTAACAGACCATCTACAATGTGTTTAACAGTCTTGGAGTTAGATATCACATTTTCAATCGCTGTATCTTCTATCTTTTTAAGCGTAAATTGTAACCAACTATGAACTTGCTTCCCTTGATACTCTACGTACTCACTATCATAGCGAATGGTCATAGCATTGAACGTATAAGTTAAGATTTTATAGTCTTTCTCTTCTATCTTTAAGATGTCTCCATTCAACGAATATGTTGTGTTGTAGATTTTTCCTCCATCATCAGTCTCGTCTATTACTAAAACCCCTCCTTTTTGGAAAGTCCATAACCAAACATATTGAATGTCTTCAGAATAGTAATCTCCTAAATCATTGCCGGAAGAACCACTTACTACTTGCCATGTTCCAATAATGTCATATTCTTCATCATTTGCTGCCACGCAACTTATACTGCATAGACTAATAAACAAAAAGAATAAGATTTTCTTCATATCTCAAAAAATGCACTTAAAATTACACAAAAAGAATAGTATACGCAAATATGTGACTCTCTGCAAGGACATTCATTTTACATCGCATTGCGGAGACGCATCATGTCGGCTTTGGCTAATTTCTCTTCTGCCAGCTGACGCGTTACGACGAAGCGTTTCTCATCGTCTTTATGAGACG